>NZ_JAUOQE010000019.1 GCF_030547545.1 Amphritea sp. 1_MG-2023
CGCTGCACTGGCTTTCGCGTATCTGGCCATTCTAATGGCCGCAGAGAACATAACGGACTTATTCGCACCTTCCCTAACCCTCGGCCTCCCCAAACACAATCAGAACAGCGACGCTTACTCGACTTCAACGATTTCAAAACTGTGAGTAATTTCAACACCGCCTTTTTCCAGCATCAAGGAGGCTGAGCAATACTGTTCTGCCGACAGCTTCACGGCCCGTTCCACTTTTTTCTCATTCAAATCACGGCCAGAGACGATAAACTTAACATGAATCTTAGTGAAAACAGCAGGTACGGCATCGGCACGTTCTGCATCAATTTCCGCGACGCAATCCACCACATCTTGACGAGTTTTCTTCAGAATACCCACTACATCATAAGAGGTGCATCCGCCCAAGCCCAATAGAATCATTTCCATAGGCCGTGGGCCCTGCTTGAGTTCGCCATCTAAGGTGATATCAAACCCAGAACCGGTAGTTCCTTTGAAACGAACATCGCCGTCCCATTTTACTTTTGCTTGCATAATCGCTGTATCTTCTTCAAATCGTTATTATTGAACAAACAGTTCGGCTAACTTAGCGCCTGGATCGTCGGCTCGCATAAAGGTTTCACCCACCAGGAAGCTATCAACATGATGCTCTCGCATCGCCATCACATCGGCACGCGTTTGAATGCCGCTCTCGGTCACCACAATGCGATCCTCTGGAATCATATCCAACAGATCAAAGGTATGATCGAGTGAAACTTCAAAACTGTGTAGGTCGCGATTATTGATTCCCACTAAACGGTTGCCTAACGGCAGAGAACGCTCTAACTCTTGCTGATTATGCACTTCGATCAGCACATCCATGCCTAGCTCGGCGGCTAGGGCGTTCAGATCGGCCATCTGCTGATCTTGCAACGCGGCAACAATCAGCAAAATACAATCCGCCCCTATGGCACGCGCTTCATAGACCTGATAAGGGTCGACAATAAAGTCTTTACGGATCACCGGTAATGCACACGCCGCGCGCGCTTCCATCAAGTAAGCTTCACTGCCCTGAAAAAAGTCGGCATCGGTCAATACTGACAAACAACTGGCACCGCCCGCCTGATATGAACGGGCAATCTCTGCTGGCACAAAAGGATCACGAATAACGCCCTTAGATGGGCTCGCTTTCTTCACTTCCGCAATAATCGCAGAGCGACCAGCCGCCAGCGTATTTGCGAGACTCGAGGCAAAACCACGCGGATCAAACGCACTGCCCTGCTGCTTTTCAATCGTTGCTTTTAACTCATCAAGACTGACCTTCGCGGCGCGTTCTGCCACTTCTTCATGTTTACGAGCAATGATTTTTTTTAATATGGTGGGTGTATCTGTCATCGTTAACTCAACCATTCAATGACTGACTAAAATCAGCCAACTGTTGCATTTTTTTCAGTGCGGCGCCCGACTCAATCGCCGCCAGTGCTTGTGCTACACCCGCTTTATGGCTATCTGCCTGACCACTCAAGTAAATGGCCGCACCAGCATTCAGCGCAATCATCGCCGCGGCTTTCTTCGCCACGCTATCATCATTTCCAGCAAACGTTTTACGAATCAGCGCTAACGACTCTGCAGGACTATCGACCTCTAAACCGATCAAACTTCGACTTTCAATGCCAAGATCTTCAGGTGAGACGCGGTATTCCGAAATGCTTCCGTGTTTCAATTCGGCCACATAGCTATGAGTTGCGAGGCTAATCTCATCCAAGCCATCCTCGGCATGCACCACCATGATGTGCTCGCCACCGAGTTGCTGCATCACCTCGGCCATCGGTCGACAGAGTGTCTTGCTAAAGACACCAATCACCAAGCGTTGTGCGCCCGCCGGATTGGTCATCGGCCCAAGAATATTAAATAATGTTCGCGTCGCTAAGGCTCGACGGGCACCGATGGCATGTTTCATCGCACCATGAAAGCCCGGCGCGAACATAAAGCCTACACCTACTTCATCGATACAGCGCGCCACCGCATCAGCACTCAGCTCTAGGCTAATGCCCGCTTGTTCAAGCAGGTCGGCACTACCACTACTAGAAGAGACGCCTCGGTTACCGTGTTTAGCGACATTCACGCCACAAGCCGCCGCTACAAATGCACTCGCCGATGACACATTAAACAAATTGGCGCCATCGCCACCGGTGCCAACGATATCAACCAACGGCGCGGCCGTCGCCTTCACCGGCGTCGCCAACTCACGCATCACCTGCGCGGCGCCAGTGATCTCATCGATCGACTCACTCTTCATCCGTAGAGCAATGAGAAAACCGGCAATCTGTGATTCGGAACATTCACCCGTCATCACTTGACGCATAACGTCAACCATTTCATCACGGCTCAGATCGATATGCTCGACCACCCGCGCCAGCGCTTGTTTGATATCCATTGTGACCTTGTTATCCTCGGTTCAAAAAGTTTTGCAACAAATCATGGCCTTGCTGAGTCAAGATCGATTCTGGGTGAAATTGTACCCCTTCGAGATCCAACTCTTTATGCCGAACCCCCATGATCTCATCCACAGAGCCGTCTTCGTTCTGAGTCCAGGCTGTTATTTCAAGACAATCGGGTAGCGTGTTTTTATCGATCACCAACGAATGATAGCGCGTCACAGAAACCGGATTTTCCAACCCTTTAAAGACCCCAGTATTATGGTGATAAACGGGCGATACTTTACCGTGCATCACCTGACGGGCACGCACCACATCACCACCAAAGGCTTGACCCATACTCTGATGGCCCAAACAGATACCGAAAATAGGCAGTTTACCGGCAAAGTATTTAATCGCCGCAACGGAGATACCCGCTTCATTCGGGGTACAGGGGCCTGGAGAGATGACCAATTGATCAGGCTTAAGCGCCTCAATCTGTTCTAGGGTAATTTCATCATTACGATACACCTGAACATCAGCGCCTAACTCACCCAGATATTGCACGACATTGTAAGTAAACGAGTCGTAGTTATCGATCATTAGCAACATATTTCAGCCAAACCTATTGAATCAAAACATTTAATAGAGCCGAATATATTACCTTAACTGCTATCAGGATTATAGATAAACAAGACGCTATCTCGAAGGCTATAGCTCTGAACTATCGATACAAGCGATCAATGAGTCGCCGCCCTATGTCTATCGATTTAATTCGCCTGAAGACTCACAGCAGTGCTTTTCCAACGTCAGCGACACTGAATCAGCAAACCGTAGCGCATGAGGCTTATCAATGGTCACACTGGCGAAGGTCACCCACGGGTGAGCCGTGGCTATTTCCAACACATCACCGACCAGCTTTTCTAGTAATAAAAAGTGCCCCTCTTCCACATGCTGAATAATATCTTTACAGACCACTTTATAGTTGAGCGCTCTTTCAACATCATCACTGATCGCCGCTTTGGCCGCAGGGTAATGAATCTCGATATTGATGACGACATCTTGTAGCTTTTCGCGCTCCTCTGGATTAAAACCAATATAGGTGCGTAATCGCAGGTTTTTGATACGGATAATGGCGTTGCTCACAGATGGCATAGGAATCCCTTGCAATTATTTTTATCGTTGCACCTTCTCAGTTTAACAGAACGATATCAAGACAACAGATGGCAATATGACGGATAGACACACTCGGATATCACTGTTATCTCTTCAGTGCCTCACTCATGATGATGGATCATAGGGACACCGAACCATCCACCACTCGGTGCAGGGGTCTAAATTCAGTTGCAATCACGGCTTTACACTAGGTTGTCTGGACGGCGACAGGTATGATGCCCATACTTAACCCTATTCAGCACACTTACAGGCAGCGATTGCCGGGCATCATTATGACAGACGAGATCAACTACCAAAATAACCCACTACACGGTCTCGGCTTAAAAGAGTTATTAACTCAGATAGTCGATCATTATGGGTTTGAGATTCTTTACGCTTACCTCAACATCAATTGCTTCAAGACCAACCCCAGTATTGAATCCAGCATTAAGTTTCTCAAGAAAACCGATTGGGCACGGGAAAAGGTTGAGTTGTTCTATCTCTATAAATTCAAAAATCTGCCACGCGTCTCATCTGAACAGTTTGATCTATCACCTAGAGATCGCATCATTCCTGAAGGTCAAACACCTCGGCAACCGGCAGAGCTGAGCCTCGAAGATGCCGAACGGATGCGTGAAAAACAAGCCCTCAAAGCAGCCGAGCATAATAAAACTAAAAGCTACCGCACTAGCCGTTCTCAGGGTAAGCAGGGCTATTCGAGTAAAGAGGAAAATGCGCGGGATAAACAACGCAGGAAACCTTCGAGACCCGCATCGGCCTCCTCTGAATCCGTAACCGATAACGATGATCCCTGGGCCAAATGGCGTAAATAAAAAAACAGCATCAACAAAGCTACAACTTAAAAAACCGCCATAAGGCGGTTTTTAAGACATATCACAAGTTCAAAGCAACGTTCTATTCAAAGACTAGGCACCGCCGCATAGGCAACGATTTCACACAGCATCTCTTCCCGCGCGAGCCCCGCAACCACCATTGCGGCACGATTTGGATAAGGTGCAGTGAAATAATCTGCATACACTCGATTAAAGGCCGGTAACAAATCGCGATCAGTCACATATATCAGTACTTGGGTTACATCATCCATCGTCAGCTCAGCCGCTTCAATGGTGTGTTTAAAGTTGTCCATCGTTTGGCGTGCTTGAGCTTCAATCCCGCCGTCCACCACTTGCCCTTGCGCATTGATCGGAATCTGCGCGGTGGATAATTGACCATTGGCAATAACAGCCCACTCAAGCGGTGCTTTCGAGGCAAACAGATCTGTTTTTACAGCGTGTTTCATAGCAATTCACTTTTAAATATATAAATAAAGCCGGTGCCTCACATAATGTTTGCCCGGCGATATTGATCGCTCAGGCAAACCTTCTGTTTGGCCCTCCTAAACGGTGGATATCAACCGCATTACAAGCCTTGCTCGTCCGCCATCTTGCGGGCAATTTGTGGTGCCGTCCAAAGCGAGGGCAACAGAACAAGTGACACTGGCACGGCGGTAATAACGATAAATGACTGCAGTGCCGAGATACCACCGGAGCCTATCGAGACTAATAAAGCGGCCACAACCCCCATCATGACACCCCAGAATACGCGCACCGAACTCTGCGGATGATCTGTACCGGTCATCACCATCGAGACGGCATAGGTCATTGAGTCACCGGTGGTGGCCACAAAAATAGTGGTTAACACCAGAAACAGCACCGAGATCATAAAGCCCATGGGTAACTGATCGGTAATCGCCAGCAGCGCCGCCGGTAGGTTAAAGCCGGTGAAAGGCTCAGAGATCACCCCTGGATTGGCCAGTTCATAGGCTAGCCCACTGCCGCCAACAATGGTGAACCAGAAGCAAGTGATAATCGGTGCCACAACCGAGATCAACAGGATCATTTCACGAATCGTGCGTCCCTTAGAGATCCGCGCGACAAACATCGCCATCAATGGGCCGTAACCTAAAAACCAACCCCAGAAGAATACCGTCCACCAATCCAACCAGCCGGTATCAGCCCGAAACGTCGCCATTGGAAGAAACTGATTCAGGTAGATACCGAAAGACTGCAAATAGCCGTCGATAATAAAAGCGGTCGGACCAAACAGTAAAATAAAGGCCATCAGAATCACGGCAAGAATCACGTTCGCTCGGCTCAGTATTTGAATCCCCTTAGTCACCCCCGTGACCGCCGAGAGCGTATAGATGCAGATTAAGGCCACTAGGATCATCACCTGAGTGGTATAAGTGTCAGGAATACCAAACAGCTTCTCTAAACCGAAGCTAACCTGTAACCCCAGAAAGCCGATAGGTCCAACGGTGCCAGCCACGACGGCTAGCACACAACTGGAATCAACAAGCGCACCAAAAGGGCCGGTCATTACCTTATCGCCAAACACCGGATAGAGCAGTGTGCGCGGTTTTAACGGCAACCCTTTTTCATAATGCAGATACATATACACAATGCCGGTTAGGCTGCCAAGAATCGCCCATGCAAGGAATCCCCAGTGCATAAAACTCTGTGCTAAGGCATTATAAGCCGCACCAACCGTGCCCGTTTCAGTCGCCGCAAACAGCGGTGGAGGCGAGGTAAAATGTGCCATTGGCTCGGCGGCGGCCCAAAACACACCACCACCCGCTAAGAGCGTACACATAATCACCGAAATCCACTGAAATCGTGGCATTTCTGGGGTTTTAACGCCGCCTAAAACCACCGAGCCCGTCCGCCCTATCGTCAACATCAGGCCGATGACGAAGGTGAGCAGTAACAGCACCTGCCAATAAGCGCCAAAATATTGAGTCGATATCGCAAACCCCGTATTGACCCAACCACTCATCATGTCTATGTCGTACAACGCTAGTGCCACAAACAGCACCAACACACCACCACTGATCAAAAATACCGGCAGATCAACACCGGCCAATAATTTTTTACCAGCCATCTCTGTCTCATCATTCAAAACCTGCTGTCCGGTAACAACAGCTTGCGTTGCGTTAGTCATAGTCGTCTCCTGACGGATCTTTATATTTCTTAATTATCAGGTAAATCTATGATTCAGACAGGACGATCAGCTGGCTGAATCATAAACAGCTTTAAACTATCTATACGGTTTTTCTCTACTGCTCAGGTTATTGAGGCTTAAGCCCTTCATCCAAAAAGTTAAGCCAGTTAAGCCCCATAATCTTGCCCACTTCCGTAGCGCTAAACCCTCGTGCCAACAGCCCCTGAGTCAGATTCGGGAAATCCCGACTATCACGGAACCAGGACAACGGCTTAGGCCAATCCGCATTGGCTTTTGAGCCTTCGCCATAATCCATCGCCTTCGACCAGCGGCCATTTCGCATCCATTCCAACACAGATAAAGGCTGTGCCTGACACAGATCGGTGCCGATGCCAATATGATCAATCCCCATCATATCGGCGGTGCTCGCGACCATGTCGCAGAATTCATTGAGGCTGCAATCCGGCCCATTGTTTAGGTGGAACGGATAAAGACTAAAGCCCAACAGCCCTCCCGACTCCGCTAGTGCTTTCAGCACCTGATCGGATTTGTTGCGTTTAGCCGCATGAAAACTCGAAGGGTTGGCATGGGAGATCACGATGGGCCGTTCAGAAATCTCGATCGCATCCAGCGTGCTGCGTTCGCCACTGTGACTCATATCGACAATCATGCCGACCCGATTCATCTCTTTAATCGCCTGCCGGCCAAACCGTGTGACACCACTGTCGTGCGCTTCATAGCAACCACAAGCCAACAAACTCTGATTGTTATAGGTCAACTGCATAATCATCAGGTTCAGCTCACGCATCACCTCAACCATGCCGATATCATCTTCAATCGGTGAGCAGTTTTGTGCGCCAAACATGACGCCCACCTTACCTAACTGTTTCGCTAAGCGGATATCGGCAGCGCTTCTCACCGGCATAATCAGATCGCTGTTCATCTCAAAATGACGATTCCACTCAGCGATTCGTAGCAGGGTTTCACGAATCTGCTCGTGATACACAATGGTTGCATGGACCATCGTCACACCACCATCGCGCAGCTGCTCGAAGATATCCCGACTCCAGTTGGAATACTGTAAGCCATCAACCACAATCAGGTCGTTATGCAGCGCCATATGTGCCGGCTGTGTTTGTAAATTGTGCATCATTCGCCTCCGTTAACCACGGATATAGGTAGTTTTAACAACGGTATAAAACTCTTTAGCATAACTACCCTGCTCACGCGGGCCAAAGCTAGAGTCTTTGCGGCCACCAAAAGGCACATGATAATCGGTGCCTGCGGTTGGCAGATTCACCATCACACAGCCGGTTTTGGCATTGCGCTTAAAGTGTGTCGCGTATTTCAGTGATTCGGTACAGATACCGCCGGTCAAACCGAAGTTAGTATCATTCAGGGTCGCCAAGGCTTCGTCATAATCCTTCACTTTGATAATGCAGCCGATAGGCGCGAACGCTTCTTCACGGTTAATCGTCATCTGATTTGTGGTTTCGGTGAATAGCGCCGGTTGCATGTAGTAACCATCGGTCTCTTCTGTCAGCACTTCACCGCCATAAACCAACTGCCCGCCTTCTTGTTTAGCGATGGCTAGATAGTTGAGGTTTTGTTCCATCTGCCGAGCATCAGCGACGGCACCAATATGAACACCGGCTTTCAGCGGATGACCAACCACCAGTTGCTTCATCCGTTCGACCATGGCAGCCACAAAACGATCGTGAATACCTTCAGTCACAATCAAACGAGAAGACGCCGTACACTTCTGACCCGTGCCACCAAACGCACCACCAACGGCACACTCAACCGCATTGTCGAGATCCGCATCATCGAGCACCACCAGCGCATTCTTGCTGCCCATCTCTAGTTGACACTTAACCAGATTAACCGCCGTTGCCGCCGCCACCTTACGCCCGGTTTCCAATGAGCCGGTAAAGGTCAGCGCGTTAATTCCACGGGAGTTAATCAAGGTATCACCGACCTCAGCACCCGGCCCCATCACAAGGTTAAAAGTACCAGCAGGTAGTCCCTGACGGGAGATAATCTCTGTCAGCGCCCACGCCGATGCAGGCACCTGATTAGCGGGTTTCCAAACTACCGCATTACCAAAGGCTAAAGCAGGCGCAATCTTCCACGCACCGGTCGCCGTCGGGAAATTCCACGGAGTGATAATACCGACCACACCCACGGGTTCGCGACGGGTTTCAATCTCAATGCCTGGGCGAACAGAATCCGCCGTTTCACCCATCTGGCGTAACACTTCAGCGGCATAGTAATGGAAGAACTGCCCCGAACGATAAGTTTCACCGACACCTTCTGCCAGCGTTTTACCCTCTTCGCGGGCCAGCAACTCACCCAGTTCATCTTTACGGGCGATCAACTCATCACCAATCGCCATGAGCACAGAATAACGCTGCTCTAAGCCACTCTTTTGCCATTCAAGCTGGCCAACCGCAGCCGCTGCAATCGCCGCGTCTGTCTGAGCCTTATCAGCCTGAGCGTATAAACCAATAACATCAGAGGTATCGGCGGGGCTAACATTAGCGACATGACCGTTGTTACCCTCTACCCACTCACCTGCAATGTAATTACGAAAAATTGAATCAGACATATTGACCTCCTGAATGTTGATAGATCCATCATAGATTTTGTGATTCAATAAGAATAATTAATAAATAATATTCGCTGATAAGGTTTTCTTATTTAGATATTTCCCTCATCACATGGCTGGAGTCGACGATGCTACCGGAACTGAAGATTACTCAACTACGTCATTTTGTCTGGGTGGCCGAACTTAAAGGCTTTCATGCCGCCGCAGAAAAAGCGCACCGTACTCAACCCGCTATCTCGCTATCGGTTCGCGATCTCGAAAATAAGTTAAGTGAATCGCTATTTGAAAAACGCAATGCGAAAACTGCCAAGACCGAGCTAACCCCCTTTGGTAAATACTTTCTGCCTAAAGCCAAAGAACTGATTGAGCATCACGATCGCATTGCCGAAGACATGACCCTACTGGCCGAACATAAAACCGGTCACCTGCGGCTCGCATCGGTGCCATCGATTGCCAGTCAGGTCTTGCCTGAACTGCTATTCGAATTTGTTAACGATACGCCCGACTTACATATCAGCTTTTTCGATGACAACTCCTCAGCGGTCTATCGCATGGTGGAGAATCAACAGGTCGACTTCGGCATTGCTCACCTATTTCACGAAGAGGAACACAGTGATAAAACCTTTATCCCGATCTGGGAAGATCAGATCGGCGTCGTTTGCCCTATCCATCATCCTCTGGCCAAATATAAAGAGCTGCACTGGCAAGAACTGTGTAACCACCGGTTGATCGGTAATGGTACATCGCGTTTATTTGAAGGCAGTGAGGCGGAGCCTTTGATTCATAATTCACAGTTCTACGTCTCTAGCATGATCTCACTCATCGCTATGCTAGAAGCCGGGTTTGGTGTCACCACCCTGCCCCGTTATGCCGTCCCTAAAGACAGTCAAACCCTGTGTTTTATACCTCTGAGTGCTCCCGTGGTCGTACGTCGAATCGGGATCGTCAAATTGACGAATAAATCACTGACACCCCCAGCACAGGCTCTCGTCGACTTTATTCTCGCCAGCAACCATGTGGTGTGAATCAGCAGCGACAAAAACATTGTCTGCGTGAGTGGCCCTGCAGCAACGTAATCCATAGAAAAAATAATAGTTTGATGTATTTGATAAGTTTTGCTTATTAAACGATATAACCTTCTGATTTGTATGTTATCCCCGATATAGCCCATGATTACCCCTAACCGAACAGGACACTCAAAATGGCTTTCAAATAAAGCCATCAGATGAGACGACAACATCGATAAGTACCGCCTTGTCGTTTAGCTCCCTGTTCCGCTGCGGGTTGCAACGAGATGCTAGCCCGCTGTTGAGCGAACAGAGCAAACACTGTTTAAGGTTTTGGACACATCGATAGGTTTAATGATAAAAAACGATGTGCGGCTATTTAAGAGGATAATAACAATGACCATGCCCGCTGCTATACAGGCTGCTCTACGAGGGGAAAACGCACTGCCATTGCGTCCCGCTGATCAGGTGATGAACTTAGAAAGGCTCGGCGCTCTGCATCAGAGTCGGCTAAGTTTTATGCGTACCTTGGTGCGACGTATTATGCGCGAGCGCTGGCAGATCAGCGCCAGCCACTTTGAGCTCGATAAACAGGGTTACGGCACCGTTATTTACAGCATCAAAACCCCTCATAAATGCTATAGCTTTGTGCTGTTTTCCGATTATCTCTCTGCCGAAGACCGCAATGATCGAGTGATTGCCACTCAATGGGATCTAACCATGGCGCTGGTCGAAGGGGAAATAGACGATCTATATCTAGCTAAACTGCGCCAGAATGTACCTAAACAGGAAGCGGGTCGTGTCGACGCCCGCGTATTTGTCCTCTCCCGCGCCAACCGCAGTGCCCGTAATTTCGACTATGTTGTCGATCAGCTCGCCAGCGGTGAACAGCCTGACATCGCTCAGATTGCCCGAGTAGGCTATCTGTATCGCACCACCGCCGTCTACGGTAGTGGCAAACTCGGCATGGCCGATTGGGAAAAGGTAGCCTCTCGCCATGCGGATTTTGCCCGTCCATTCGCCGCCGAAATGTTTGTTTGTCTGATGCTACGTAACTTCAGCCTTCAACAAGCCGAGCATATCGCGCGTCATCGCAGCCCCGACACATATACGCCGATGCAAACCGATATTAAGCGTTTCTTCGGTATCGGCAACTCCACCGGCTTAGGTATGGCGCCCTACCTAATCAATCATCCGTTACTGATCAATCAGTGGATAGAGATGCGAGAGCTGGCATTAGCTCGCATCCGCGTACTGGGCAATATCAATCAGCGAGTGCTGCAGCAGTTTCCACAATTACTACAACGCTGCACCGCCCATACACAACAGACCGTTACCGAAGATGCCTGGCAAAGCGAAAACAATCGTTTAGTGCTGCAAGATTTACAAGCCATTGAGACTCATTGTGCTCAGGGTATCGAAAGCTGGGATAACCTGCTGCATTGGAGCGAAGCCAACTGCTCACTACAGGGGCAAGAGATGCTGATATCTGTACTGTTAGAGCTCTATCCAGAACTGGTGGATGATCTCGAAGAACACTACACAGCAGAAGAGTTTCTCGACCTTGATCCCGTGATGCCGGTACAGCAGTTAAAACAGGTGATTGAACAGCGTTATCAGTGGGCACTCAAACTCGATTTTGCCGCCGAAGGGGCAAAAGACACTTTCTGGTATCGTTCCGAAGAGAAAATGGAGCCTCGTTTAGGCGATGTCCGCGAAGATGACGGCAAAGATAAGCAGATGGCGTTAGGTGTCGGTTATGCGGTGCGTAAATGCTATGACCAGCTGTGCGACTATATAACCGAGCATCCACAACACTCTACCGCCCGCTTTATGGTTGCACAGCCCAAGCTACGTGGCATCGTGCGCCGTATTCAAAGTATGAATCGCTGCCTTTACGGTGATATTCAGGCCAACCTACTGGATCGCGAGATTATGCCCATGCATCTATTGCGCGCCAAACTCGCCTGCTTTGGTGTCGGAAAATTTGATCCACGCTCTAAGTTGTGGGTCCGTAATACGATGTTCCAAGGTGCGCCACTACTGGAAGATATTGGCAAAACATTTAATGACGACTGGTTTATGCCTCTGGCTCCCGGCGCACAAGGAGCATGCTAATGCATATTTCAATGACAGAATTGAAAGCGGCGCTACGGCGCTGCTTTGAAGCCACGGCTTACTATGTTGGCAATTATGAAGATGCCGCCAATATGATTCTTTGGTTGGAAAAACATGGCCTGGATGGTCTTAAAGAGTTACAAAGTGCACTGCCCTATATTCGTGACGATAGTGATAAACCACTCAGTACCGTAATCTATGAAGACAGTACCGCCGCCGTTATCGATAGCCATAACCGTAGCGCCTTGAACTGTATCGCCGCCTCCGTCGATCTTGCCCATGCCAAAGCACTGGAAAACGGTATCGCAACCGTTACCGTGCATAACTGTCATAACCGTATATTTATTCTCAAGGCACTCACCGATTGTGGTCGCCGAGGGATTAGCGTCACCGCTTATTGGCAGAATGGCAGTCAAACGATTACCGAACATACCGCCGCTATCAAAGCCGGCGAACGTTACCCGAGTTACAGTGAAGCGGAGACAAACTTAGCAACACAGATCGATGACAAACAAGCGCTTACGATTATTTGTAGTTCACGGGTCAATCTAGCCTCATCACTGCAACAGTCACAGGGCAACCGTAAAGCCCGGCATATAAGCGCAGAGCAGATCCGCTTAAATAAAGAGCAAAGCGTAGATGACGGTATCGCTATCGATACCGAACTCTGGGCTGAGATTAATCGTATTGGCGATGGTATCTTAGTTGCCAATACCGAACGCTCTCGTCAAGGTGCTGGCGGTCGTTAAACGATATGCCGCACCACACAGTCAGTTTGACCTAACGGATTTAACATCCGCTAGATCAACCCCATGCCCCAACCATTGACTGCACCTCTCTGGCTGGGGCATTTTTAATCTAGAGATACCCCTTCGTCTTATCCACAGGCATACTGTCTCCTCACTCGTGAATAGCTGAAAACCATGTTATATACCCTGCCGGAACTACTGGCCGTTTTAATCGTCACCTGCGGCATAGCCCTGCAAACGGTCGTGGGCATCGGCTATGGGCTACTGGCTGCGCCATTACTTTATCTACTCAACCCCGCTTATGTCCCCGGCCCAGTCTTATTAGTCGGCTTTGGTTTGGCCTTGATGATGGTCATACGAGAACGCAGTGCCTTGCGCTGGCGACGAGTCATGCCAGCCTCCATCGCGCGAATCCCCGGTGCTTGGTGCGGCGCAGCACTATTAATCGCCCTGCCTCAATATGCGCTCAGCCTTTTCTTCGGTTTTTCTGTACTCACCGCCGTGAGTCTTAGCCTCTGGCACTTCAAGATTTCAGCCACCCCGATCAACCTGATCATCGGCGGCTTCTTTTCCGGTGTGGGAGGCACCGCCACCTCCGTAGGCGGGCCACCGATCGCACTGGTCTATCAGCAGCAGGATAGAATTACCGCGCGCAGCGAAATCGCCGCCTTTTTCCTGATCGGCACGCCCATATCGCTGTTAATGCTGATCTATAAAGGCAGCCTCGACTGGCACAGTGCTCAGCTGAGTTTAAAAATAGTGCCGGGACTGTTTCTCGGTTTCTTTTTAGCCCGAAAAATTGATGGCAAGTTATCCACAACCTCTGCAAAGCCGATGTTATTAGCTGTTTCCGGCGCCTCTGCGCTGTTAGTCAGTATTAAAGGCCTACTCGATTGGCTGGCGCTCTAACCCGCTTAAATTTTCCAGCCTTAATCCAAATAGGACGTAGCTGTGCTTTTGAGTGCATCTGCAAAACCGAAAATCTCATCGAGCTCATTGATTGGGTGCCTTGTTTCCTTTTTATCATGGTCCAGTATGCCAATGTATTTCTGAGTACGGTTAAAATGTAGCCTACAGATAGGCTTACGATTATTATCATCCAGCAAAACACCAAAATATGACTGCGTATCTCTTGCAGCTATCCTTGATACCTCAATCACTTCTCTAACAATAGCCTTAACCATATTATAAGCATCAATTTCTTCCTCAGTCGTGACGATGTTTCGATCAGGGTCAGCAGCAACGACATTACTAACAGCCTCACTTAATTGCTCTTCCTCGGGTTCTTCTGACTTTGCATTGGACCCGTCAAGTGCGCTTTTTAATCTTTCATTAACTTTATCGTTAACATACTGAAGCAACGCCTTTCTGGTTAGCTCAGTAAATTGTTCACGCACTTTCTGAGTAATCATCCCTTCATACACCCTAGAAGCAAAAAACTTTACAAGATCATCTTCAGGCTGCTTCATTTGAGTCGCAATGACTTTTTTAATTTGGCTCAGATACTTCAGTTCTCCAGCTGCATCAATAACGGAATCGACATCAAAAGACTGTTTCGTCAACTTTTCTAACTCAGGCAGAACATGATCATCAATATCTGACACGTCCAACTCTAAAAAAGGCTTTTCATCCATTTTGTTGGGTGCATCTAAATCAGTATAAAACTGGTAATCTTTACCATTAGTCAGAATAGCTATTCTGGCATTTGTGACAGAAAAATATCGATAAAGCTGTGATGCATGTTTAAGTGATAAAGCTTCACCACTTTTTTTACACTCGATTAGGATCTGTACTACACCATTTTTGACTATTGCATAATCGACCTTTTCACCTTTTTTTGTCCCGGTATCTGCTGTAAATTCCGGGATAACTTCATTAGGATCGAAAACGTCATAACCTAGAACTTGACTTAAAAAAGGCATAACTAAAGCATTTTTAGTTGCTTCTTCTGTCTGTAGGTTCTGCGCGTAAGAGGTGATTTTTTTCGCTATTGATAACAAACCATTGCTCAGTTCCATTATACTTTCCTTAGATTTGAGACTCATTTCCATATGGCCACTACATCCTCGACCCATTTAGTACAAAATATACTCGTCTAAAGCTAGGTGCAACATTCAGCCTTTCAGATGCAGTAAAATTGGCACAATTCTATCCCCTAACCAAGTATCTATTCAAAACATAAGCCCTGCATCAACGTACTAAATAGCCGACTTAAAACAAAAAAAAGGCCGATGCATACTGCATCGGCCTTTTTAAAATCACCTGACTCACCTTCAACCGCTTAGTTCGATTTTGGCTCTGCTGGTTTTTCTTCTGTCACCTTATCATCATTACCCAAGACTTCGGCCAAGGTACTACGGGATAAACGCCCCGTTATTTTGCCATCATCATCAATAACCGGTAATGAGTATTGTGAATTGAGTGTATCGGGAATAACCGTTTCTAATACCGCATCCTGTGAAATGGCCTCAAGATCTTCATATTGAAGCGAATCCAGATCGGCTTTCTTATCATCGTCAAAAGCGGCCTGTAGCGTTTCTTCTGTCAGAACCCCTTGGTAGCCATCTTCGTTGACATAATAACCATAGTCTTCCTTAAAGCCCTTCATCTGCTTCAAGGCATCTTCGATGGTACTGGCAGTGATACGATAAGCCGGATCTTTCATAACCGTCTCAACCGTCAATGCACGTGCCCGGTTAACATCCCGCACGAAGGCTTCGACATAATCATTGGCAGGATTGAGCAGAATATCTTCAGGCTCACCCTGCTGTACCATTTCACCATCTTTCAAGATAGCGATACGGTCACCGATACGCAGTGCTTCATCGAGATCGTGGGTGATGAAGATAATGGTTTTATGTAGTTTTTCCTGCAGTTCAATCAACTGATCCTGCATCTCTGAACGAATCAGGGGATCGAGTGCTGAAAACGCTTCGTCCATCAACAGAATTTCAGCATCGGTACACAGTGCTCGGGCCAAGCCGACCCGTTGCTGCTGACCACCTGACAACTGCGCCGGGTACTGATCTTCATAACCGGCCAAACCGACCGTCGCTAACCACTCAACGGCTTTTGCCTTGCTTTCACTCTTACTGACACCCTGAATAGAGAGACCATAAGCAACATTATCAACCACTGATTTATGCGGTAGTAAGCCAAAGCGCTGAAACACCATCGACATTTTGTGTCGGCGGAACTGTTCTAACTCTTTAGGCCCAAGCTTCATCACATCGGTGCCTTCGACCTCAATCACCCCTTCGGTAGGGTCGATCAGACGGTTGAAGTGACGAATCAAAGTCGACTTGCCGGAGCCCGACAGGCCCATGATGACGAAAATCTCGCCTTTATTGATCGTCAGATTAATATCTTTCAGGCCTAATGTGTGCCCAGTCTCCGCCAGAATTTCATCCTTGCTTTTACCTTCATGCACCAATGGCATATATTTCTTGGGATTATTCCCGAAGAGTTTATACAGCCCTTCGATCTTAATCAGCGTTGTCGCGGCGCTGTTGTTATCCGATTCAACCATTATCCATTCCCCCTAGATGTCGCTGACTACGCTTGGCATATGCCTGTGAGACTCGGTCAAAAATAATTGCCAGTGCCACAATCGCTAAGCCGTTTAATAGTCCTAAGGTAAAATACTGATTGGTGATCGATTTCAAGACTGGCTGACCTAAGCCTTTCACACCGATCATCGAAGCGATAACCACCATCGATAGCGCCATCATAATCGTCTGATTAATACCGGCCATAATCGTTGGCATCGCTAAGGGTAGCTGCACCCCCATTAATCGCTGCATCGAATTCGCACCATAGGCCGTGGCGGCTTCCAAGACATCCTTATCCACCAGCCGGATACCCAGATTGGTTAAGCGAATAACCGGTGGAATCGCATAAATAATAACCGCAATTACGCCCGGAATTTTACCAATCCCCAACAACATCACCACCGGTATCAGATACACGAATGCCGGCATCGTCTGCATGATATCGAGTAACGGCGTGACCACCGACTGAACCCGATCGGAGCGCGCCATGGCAATGCCTATGGGCACCCCTAGGGCAATGGCCATGAAGGTACAAACGAGAATAATACTCATGGTACGCATGGTATTATCCCACATACCGAAATAGCCAATCATAAAGAATGATATGACCACCCCCAAGCTCAGCTTCCATGAACGGCTTGAAAGGTAGGCCAGGCCCGCCACAATGGCAATTACCAACCACCACGGCGTTGCTAATAGTAACTTTTCAAACCAAACCAAAAATGTCAGCAAAGGGTCAAAAAAACCTTCAATCATCTCACCGTATTCACGGGAAAAATCACGATACGCGGTATCCAGATATTTCCGAATATCCCTAAGATCCCCTCTGCTTAGTTGGGGTATCTCACTCAACCAGCTTGCATCAGCCATAAATAACCTCTTTTAGAAACAACACTGCCCGATTACTGTGGGCAATCAGGCAGTGATTTTTAGCATTTAAGCGCAATGATTATTGCAATGCTTGCTTAACTTTTTCAGCCACATCGGCCGAAACCCAAGGTGTCCAAAGGTCTTCGTGTTCCAGCAAGAAGTACTCAGCCGCCACTTCACCATCAGCCTGATTATCTTCCATCCAAGCTAGCAGATTGTTTAACTGATTATTGGTCAGAGAGCGCTTAGACACATAGTCATAAGCCGCAGGGGAACGCGTAGCAAACTCTTCAGTGGTTACCGTTTGCACCGCCGAAGGCGGATACATAGTGACTTTAGGGTTTTCACACTCATTCGATGAAGTACAGTTAACAAACTCATCTTTATCAACGCCCGAACCAAAGTCGATTTTCACCATTTTGTACTTACCTAACACCGCAGTTGGTGCCCAGTAATAGCCCAACCACGCTTCTTCACGGGCAAACGCTTTGGCGATAGAGCCTGACAGGCCTGCACCTGAACCGGGATCGATCAATTCAAAACCAGCATCAGCCATATTTAACGCTTTAAACAAATTACCGGAACTGATCTGACAGTTCCAACCCGCAGGACAGCCATAAAAAGCATACTTACTATCATCTTCTGGGTGTTCGAACAGTGCGGCGTGCTTTTTAACACCCTCAATGGTCGTTAACTCTGGGTATTGTTTAACCAGATATTCTGGCACCCAAAAACCTTCTTCACCACCATCGGAGAGTGAATTACCGGCATAGCGTAGACGTTTTTCAGCGACACCTTTATCCAATGCTTCACGCATCGAGTTACTCCACATCTCTGGAGCAATATCCGGCTCACCTTTTTCAATCATTGAGGTGCCCGTTGGCATCGTATCCCCTGGGACCAGTTCAGCATCACAGCCATAACCGTGTTGCAAAATAAACTTATCCACATTGGCGATCAGTGTTGCAGAGCTCCAGTTCATATCGGCAATGGTAACTGTTCCGCACTCGTCTGCTGCGTGGGCCTGAGTAGCAGCCAACAGCATTGCAGATGCAGCGATCAATTTTTTCATGATGTCTCCATGATATTTGAGCTAATATAGTTTGATGTTGATTATATTAGACTTCTAATAATTAGAACTCAAACTATTTTTCTGTTTAAATAATCAAATCCCTGCCATATTCGATGTATGGCAAACCTTCTGAGCTATACATGGGCTCAGTTTTTATGTGTTAAGAGGTCTTTAGAGACAATGACTGATAAGCTTCCTTGCTGGCAGGATGTTTTGATTGAGCTAAGAAAGATTAACCGGGCAACCGATCTACAATCAAAACGCGTTGTGAAGGCCTGTGGTTTGACGATTCCACAGGTGATGGTGCTTCAAGCGATCAAAGATTTAGGGGATGTTACCGTCAAAAAGATATCCGATAATGTCTCATTAAGTCAGGCGACGGTGAGTACCATTATGAATCGCCTCGAAGAACGACAGTTAGTCCAACGACTGCGAAGTCATACCGATCGCCGCATCGTTAATGCCCGACTGACTCCCGCTGGGGAAGGGATTTTTCTCACGGTGCCAACCCTATTACACGAGTCGTTTATCAACCGCTTCGAGCATCTAACGGCCGCAGAACAGCAACATATTCTGGATGCATTAAAACAGATTTCCGGCATGATGGATGCTGAAGCGTATGATGCCGACTCACTGTTGGCCTTGAGTGAGGCCAAACATGAATACAACTGATCTATCCCTAGTCACAGCCACAGCAATCACCTTGGCAAAGTAGCAACGTAACGCTAAATCCCGTGAGCAGCCGTCGTTTAAGCGCACACGGGAGAAAACTAAATTTCGTATTACTAAGTACTAAGCTTTGTAAACCTAAACGTTATACACAGAAAGAAGCTTCATAAGCTTAGGCTTCGAAAACCTACGCTGCATCAATTTAAGCCTCATACATCGCAACGATGATCGACTAGGCGGTATAGCGAACCGCCATCGCCAACAGTTGCGGCTCTAATTCGGCCCATGCAGCAGTATCCCTACCAATCACTTCAATGCGACTATCCATCACTTCGTCTAACGCCTGTACCTTCAAGACGTCGTCGGCCTGATTAAAAGCGAAAACCCCCTCATCGGTAATAAACACCGCTTTCAAGCGTTCCGACTCAATTCCCATTAACAGCGACTCTAAATCGGCATAGCGAAACTCAAACTCAGGACTAAAGACCCAGCCACTACTATAATAGCCCTCTCCCTGATTATCTTTACGCAGGTAACCACTCTCGGGTAACACGTCATCTGCCGGATAAGTATCATGATGGTGATGTGACGACGCTGATGGCTGATCAGCATGATGTTTAGAGGCCCCATCAAGCCACTGTAGATCAAGCGCACCATTGATACTGCTGATGACCGAGGCTTTATTTCCAAGTGATGAAAGGTAATCCGTTAACTGCTGCACTTCATCGCTACGATACAGATCCTCTTTGTGTGCAACGACTAAATCGGCCACCTGAAGTTGTTGATTAAACGTGTCATGTTCAGTGTAACGAGGATCGACAAGCTTGCGCGCATCCACCAGCGTTATCACCGTACGTAGATCCAATACCTCGCGATAATGAGGCTGCTGCAACACCCGAATCACCTCCAGCGGGTGTCCCAGTCCAGTCGGTTCGATCAGGATACGGTCAGGCTTAGCCTGACGAATCAACTGACTGAGCGCAACCTGCATCGGAATGCCGGCGGCGCAACACATACAACCACCGGGCACCTCTTTCATAAACACACCGGTTGCCTGTTGCTCATTCGCCAACAAGCCGGCATCGATGCCTATTTCGCCAAACTCATTGACTAATACGGCCCAACGCTCATTCACTGGTTTATGTTTTAATAAGTACTGAATAACGGTAGTTTTACCCACACCGAGAAAACCGGTAATAACGTTGGTTGGTATCTGTGTATACATCATCGGACTCTACAAATTTATTTGTTATAAGATAACAAACAATTCAGTGGCAGCATAACGCTTATACCCCTCACTCAAGCAGATCAGCGAGATATTCAGTGGTATCAATTTAGCTCGACAGCATCCATCATGACGATGACAATCAGCAGTCGTGATCGCTTGCGGCCCATCGTCTGCTAATCAAGCAGAAAAAAGACAATACTCGTCTCTACAGTCATAAAAAAACCTCCCGAAGGAGGTTTTCTCAAACACAATATGCCTCAGAGATTATCTAACCCTTGCTCCACCATCGCCACGGCTTTAAAGATCGCTCGACCTTTGTTCATAGTTTCATCCCATTCGGAATCAGGCACTGAATCCGCCACAATACCGGCACCCGCCTGTATATGCAGTTCACCGTCCTTAATCACCGCGGTACGAATAGCGATAGCCGTATCCATATTGCCATTCCAGGAAAGGTAACCCACGGCACCACCGTAAATGCCGCGCTTGACCGGCTCTAGTTCATCGATGATTTCCATCGCTCGTACTTTAGCTGCACCACTCAGAGTGCCCGCCGGTAGGGTTGCCCGCAACACATCCATCACCGACACGTCTGGCTTTAAATGACCAATCACATTCGAAACAATATGCATCACATGGGAATAACGCTCAACCGTCATCTGAGCGGTTAGCTCCACTCGACCTACTTCCGAAACCCTGCCAACATCATTACGACCCAGATCAATCAACATCAGGTGTTCCGCCAGCTCTTTAGGATCAGCCAATAGATCTTTTTCTAGGGCCTGATCTTCCGCCTCGGTTTCCCCTCGTGGACGGGTGCCCGCAATCGGGCGCACCGTCACTACGCGGTCTTCAACACGGGCTAAAATCTCCGGCGAAGAACCCACGACATGGTGATCACCTAAATGCAGTACATACATATAAGGGGAGGGATTAAGGCAGCGTAGCGCACGATAAAGATCCAGCGGATTACTGGTAAAAGGAATCGTCATTCGCTGCGATATCACCGTCTGCATCACATCCCCAGAGAGGATATATTCCTTAATGCGATCGACGGCATCTTTAAACTGCTGCTCACCAAAACTCGATTTGAACTCTGCTTCTGTCACCTCTCGACGTTCGGCTGACCGCGTTTCTTTATGGGGCACAGAAAAACGTAACCGAGTGACTAACTCATCCAAACGTAGCTGCGCTTGTCCCAGCGCATCCTCATTGGCAGGATCGGCATGACTCACCAAAATGAGTTTGCCGCTAAGATTATCAAACACCACCACTTCATCGGACACCATCAAGAGAATATCCGGTGTGCCAATCACATCATCGGGAACACTCTCAGCGAGACGTTTTTCCACATAGCGAACACTATCGTAGCCAAAATAACCGACTAGCCCCCCATTAAAACGCGGTAGATCCGGCAACTCGGCGGCACGATAACGCGCCTTAAACTGCTCGACAAAAGCCAGTGGATCTTCCACCTCGGCCTGCTCAACGATCTCACCGTCGGTTTCAACGCGAACACTGTGACCAAAGACTTTTAAAACGGTCCGGCTCGGTAAGCCTATAATGGAATAACGTCCCCACTTTTCACCGCCTTCTACGGATTCCAGCAAATACGTGTAGGGCTGATTCGCCAATTTCATATAGGTCGATAGCGGTGTATCCAAATCGGCTAATACTTCGCGCACCACAGGAATACGATTGAAATTCTGAGCCGCTAGCTCAGCAAATTGTTCAGGAGTCATGGTCTGTTCTCATAACGGCTCTGCGATTGATAACGCAGAGTTTTGAAGTCTATTTCGAGTGAATCAATTATGTCTTCACCCAATGCAATAACTGATAAGCAGGGCTCAGTTACGCCATCGCCAGCGATCCCCAACGTAGTGGGCACACCATTTTATATTCAGCGGGGATAACAAATCTGACACAGTAATTCCAAACAACCTTTAATTCAGAGATCCAACCTTATAGCAGCCCTCTGTTTGAATCAACCAAGTCGGTAATACCTAGAGCGTTTTTTTAAATATCAGACAAAAAAAACCCGGCCTTGGGCGCCGGGTAAAATAGTTGGATGAGAGTCCATTTACTGAAGACTGGAGAGTCTTACACTTACTTTCATAACAGCCTAACGTTGTAACAACTTAACACTCTTTACTAACAACCTTTACTAACAACCTTTACTAACAGCTCGGTCTACATGAATCTGAGGGGGAACCCGAGAGTTCATGACAAATCCGATAAGTCACAGTATAGTCCAGCAAAAGACAAATAAAATACGAATTTACTATAGAAATATTAAGATTTATACGAACTATTATAGTTGTTCAGGTATCCCTATGAATTTTAAACACCTACGCTATTTTCTCGTTGTGGCTCAAGAAGGCAGCATCAATAAAGCCAGTGAAAAATTACATCTAACCCCTCAAACAATCAGCGGCCAACTCAAACTTCTCGAACATGAACTCGGTAGCGCACTGTTCAAAAAGCGCGGCCGTAATCTCATTCTCACCAAAGCAGGACAACATGCGCTGAACTATGCAGAAGATATTTTCCAGTTAGGCGATGAACTAAAACAAAGCATTCAGAACCCAGCATCTCAACAACAGCAGCGCTTTAATATCGGCATTGCCGATGTCTTACCCAAGCTCATCACCTACCACCTACTCGAACCGGCACTGAAACTGAATGATGCCAATCGACTAATCTGTGAAGAAGGCCCTCTGCCGAGCTTATTGGCCGATTTAGCCACGCAAAAACTCGATCTGGTGTTAGCGGATCGCCCCCTAGATGCCAGCTTTCATATCCGTGGCTACAACCACCTCTTGGGTGAATGCGGTCTCAGCTTCTTTGCCACTATCGCAATGGCATCCACTTACCGCGCCGACTTTCCGGCGTCATTAGAAGGTGCGCCGATGTTGATGCCTTCCGCCGAGACAGAACGAGGTATGGGCCTTAAGCGCTGGTTTGAACGCTATAAAATTTGCCCTGATATCCGTGTGGAATGTGCTGATACGGCATTGATAGAAGCGTTTGGGCTATCCGGCGCGGGGATTTTTTGCGCGCCTACGGTGATTGAACAGCAGATGACACAACAATACGGTGTTGAAGTCATTGGTAGAATGGATGATATTCGAGAACGCTTTTACGCCATCTCTCTCGAACGACGCGTCAGTCACCCGGGTGTATTGGCCGTCTGCAATGCCGCAAGAATGGCGCTATTCGATGCCGTCGATCAACCAAGCCGTTCAGCCATCAGCTCATTAACGCCCGCAGATCATCAATCATAAAATCCGGTTGATAGATCGATACCGGCTCACCGTGATTATAGCCATAGGTGACGGCAGCCACCTGACAGCCCGCCGCTTGTGCCGCTTTAATATCACTGCGCGAGTCGCCTATCATCAAGGTTTGTTCTGCGGTTGAGCCGCGTTGCGTCATCGCGTGCAACAGCGGTAATGGATGCGGTTTCTTTTCTTCTAGGCTATCGCCACCTAACACAACCGAAAAATAGCGCCGCAGATCAAACTCATCCAACAATGTTTCGGTAAATCGGATCGGCTTATTGGTCACCAGCCCCATATCTACCTGCTGCGTTTGCAGAAAATCAAGGTACTCGCGCACCCCAGCATAAAGCTGACTTTGTTCCGCACTACATTGACCATAATGGTGTAAAAACAATGCAAATGCCTGCTCAAACAGCGCCTCATCGGGCTCATCATCAATGTCACGCACAGCGCCGCTACCGAGCAGTGCTCGCTTAACCAATAGCGGCGCGCCATTGCCCACCCAGTTACGTACTTGAGTCTCACCGGCGAACGGTAAATCAAGCGCCGCCAGCATCCGATCAATGGCAAGGGCTAAATCAGGCACACTGTCCAGCAAGGTACCGTCCAAGTCGAACAGTACCAGTCGCGGCAGTTGATCATTAAAATGAGAAGTTAAGCGCATTGATATAGATAACCCTTGACGTTAATCATCAGCGATGGCCGGTTTGTTTACGGGCGACTTAGACCTTAGCCAGTTCAGCGCGCATCTTATCGATGGTGGCTTTATAGTCATCGGTATTAAAGATAGCGGAACCCGCCACAAAGGTATCGGCACCGGCCGCGGCAATCTCAGCGATATTGGCGACACCAACCCCACCATCAACTTCAAGGCGAATGTCGTAGCCACTTTGATCAATCAATGCCCGTGCCTGCTTCAACTTATCCAAGGTACCGGGAATAAACTTCTGCCCCCCAAAACCTGGGTTAACGGACATTAGGAGGATCATATCGACCTTATCGAGCACATAGTCCAGATAACTTAGCGGTGTCGCCGGATTAAACACCAGACCGGAACGACAACCTCCGTCACGGATCATCTGCAAGGAACGATCAATATGTTCAGACCCTTCTGGATGAAAGGTAATGATACTCGCGCCGGCATCAATAAAATCACCGATCAAACGATCTACCGGCTTGACCATCAGATGCACATCAATTGGCGCCTCGATACCATGTTTACGCAGTGCTTTACAAACCATCGGGCCGATCGTTAAATTGGGTACATAGTGATTATCCATAACATCGAAATGGACATAATCAGCGCCCGCAGCAAGCACATTTTCAACCTCTTCACCGAGGCGAGCGAAGTCTGCAGACAAAATGGATGGAGCAATCTTATAATCAGCCATGAATAAAACTCGGAAAGTAAAAGGAGGATGCGGCTATTGTACTTTGCACGCTTCGAAACTCAACCAGCTTTCGCCCTTGCTAATATCACCCGGCTCTTTAATAATCGACGTATGAAACTTAAGCCCCTGTTTTTGACACTATTTTTAAGCTGGCCAATGCTTCTCACGGCGGCAGAGAATGATAATATAACCGACACGTCAGCCACGCCCTCCGACGCCGCTGACGCAACCGATAGCGTTAACCGAGCCCTGCCCGACCCCGCTCGGCAACGACAGATCGATCTAGCAAAGGCACAACCCGCAGACACCGAGGTGATCTGGCTAGAATTGAATCAAACCAAGCAGTTAGCACTGCTACAACGAGCGACAACGTCATCCCCAACGGGCAGTATTCTCATTTTCACTCCGCCCGCGAGCAGCGCAGACTGGCCCGATCTGATCCATCCACTGCGGACACAACTCACCGAGTACGGCTGGAACACCCTCAGTCTGTCGCTCCCTACCCCACCTGAGATCGCTATTCCGCAGCGCACATTGCCGAGTTTACAAAACCGTCAGCAGCTTCAGTCCGCCACGAGCGGCGCCGAAACAGCCGTCGATGTCAGCACTAACACCGCGACAACGCTCAATCCCGAGGCATCAAAAAATAGTCCCAATAACTCAGCGACAAGTTCTGCAGCACAAACGAATACCGCCTACCAGAACAACATTATCGCCTTAGCGGATCTCGCCGCGGCCCGTCTAGCGGCAACCGAGGGAGAGATAAAGATTATGTTAGGGATAGGGGAAGGCGCTGTATGGGCGATGCATTATTTTGCTCAAAATGAGACGCAAGAACATCGCTACTTGGTGTTGCTCGATCCAGTACAAGCCGAAGGTATTGAAACGCCAGACCTGCTCGCGATGATCAGTCAAAGCCAAGCGCCGATTCTCGATCTTTGGTTTAACCGTAGCCGCTATCAACAGCAACAAGCGACTCTGCGCAAACACACGGCACAAAGAAGCGGCAACTCAGGCTATCGTCAGATCCGCCTTAATCAACGCCGTAACGCTGTCAAAAAACAGCCCCTGTGGCTAACTCGGCAACTCAGAGGCATTCTGAAAACCCACTTAAATAGCATCACCACATCAACGTTGCCACAACGGGAGTCAATAGGAGAGCCAACCGTAGAGTTAACGCCGGGAAGCTAACGCGATGCAGCTAAAAACGCATCGCGTCAAACGCTACTCAGCGATTTTTTCGCGCCGTACGTATCCGATCGTAAGCGGCTTGAATCTCCTGAGTTTTTTCCTTCGCTAATTGCATCATATCCTCCGGCAACCCTTTGGCCACTAGTTTATCCGGGTGATGTTGACTCATTAAGCGTCGATAGGCTTTTTTCAGCTCGGCATCCGATACGGATTCATCGACCCCCAATACGCCATAAGACTCTTTCAACAGCTCTTGCTCTGATACAAAGCCCCCCTGATGCGACTGATAGCTATGCTGTTGATAAGAAAACTGCGACTGCATCCGCGCCATTAATGCCGCCATCTCCGCCTGCGACATTTGTAACAAACCGCACACTTCGCGAATAATTTGCGTTTCCGCTTCGCTCACCTGACCATCCGCCATCGCCGCCTGTAACTGTATTTCAACAAACATGAGCTTAAGAGGAATACGAAAACGAATCAAAGCACTCAGCGGCCGCATAACCTCGGCGATATCAAAATCACTGTCTTTACCTTGCGAGAACAGTTGCATCGCTTCACGACGACGTTCTTCACTCAGGCCCATCCGATTCATCACCTCGCGGGCGTACTGAATTTCGGCTTCACTGACAAGACCATCCGCTTTTGCCAGCTTTCCCATCACCGTAAAGGTTGCACGAAAAAAAGCATCTTGCGGATTCAGCGCATTACCCAAAGCGTTTTTCAACGCCGCCGACAGTGCTACACCGACACCCGCCCCCAATAACAAGCCAAACAAACCGCCGCTCATCAAGCCAATTAAACCACCAATAATTAACGCGGTACGATTTCTACGAACCAACTGACCCAGACTAAATCCTGCGTTTTCGCTTCTAAATGCCATCTATCCGACCTTTGTTAATATCTTCTCTGACGTCCTGAAGTCGTTCAGGCGTTCCTATATCTTGCCAATACCCCGAGAAGCGCTCACCACTCACTCGGCCTGATTGCATCGCTTTACGTAACAACGGCGCTAAAGCAAACTTCCCTTCGCGGCATCCCTCAAAAAGCTGAGGCGAAATAACACTGATGCCACTATAGGTTAGCTTTGCCTCCCCTTCCTCCAGCACGCGTCGCTGTTCAAGCTGAAAGTCACCTATCGGGTGATGTGCCGGATTTGTGGTCATCACTAGGTGTGCTAAATCATCCGCTTGCAGCGCCTGCGCTATCAACTGAGCAAACGGATAGTTCGTAAAAACATCGCCATTGACTAATAAAAATGGCTCGCCTTGAACACTCAACCAAGGTAATGCACGCAAAATTCCCCCGCCGGTTTCCAACGGCTCGGTTTCGGCCGACCAATGGATCTTGATGCCCCAGCGCTGACCGTCACCAATGCAGGCTTCTAATTGAGCGCCTAACCACGCATGATTGATGACAATGTCCGTGACACCCGCAGCTACTAATCGTTCAATATGGTATTCAATCAACGGTTTGCCGGCCACCGGCAGGAGGGGCTTAGGCGTTGTCAGCGTCAGCGGTCGCATACGTGTGCCTAACCCAGCCGCCAGTATCATCGCTCGCATCAGCTAAACCACTTATCCAGATGTTGACGCTCAAATTGATCACAGGCATACATGGCCGGCACCACGACATCCTGCAGCCACGCCGAAAACGTCACAAGTGCATCATAACGTCCAGCCACACGAATAATGTAGTTAACGGTACGTGGAATGTCGTCAAGATAACCCGACTTACCATCTCTGAGCCACAAACGGGCAAAAATACCCGCCGCCTTAAGATGTCGCTGCGCCCCCATTAGATCAAACCAGCGATAGAAGGTCGCACGATCATATTCATCTAACACACCATCGGCGACTAATCGTTCAGCAAATTGATCGACCCAGCCATAGACCCGCATATCCGGCCACTCGATATAACAATCACGTAACAGGGATACCAAGTCATAGGTTATCGGACCGATAACCGCATCCTGAAAATCAATCACTCCTGGGGTATGTTCGCCATCCACCAGTAAATTACGCGAGTGATAATCACGATGGACGCAGACGGTCGGCTGCTCCAGTGCCGCTTGAATAAGGTATTCAGATACCTCAGCCAAAAGGTGTTTAACACCGGGCCCAATAGTAATGTTCAATAGATCGGCCACCAACCAATCACGAAATAGATCCATCTCCCGCTGCAGTAAGGCGCGGTCATAGTGAGGCAGTGTATGCCCCGCAATCGTTTGACACGGCTGCAAGCGAGTCAAAGCCTTGAATGCTTGCTGATAAAGCTGATCGGCATTAGCGTCATTCAGTTGACTCAGATAGAGATCATCACCGAGATCGGAAAGCAACATATACCCTTGTTCAAAATCAACGGCATACACCACCGGCGCATGTATCGACAGAGATTCCCATGCCTTAGCGATACAGACAAAGGGATGACTATCTTCTTTCTCGGGTGGAGCATCCATCAAAATCCAGCTATTGCCCTGATTCTCAAGTCGAAAATAACGTCGAAAACTCGCATCACCAGACACCGGAACACACTGCCAGTCATCCGCCAAATCTATCTTTTGCTTGGCAAATTCCTGTTCCACCCAATGCCTGAGTCCGGCCAGCCTTTGTCCCATATTGATCAATCCCCTAGCCTTGTTATAGCTGAATGTTTTATCATGCCATGCTCTATGGGGTATGTTACTCGAATCAAGGTTTAGCGATAAGGGAAATAGCCGCTTTTTTCTGCGTTTCCTAATGGATAATCTGAATGCCGTTTTTAAGACGTTCTTCTTACACACTGACACTGGCGATTATTGCTGGCTCACCAACCGCTGTCTTAAGCGCCGAAATGGATGCCGATATCCGTGATGCCCTTTGGACTTGCACCATGGAAAATGGTGAGAACTGGCAATGTGATCAACCCGATCAGTCCGTTGTAACACGACAACCAACAACGCCAACGCTCGAACCCGTCAGCGATAAAGAGCTGCCCGAAGCACCGGTCACTCAGGCGACAAAGGCGACAGCAGCCAAACCGCAGGTCAACGGTGCCTGGCTATGTGAAGCCAATGTCAGCGGTGGTTGGTCATGTTTAGACAATCAAACTGCTGCGTCATCAAGCGTCAATCCTGCAGCAGCGGTCACAGCCGCCTCTAGCAGCACTACCGCCGCGCAAGTAATATCGACGCCATTGGCTGCAGCGACGACGATCGAGGCAACCCCGGCAATAACACCGGCTAAAAGCACTGCCAGCAATTTGCCCAACGCCGAGGCGATACTCCCTAACACTAACGCAGCGCAGCCCGATCTAACCGATACTCGCTATGCCAGCCTAGACTGGTATCCCATTACGGGCGCCTCGAAAGCCTGCTTTGGTGTCTATATCGAGCCCGAATCTACCAGCGTTACCAACGATAGCGAAAAGCTCACCGTTGATGCCGACAGTTCAAGTACTAAAATTGGCGGTCTAACGCAATTAGAGGGGAACGTCGAGCTGCGACAGAGTGGTCACTTTTTGCGCGGTAACACCGCCGAGGTCGATCAGGTTTCGAATCAAATCTCCATGAGCGGTGATATCCGTTATCGTGAACCGGGGTTATTGTTGCGTGGCTCTAACGCACAAACTAACGCACTCACCGGCGAAACCATTATCAGCGATGCCGACTACGTGGTTCACGAACAGTCATTGCGAGGCGGCGCTAAACGAATTATTCGGCTGCAAGATAATCGTATACGCATGGAACAGAGCAGCTACACTACCTGTCCACCGGCCGACGAAAGCTGGAAAATCGCTTCAGATTCATTGGTACTCGACCCTAATCGAGGCTTCGGTACCGCTCGACACGCCACTCTGAAAGTCGGCGACACACCGGTATTTTACTTCCCATATTTAGAATTCCCGATTGACGATCTGCGTCATTCTGGCTTTTTATTTCCTTCGTTTGGCTATTCCAACGAAGATGGTCTCGAAATAGCCACGCCTTACTATTTCAATCTCGCACCTAACTATGATGATACGCTGACACCCAAAGTATTTACCGAGCGCGGTCTCTTGCTCGAAAATGAATTCCGTTACATGAACGACTATGGTCAACAAGCCCTCAGTACTGGGCTGATGATTGACGATAATGAAGCAGACCGCGATCGCTGGTTGGTTGGCTTGGATCATACCGGCTATCAGGGGCATTGGAGTAGTTTGATCGACTTTACGGCGGTCAGCGATGATGATTATTTTGATGATTTAGGCTCCAGCCTCGAAGTCGATCGCTCGAACCATCTCGATAAATTAGCCGAGGTCACCTATAGCGAGCAAAACTGGGAAGCCACTCTGCGCACACACAGTTATCAAACCATCAACGATAGTGATTCGCCTTATCAGATGATGCCCCAATTACAGGTGAAAGGCAGTTATAGCTATGACTTAGGCCAAGAAGTCGTGTTCAGCTACCTAACCGATACCACCCAATTTGATCGTGATATCGAAGACTTAAGTGGTATTGATCGCGTTACCGGTAGCCGCCTCCACGTACAACCCTCTATTAGTATGCCGATGCTCTCATCATGGGGCTACCTGACACCCAAACTCAGCTACTGGTTGAGCCAGTATAATCTTGAAGATCAGGTCGCCGGTGAAGATGACAATATCAGTCGCGCCGTGGGCGTCTTCAGTATTGATTCAGGACTCCTGTTTGAGCGTCAGTCAGGTGACTATACGCAAACCCTTGAGCCACGTTTATTCGCGCTCTACAGCGAGGAAGACGAACAACAAGGGATTCCTGACTTTGACACCTCCGAGTCGGACTTCAGCTATGAAGGGCTTTTCAGAGAGAACCGCTTCACCGGTTTAGACAAAATCGGCGATAGCCAACAAATATCGGTGGGAGTCGGCTCAGGCTTCTATCGTGAAGACGGCAGCGAGATGGTACGCTTAGGTTTAGGCCAAGCGTATTATTTTGCCGATCGTACCGTGCAACTTAATGGTGATACCAGTGTCGATACTGAAGAGCAATCCAACTTTGCCGCCGAAGCTTATTGGAATCCTTATTCAGCGCTTCGTTTATCAATCGATGCCGAACTGGATAAAGGAAACTTAAACCCATTAGAGAGCAATTTCAAAGTACGCTACACTCCGTCGCTCAATAAAGTGATTAACTTCAGCTACCGCTATCGAGAAGATCTCCGCGATCAGACTGAGATATCATTTATTTGGCCTCTCTCCCCCGAGTGGACCGTACTGGGTCGCTGGCAAGAGGATATGGAAAACTCTCAGACGCCTGAAGCAATGCTGGCCTTAGAGTACGCTAGCTGCTGCTGGAAAGTCCGGGTTGCTGCACGACAGTGGATAGAGGATGATAGCGATGGCGAGGAAGATACCGCCCTGTTTCTGCAATTTATCCTAAAAGGATTAGGCACAATTGGTAACGGCAGTAATACACTGCAAGATATCGTTGGCTTTCAAGAACGTGAAGAGAATGATGACTACTAAGCTCATAAAAAAACTAAAGCCATCGATGGCTGCCCTGATTTTAGGCCTCAGTGTCTCGGCCAATGCCGCAGATATTCCACTCGATCGTATCGTCGCGATTGTGAACGATGATATCGTCTTACAAAGTGAACTGAGTGCTCGAGAAGCGACCATCAAGAGCCGTCTTAACGCTCAAGGTCGTAATTTACCTGACGAGCAAATCCTGCAAAATCAAGTGCTTGATCGACTGATTTTGGACAACATTCAGCTACAGGTGGGTAAAGAGCGCGGTATTCGTATCAGTGATAGCGAGCTTAACGCCTCGATAGAACGTATCGCGGCGAGCTCTAACTTAAGCCTCGATCAATTCCGCGAAGCATTGATTGCTGAAGGACAAGATTACGCTCAAGTGCGTCAGCAAATTCGTAATGAAATGCTCATTCAGCGCATTCAGCAACGCATCGTTAACAGTCGCATCAATGTCTCTCAGCAAGAGATCACTAACTTCCTCAGCTCTCAGCAGGGCGAGCAGCTCAACGCGACAAACTATAATCTATCCCAGATTTTGCTGGCCGTGCCACTGCAAGCAACCTCGAACATGTTACAGTCGGCGCAACAACAAGCCGATAAAATTGCTGCCGAACTCGCCAACGGCGCCGATTTTGCCGAAACAGCTATCGCCCAATCAAACGGCCCGAACGCCCTAAAAGGGGGTGAGATTGGCTGGCGCAAACTGAATGAAATGCCAGAAGAGTTTGCTAAGGTAGTGAAAACACTCAAAAAGGGTGAATTCAGCACGCCGCTTCGTAGCCCCAGTGGTTTCCATATTCTGAAGGTCAACGACAAACAGGGTGGTGCCGTTCAACTGGTTAATCAGGTTAAGGTACGTCATATTCTCCTAACCCCTAATGAGATTCGTTCTGCCGCGCAAACCCGTCGCGAAATCGATACTCTCTATCAGAAACTCCAACAAGGTGTTCCTTTTGCTGAACTCGCCAAGCAGTTCAGTGATGATGCCGGCAGTGGCTCCTTAGGCGGTGAGCTCGGCTGGGCTCAATCAGGACAGATGGTACCTGAATTCGAAGAGGTGATGTTTAATACTGCATCAGGCGAAATCAGTCGTCCCTTTGAGTCACGTTTTGGCTGGCATATCCTCAAAGTTGAAGATCGTCGACAGCAGGATATGAGCGAAGAGATGCAAACCAATCAAGCCCGTGCGTCCATCCGTCAACGCAAGTTCAACGAAGAACTGCAAAACTGGCTACGTGAAATCCGCTCACAAGCGTATATCGAGCTTAAATAATTAACATGCAAACATACAGACTGGCCCTCACCCCGGGCGAACCTGCCGGAATAGGGCCCGATCTATGTATTCAGATCGCTCAGCAGGGACATACTCATCAATTAGTCGTTATTGCTGACCCTCTGATGATGCAAGCGCGAGCGCGTCAGCTTGACCTGCCGATCACGCTGCTGCCTTATGATGCGGATTCACCGGTGACGCCGACCGCTCCTGGCACGTTATGGATCGAGCCGGTGAGCTTAATCAAAACCTCCCTCGCGGGGCAGCTTAATCCGGCGAATGCCCGTTATGTACTCGACACGCTGACGCGTGCCACGCAAGGCTGTCAAAGCGGGGAATTTGCCGCATTAATTACGGCCCCTGTGCATAAAGGAGTGATTAATGAGGCGGGAATTCCATTTAGCGGTCATACCGAATTTCTCGAACAGCTAACCGAGACGCGAAAGGTTGTCATGATGCTGGCCACCGAGGGGTTACGTGTTGCGCTAGCAACCACTCATCTGCCATTATCAGAGGTGCCTGCGGCGATCACGCAACCGCTACTCGAACAGGTGCTCGAGGTATTACAGCAAGACCTACAACGTAGCTTTGGTTTAGCCAATCCGAGAATTCTAATTGCCGGCTTAAATCCGCACGCGGGTGAAGGCGGTCATATGGGACGAGAAGAGATCGAGACCATTCAACCGGTCATCGATCGTTTAAGAGCACGCGGCTATAATCTCAGCGATCCTCTGCCTGCGGATACCCTATTTACCGATAAACTGCTCAAGACGGCCGATGCCGTGTTAGCGATGTATCATGATCAAGGCTTACCTGTGCTGAAATATAAAGGCTTTGGCCGAGCCGTCAATATCACTCTCGGCATGCCGATTATCCGCACCTCTGTCGATCACGGCACCGCCTTAGATCTAGCCGGCAGCGGCACAGCCGATAGCGGCAGCCTACTAACCGCCATCAATTATGCTGCCGATATGGCAGCGAACCGTCACAGCACCGGAACAGTGAATGAGTAATAAGCCTACAGGTCATAAAGCACGTAAACGTTTTGGCCAAAACTTCCTGCAAGACCAAGGCGTTATACGTCGTATTATTCGTGCTATTGCACCGAGTGAAACACAGCACTTGATAGAAATTGGGCCGGGACTCGGCGCCATTACCGAAGAGTTACTGGATCTCTGTCAACGTCTCGATGTCGTCGAACTTGACCGTGATTTGATCCCTATTCTACGTACCAAGTTTTTTAGTTATGCCGATAAATTCACCATTCACGAGGGTGATGCACTAAAATTCGATTTTAGTTCGTTGCAACAGCAAGATGAACAATTACGGGTGGTCGGTAACCTGCCATACAACATATCCACACCGCTGATTTTCCATCTGCTGAGCTATGCCGATCAGATTGAAGATATGCACTTTATGTTGCAAAAAGAGGTGGTCGATCGTCTCGCCGCTCAGCCTGGCGAGAGCGCCTATGGCCGACTCGGCATCATGGCTCAGTATTATTGTCAGATCGAACCGTTATTTTTGGTGCCACCCTATGCTTTCGATCCTGCGCCTAAGGTCGATTCGGCAATTGTGCGCCTAATCCCCTACAAGCAACTGCCTCATAAAGCACAGGACATCAGCAAACTGGAAACCGTGGTACGTACCGCTTTTGGGCAACGCAGAAAAACCCTGCGTAATAACCTTAAACCCTTGCTGTCGGCTGATGCGATTGAATCTCTCGGGATTGACCCAGGTCTAAGACCCGAACGACTCGCACTCACTGACTTTATCCGGATAAGTGATTATCTGAGCAGCCAATAACAACTTATAACGAAACGATATGATCTACTCAGACACCTCTCATAATATCGATATCCATGTTGAAACCGCCTATCTTCCGGAGCAATCTGATCCGGAAAAAAAGCGCTACGTGTTCTCCTATCACATCACCATCACCAACCGCGAATCTCAGCCGGTGCAATTGCTGCGTCGTCGCTGGCTCATCATCGATGGTGATGAGCAGGCTCAAGAAGTTGAAGGCGAAGGTGTCATCGGAGAACAACCGATTATCGAACCCGAAGAAAGCTATAGCTACACCAGTGGCACCGTTTTAGCGACGCGGGTAGGCAGTATGCAAGGACATTATCAAATGAAAACCGATGATGGCCAGACGTTTAATGCCGATATCGAGCCCTTCACCTTGGCTCTGCCCAACGCACTGCACTGAGGCAACAGATGGCAACCTACGCAATTGGCGATATTCAAGGCTGTTATGATGAGCTTCAAGCTTTGCTCGAGTGCGTCAATTTTAGCCAATCCGATCAGCTCTGGTTGGCGGGAGATCTAGTCAATCGAGGTCCTAAATCACTGGAAACCCTGCGTTTTCTTTATCGCATCCGTGATCGCGTCACGATTACCCTCGGCAATCATGATCTACATCTGCTAGCGGTTTATAGTGGCGCCCTCAAACCGAAAAAATCGGATACCTTTCAGGATATTCTGCAAGCCGACGATGCCAAGACGCTGCTGACCTGGCTCCGCTCTCAACCCCTACTGGTGACCGATGAGCAACTCGGATTTACCATGGTTCATGCCGGTATTCCGCCACAATGGTCACTCAAGAAGGCTCACAAACGCGCCCATGAAGTTGAAGTGATATTACAAAGCACACTGGCAAATGAGTTTTTTAAGCGTATGTATGGCAATCAACCGGCCTGTTGGTCAGCCGATTTAGAAGGCTTTGATCGCTTACGAATCATTACCAATTACTTCACTCGGATGCGCTTTTGCGACACGAAAGGCCGTATGGAATTTTCCGCTAAGGGCACCCTATCGAGTCAGCCCAGCGGCTTTATGCCTTGGTTTAGCCATCGCGGAAAAGTATTAGCCAAGAGCCGCATCATCTTTGGCCACTGGGCGGCACTAGAAGGTAAAGCGGATCGCGCTAACGTCTATGCGCTCGATACTGGCTGCGTCTGGGGCGGCACGTTAACCGCCCTCCGGCTCGAAGATCAACAACTGTTTTCCGTCAATAGTAAAATGAGGTATGGCAACTAATGGACTCCTTTGAATGTATCGATATCCCTCGCGCCGAAACGCTGATTGCTTCAGGTGCGGTGATTGTCGATATTCGCGATCCACAAAGCTATCAACAAAACCATATCAAAGACGCTATTCATCTGAGTAACGAAACGCTACATGATTTCATTCAGTCTGCCGATATGGATACCGCGGTGATTGTATGTTGTTATCACGGTTTCAGTAGTCAATCCGCAGCCAACTTCCTGGTGCAACAAGGCTTCGATGAAGTGTATAGCCTTGATGGAGGGTTTGAACTCTGGCAAGCCAGTCGCCCCGAACAATGTGCTAATCGCTAATCGATGCAAATTTATCTAGTCGGCGGCGCAGTCAGAGACGGGCTACTGAATTACCCTGTTTATGATAAGGATTGGGTCGTTGTGGGCGCTACCCCTGAGGAGATGCAGCAACAGGGCTATCATCCGGTGGGTAAAGATTTTCCCGTTTTTATCCACCCTCAAAGTGGTGAAGAATATGCCCTCGCCCGCACTGAACGAAAGTCAGGCAAGGGTTATACCGGGTTTCAGTACCACGCCAGCCCAGAGGTGACTCTCGAAGAAGATCTTATTCGTCGTGATTTAACCATCAATGCAATGGCCATGGATGATCGAGGAAACATCATTGATCCTTATCATGGTCAGCGAGATCTCCACACGAAAACCCTGCGTCATGTATCGTCTGCCTTCGCCGAAGATCCGCTACGCGTGCTTCGAGTGGCGCGCTTTCTGGCGCGTTACGCACCGCTTGGTTTCAGTATTGCAGCTGAAACCCTAACACTGATGCAACAGCTCGCGGCCAGCGATGAACTCGAACATCTCACCGCCGAACGCGTGTGGCAAGAGTTTCAACGGGCGTTAAGTGAAGCAGCACCGCAGGCATTTCTGCTCACCCTAAAGCAAGCCAATGCACTCGCGGTACTATTTCCGGAACTGCAATCCGCCGTCAATGATCCATCCACTCTGACAGCCATTAGTCAGCCGGCCGATGCCAAGGTTCGCTTTGCGATACTCATGCGCAGCGCGTTCGCTCATCTTGCCACGACCGAACAAAGCCAACCGATTAAAATGTTTTGCCAGCGTCATCGCGTCCCTAACGCCTATCGAGACCTGGCCTTACAATTCAGTCAACAGGCCGACCAACTCTGCCATTATGCGCAACTCGATGCTCATCAACGTCTCGCATTAGTCAAAGATCTCGACCTGTTACGTCGACAAGAACATCTACCACTGTTATTAGAAGGCTGCAGGCTGATCGGGCATGATCAGTTAGCCGTAAAATCGGCACTACCGCAACTATTGCAGCTGCTACAACAGGTGAGTCCCAAACAACTCATGCAGCATGGTTATAAAGGCAAGGCCTTAGGTAACGCCATTAACGAGGCGCAGCTGACTATCTGTCAACAACAAATTGATGGTCAATCATCATGACTAAACCCGTCGCACTGATTACCGGCGCCGCCCGTCGAATCGGCGCAAGTATCACTCGTCGACTGTGGCAACAGGGATACCGCGTCATTATTCACTGTCATCACTCGGTGAATGCAGCCACACAACTCGCCGCCGACTTAAATCAGCAATCCGCCCATAGCGCTGCGGTATTACAAGCCGACTTGACTGACGCTCAGCAGGTCAGGCAACTGGCGGCTCAGGCACTGACAACCTGGGGACAGGTCGACTTACTGATCAATAATGCGTCTTCGTTTTACCCCACCGCGCTGGAGCAGAGCACCGATCAACAGTGGGATGAGCTCATCAATAGCAATCTTAAAGCCCCCTATTTTCTCTGTGCACAACTCGCCGATACGCTCACTCAACAGCAAGGCTGTATTATCAATCTGATCGATATCCACGCGCAACGCGCCCTACCTGGCTACCCGATCTATTCCATTGCTAAAGCGGGCCTACAGATGATGACGCTCAGCTTAGCCAAAGAACTCGCGCCGCATGTACGGGTTAATGGCGTCGCACCTGGACCAATACTCTGGCCCGAGCAAAGTGCCGCAATCAGTGCCGCCGAACAAAGCGCCATTGTCGATAAAACCCTATTGAAACGGGCTGGAACACCTGACGATATCGCGGCAACCGTGCTTTTTCTAGCCCAGCAAAGCTACATCACCGGACAAATTATCGCCGTCGATGGCGGTAAATCACTCTATAGCCACTAATGCTGTCATCGTCATCTGAACGTACCTCTCGTTTAATTCGTCAGGCAGCAATAAAGCAACTAAAAAAACGCGACTCATAATAGAACGATTAAAAATAGCGCGACTAAAAAGATAGCAACCGCTCATAGTTTTTATGCGCCATGTATTTTCATGCGTCATCTAAGCCAATCAGTGGGCTTTCCATCACCGCGGCAATCGCCGTGATCAACTCCCGCTCAATCGGCAATATCTGACCATCATGACGTACCACTTGCACCATACCTTTGAGCATCCGCTGACGTAAAAAAGGCGTCGCCGTCGCCAATGTCGATACAGCCGCGGCAAAAGCTTCTCGCGTACACGCCGCCGGCTTAACCTGCTTGAGCGTATACAGGCCGACCATACCAGCCCCCCGATTAAAGGCTTTCAACGTTATATCGTCAGCGGTTTCTCCATGATAAGCAAGCATCGAGATAACTAGCGCATACTCATCGGCTAACGATGCGATCTGCTTATGCTTATTTTCTCGCGCGCGTCGCGCACCGAAATGCGCATCGCAATAACGGCTCACCAGTTGATACAATACCCATTCAAACAGATCAATCTGTCGATCCGCCTGCACGACTTTTAATAACAACCGTTTAAAGGCTTTGTATTGATTAGCGGATTGCGATTTTAAGGCGGGCAAGGTTAACTCTATTAAGGGCAAATAGTCGGCTCTTGACAGTAACTCAAACTGATCGAGACACGCCATGAGGCGGCTACAGAGGGCGGTATCTTCCGCCTGAATTAGATTCAATTGCTGCTGCCGAAGCGCATGATCCCCATCCATGAGTAAACCTAACAGTATCATTCTCGCATCATAAGGATCTCTGGCTAACGAGTAGAGGTGATGCTCCGCCGCGACCTGACGGTGTTGATCCGGCGCCGCATAATCCATCAACTCGGCGCCGGCCAACGCGCCAAGCAAGCCCTCGATAACCTGCGCCTCAGGACGGTTAGCTTTAATTTTTCCATCCACATCCTGCTCGGCAGACTTTAAGGATGGCTGCGGCTCAAGGTATTGTCCGTCCCAACGGGGATCAACTTTGCGAATACGCACATCCAGTGGTGGATGCGTCGACCATAGCCAACTCGGCATCACCGCGGCAAAAAACAGATGTCCCGCTTCTTGACATTCCGGGTGCTGCACACGTCCTTGAACATGACTGCCGCCGATCACTTTTAGTGCCCCAGCGATGCCGTCCGGATTACGGGTAAACTGCACCGCTGAGGCATCCGCAAGAAACTCACGTTGACGACTAATCGCCGCCTTAATCATGTTTCCCGCCATCACGCCACACCAACCGATGAGCATCAATCCGAGACCTAACAACACTAAATAGCCACGATTAGAACGACGAGATTTGGTCGAGTCAACCCACCAGCTAGAGCGACTACTGACAAACACTCGCCCCAACTCGGCAAAGAAAACCATCCCATGTAACATCACCAGCAAACGCATATTGAGACGCATATCGCCATTCAAAATATGGCTAAACTCATGCGCAATAACACCCTGCAGTTGATCTCGACTCAGACTATCTAAGGTACCTCGTGTGACACAAATCGCCGCATCGGTTAACCCTAATCCCGCCGCAAATGCATTGATACCCATCTCTCGTTGCATCACATATACCGGCGGTACCGGCACACCCGCGGCCAACGCCATCTCCTCAACCACATTGATCAAGCGACGTTCAGCCGCATCCGTGGTCAGTGGTAATACCTGTTCACCACCTAGCTGTTGCGCAACAGCACCGCCTCCTTGTTTAACATCGAGCCATTTCAGCCAGCTTGCAAACAGCAATAACAATGCGATGGCTAGCGCAACCACCGCAATCCGCTGCCAACTCAGGTAATCCAGAAAGACACGATCGGCTAACAAAAGCGGATCATCGTTGACCCAAAGATACCAAGCAAACAGGAGATTGATGAGACAGACTAAGCCAATATTCAATAATACAAACAGCAATAGCAAGAGGCGGCTACGCTGACGCGCTTGATCCTGCGCCCTATAAAAATTCATACGATTCGCCGCTCTCAGGCTTTAACCACGCGAGTATCAAAAGCTCACTTTAGGCACTTCTTGTAGCTGCTCTTTATCCGCAAATTCAAGCAATGAAGCATCTTGCGCATGACCAAAGGTTCCAGCCAATATCACCGGCGGAAAGCTCTGTTTATAACTATTGTATTCAGTCACCGCATCGTTGAATGCTTGACGTGAAAAAGCAACACGATTTTCAGTAGACGTTAGCTCTTCACTGAGTTGACGCATATTGGTGTCGGCTTTCAGTTCTGGATAGGCCTCAACCACGATATTTAGCTTACCGAGGGCGCCTTGCAAGCCCCCTTCGGCCTGCGCCAATTGCGATAACGCTTGAGCACTGCCAGGATCAGCCGCCGCCGCTTTAAGGCCCGCCAGCGCATCATTACGCGCCGCAATAACGGCCTCCAGCGTACCGCGTTCATGCTCAAGGTAGGCTTTCGCGGTTTCGACTAAATTAGGAATCAAGTCATAACGCCGCTTCAGCTGCACATCGATTTGCGCGAAGCTGTTTTGAAAACGATTCTTCAATGTGACTAAACGGTTATAAATCGCCACCACATAGAACACCAACGCCGCCACAACAACCAGAAAAATAACTGAGCCCATATCCATCACCTACCCCTTTTGATTAGTCGTGCTGCTGTATAAATCAGGCAGAAAGATCCTTGTCTCGCCAGATAAATGGCACTGGGTTCAACGCTTGTTTGGTTTTATCGTAATCCAACCACAGCTGTTGATAAGTCTCCGCCAGCACCGGATGCCGAGCTTTGGGTGCCAGTTCGGCTAAAGGCCACAAGACAAACGCATTTTCGGTAATCTCCTCACGCGGCAATGTCACACCATCGATCTTGCCGATCAGTGCATCATAAGTGAGAATATCCACATCTAGCGTACGGCCGCTAAACTTCTCCGCGGTGCGACAACGATCATTATCATCCTCTATCTGCTTGAGTTGTTTACTCAATTCGCCAACCGGTAGATCCGTTTTAAACGATGCCACTAGGTTATAAAAACTATCCCCAACAAAGCCGACGGCCTCGCTTTCATACACAGGCGATAACTGCAATTTTGTAAATTGTGCATCCAATGCATCAAGACAACGTTGAATATAAACTTCACGTTGAGTATTACTACCGATACTCACAAACACCTCAGCCATTAGAAGCGCTCTCCTCGTTCAATAATGACACCGACATCTCGTGCCATTGGCACGGCACCCGGTTTACCTAATTTCAACTTGAGCCAGCGAACATCAAACTCATCCAACACAATCTGCGCAATCTCTTCCGCCATAGTTTCAACCAGCAAAAACTCACTGCTTTCAATAAAACTAATTAAGCGATCAGAGACGGTTTTATAATTCAGTGTGCGATCGATATCTTCAGCGGCGGCCGCCTGCTGAATATCCGTTGCCATCTCAATATCCAAACACACGCGCTGACGAATCTCACGCTCCCAGTCATAGATTCCGATCACGGTCTCTACGGTTAAACCCTCAATGTACACAATATCCAAGACAAAACCCTTACAATCAGCAATCGATATCAGATTTTTCACAAATTAATTAAAGCGCATCTTGCAGCGCTCGCTTTGATCGAGTCCAACCTGTTTTAATAATCATACGCCCTAACACCTGTACCAGTATATAACGGCCATCACTTACCCAAACGAGTCGTCGAGTAGAACAGTAACTTCGCTTTAACTGAATGATATGGTTACAGGTTTTCTTACTCCTGAGGCGTAAATCTTCTTTGCCCCAATGCGCATAGAGAAGATCAATATTATCACCTGCCCTAATCAAGCTGCCATCATCCATTCGCAACCCAGCAAAAACATCGTTTGCCCATAAGAGCAACGTTAGTACTATCACTTTCTTCATCCCTGAACTCCTTAGCGTCGCAATATTCCTTTCATCCTTGGCTTAAGTACGCTATAAAAAATAGTTACTTATTAACAACGGCGAAACACACCTATGATCGAAGCCGATGCCATAATAACACTGTCCGTGATGGCTATCGCTTATCTACTCGGTTCTGTATCTAATGCGGTGCTTATATGCCACTTTATGGGGATCGATGATCCTCGTCAACTGGGCTCTGGTAACCCCGGGGCAACCAATGTACTAAGGACGGGCAACTGGCCTGCCGCCTTGCTCACGCTGACGGGTGATCTGTGTAAAGGCATGCTGGCCATCTCCATCGCTCGCTGGATGGATTTCGCGCTGTTTAATCAGGCACTCGTCGGTATCTGCGCCTTGATCGGCCATATATGGTCTATTTTCTTACGCTTCAGCGGCGGCAAAGGCGTCGCCACTATGCTCGGTTGCTGCTTACTTTTGGATTATCGGCTGGCGATACTGCAGGCGGGTGTCTGGCTTGTACTACTGGCTATTCGGCGTATCTCATCCCTCGCCGCCGTGAGCATGGCCTTGCTAAGCCCGATATTCTGCTGGCTGCTCAACCCACCGCTACTCATACCCGTCATCATAATGAGCAGCTTAATATTAGCGACGCATCATCAAAACATACGCAATTTATTGAATCACAGAGAAAAACCACTGTAATTCAAACCGTAGCAAGCAGCCATCAAGCCACCATCTGAAGGCTCCATCGCACGTCAGACTGATTGACTGCCGTGCGATGGAGATCACTAATCATTCATCGCTGAAAGATACAACGGGGACAATTGAATATGAAGCGCTTCATGAATGCCTGAAAACCGACGGCATCAAAGTGCAATCGATGGAAGAGTGTCCATTGGCCAGCGAGGCTGACATTGAATCGATAGATCACTGCTCTGTCCCGCCATCAAACGCTGACATCCGGCATAAGCGATCATCGCGCCATTATCGGTGCAAAAACGCGGACGCGCGTAAAACAAAGCAGCACGCTCTTTTTTAACCATCGCTTCTAGACGATCGCGTAAACGCTGATTAGCACTGACACCACCGGCAATAATTAACTGCTTAAAGCCCGTTTGCTGTAACGCTCGACGACACTTGATTGCCAACGTATCCACCACCGCATTTTCAAAGGCGGCTGCAATATCACAGCGATCCTTATCGGATAACTCGCCCTCTACTCGAAGATCATTGGCGGTATTCAAGGTAAAGGTTTTCAAGCCGCTGAAGCTAAAATCCAAGCCTGGTCGGTCGGTCATTGGTCGCGGAAAACGAAACCGACTCTGATCGCCCTGCGCCGCTAAACGCGCCACTTCCGGCCCACCGGGATAGTTAAGGCCGATCATTTTAGCCGCCTTATCGAACGCCTCACCCGCGGCATCATCTAAAGATTCACCCAGCAATGTATATTCGCCGATACCATCGACCTGCACTAACTGTGTATGTCCACCGGACACTAACAGCGCAACGAACGGGAACGCCGGTGGCTGTTCTTCCAGCATCGGCGCTAACAGGTGTCCTTCCATATGATGCACCCCAATAGCGGGGATTCCCCAAGCCAAAGCCATCGCTCGCCCTGTAGAAGCCCCAACCATCAGCGCACCGATAAGCCCAGGACCGGCCGTATAAGCCACGGCATCCAACTCACTACCCTGCATACCCGCCTGCTGTAATACCTCGTTAACCAACGGTAACAGCTTGCGTACATGATCGCGGGAGGCAAGTTCTGGCACCACGCCACCATATTCAGCATGCACAGCTATCTGACTATACAGCGCATCGCCCAATAAGCCGGCCTCACTGTCGTAGATAGCCACGCCGGTTTCATCACAGGAGGTTTCGATTCCTAACACACGCATTGTTAACTATTCTCACTCATAAACATGGATAAATACCCGCCTCAAAGCCGCTGGCACTTAAGATCGAGCTATTATCATCCATTTTAACAATCATTTCATCGTATTTAGGCTTTACACTGTCGATCCATAAGAATAAAATACCGGCCCTTATTGGCCAGCTGTGTCTAATACTCAGCGGAACAGACATTAAATTTCTACAGGAAAGGTAAGGTATTATATGCCAGCAGTTAAAGTTAAAGAAAACGAGCCATTTGACGTAGCTCTGCGTCGTTTCAAGCGTTCTTGCGAAAAAGCCGGTGTTTTGGCTGAAGTGCGTCGTCGTGAATTCTACGAAAAGCCAACTTCAATCCGTAAACGTAAAGCTGCTGCTGCTGTTAAGCGTCACCTGAAGAAAGTTCAGCGCGAAAACCAACGCCGCGTACGTCTGTACTAAGATCTTCACCACGCATTAATCAGCACAATATAGACAGGAGATCGGCATGTCTGAACTGAAGCAACGCATCAGTACCGAGATGAAAGCAGCCATGCGCGCCAAAGCAAAAGAGCGCCTAGGTACTATCCGAATGATCCTGTCTGAGCTTAAACGCATCGAAGTGGATGAGCGTATTGAGCTGGATGATGCCCGCGTTCTCGCGACGCTAGACAAAATGCAAAAACAGCGCCGCGATTCGATCGAGCAGTTTAATACTGCCGGTCGTGATGATCTGGCCGATATTGAGCAACAGGAGCTTCTTGTTATCAAGGAGTTCCTGCCTCAGCCGCTTATAGAAGCTGAAATTGCCGCTATTGTTAAGCAAGCCGTCGTCGATTCTGGTGCGCAAAGCATGCAAGATATGGGCAAAGTCATGGCTCTAGTTAAGCCGCAGGCTCAAGGGCGCGCCGATATGGGCACTATCAGCAAGCTGGTCAAAAACGCTTTAAATAGTTAAATAACTGCTGCCCCTTCCCTTATCAGCAGGTAGTCTGACACCATGGCCGGACGCATTCCTCAGGCATTCATTGATGATCTTCTTGCACGTGTTAACGTTCTCGATATCGTTGAAGCTCGCGTCAAGCTAAAACGCACCGGAAAAAACTATTCCGGCCTCTGTCCGTTTCATAAAGAAAAATCCCCCTCGTTTACCGTCAATAACGAAAAACAGTTTTACTACTGCTTTGGCTGTGGCGCAGGCGGCAACTCGCTTAGTTTCTTAATGGAACATGATCGCCTCAGCTTCCCCGAAGCCGTGGAAGAGCTCGCTAAACTCGCCGGCGTTGAAATGCCGAAAACGGATGGCCCAGTTGATCATCAACGCGAACAGCGTATCAAAGATATCTACGCCTTACTGGAAGAAGCATCGGCCTTTTATCAGCATCAGCTCAGAGATCATCCCCATAAAGCGATCGCGGTCGACTATCTTAAAAACCGCGGTCTAACAGGTCAGTTTGCCGCTCGCTTTGGTATTGGCTATGCGCCACCTGGCTGGGATAACCTGCTGAAAAAGCTGGCTAAAGATGAAGCCACCAAGGTGCGCTTAGAACAAGCCGGCATGCTGATCAACAAGGAAGATTCCGACCGTTATTACGATCGTTTCCGCGAACGGATTATGTTTCCGATACGTGATATGCGCGGCCGAGTCATCGCCTTTGGTGGCCGCGTGCTCGGCGATGAAAAACCTAAATATCTCAACTCGCCAGAAACCGATACCTTTCACAAGAGCCGTGAACTGTACGGTCTATACGAAGCCCGCAAGTTTAATCAAAGCCTTGAACGGCTGATTATTGTCGAAGGGTATATGGATGTTGTCGGCTTAGCCCAATACGGTATCGGCTATGCAGTCGCTACTCTCGGCACCGCCACCACCGAACAACATCTCGAGCGCCTCCTAAAGATGGTGCCCGAAGTCATCTTCTGTTTCGATGGCGATGAAGCGGGACGTAAAGCCGCAAAACGCGCACTGCACACCACGTTACCCGTGATTACTGATGGCAAGCAAGCGCGATTTCTTTTCCTGCCTGAAGGCGAAGACCCCGATAGCCTCGTGCGTCAAGAGGGCTGCGAGCAGTTTGAGCAACGCCTAAATGAATCATTGCCGCTCTCTGATTTCTTCTTCAAGACGCTCGAAGACGGTGCCGACATGCTCTCACTCGATGGTCGCGCTCGCTTCAGTAATCAAGCCCTGCCCTTGATTGATCAAATGCAGCCCGGCATTTTGAAACAGATGATGCAGGAAAAAATAGCGGATCTCACCGGCCTCAGCTTAGAGCAGCTTGTCAGTGTGAATAACTTACAAGAAACCACGGCCAGCGCTGCCGCACCAGCACCCGATTACTCATATGAAGCGGCCAGCTATGAAGACGCTGGCTATTTTGAGCCTTCATCTGACTACCATGATGCCGGGCAAAACCAGTACGACCCCCATGGGTTTGAACAAAAACCCTTTAGCCAAGGCAAAAAAAGCTCAAAGGAGTTTGGCAAAGGCAGCCATAAAAAGTTTCGCCCCGCACCACCAGGCGGATCGGCAGTGCACTTCAACCCAAGCAGCACCGCAGTATCCATCCTGCTACACTTGCCAACCCTTGCTAATCAGTGCCGCGACCTTGAAGTGCTCGCCAATTCTGATGATAGCGCCGAAGTACTGCTCTACCAACTCGCCATGTATTTACAAGAAAACCCCGGCGTCACGCCCGGCATTCTGGCGATCGACTGGCAAGAACACGAGCACCTCAAGCCACTGATTCGTCAACTCAATGAGATTGCCCATCAAACACCCATTATCGATTTCGACAATGCCAAGCAGGTATTAAGCGATTGCCTGAATCGTTTACAAGAGCGCCACCTCGACCGCGAAATCCTTCAGCTAAAATCTCAACCTCATCTGAGTAGCGAAGATAAGCGCCGCCTCAATCAACTGATCATGCAACAAGCTGGCAGCCGATTAAGAAAGACACCTGAAAAATAACCATCCGCCTTGAAATTCGTCAAACCACCCCCATAATTGAGCTACAGAGAAATCTCAGACTCGATTTTCATCTTTCTACGCAGCACATTGAAAATAGTCTATTTTTATAAGGGAATTATCCGCTTAAGCATTAGCGGTCTGTAGAATTCCTAGCCTGAAATCGCTATAATGTCGGGCTAATTTTTTCACTTTTGTCATCACTGAAGGGCAATTATGTCAGATACCTCAAAGCAGCAGTCACGCCTCAAGGAATTGATCGCAAGAGGTAAGGAACAAGGCTACCTTACCTATGCTGAAGTTAATGACCATCTGCCAGAAGATATTGCTGATCCGGACCAAGTCGAAGATATAATCCGTATGATCAACGATATGGGTATCTCAGTCACCGAAGAAGCGCCGGATGCAGAAACCCTGCTGATGACCGAAGGCGACTCCGCTGAAGAAGCAGATGAAGAAGCCGTTGCCGCACTGGCCGCGGTAGAATCAGATGCCGGACGCACCACCGATCCCGTGCGTATGTATATGCGTGAAATGGGTACCGTTGAGCTACTCACCCGTCAAGGCGAGATCGAAATAGCCAAGCGGATTGAAGAAGGCTTACGTGAAGTGATGGCCGGCTTAGCCGCGTTTCCAGGCTCCGTTGACGCGATTCTGGCTGCATACGATTTAACCATAGAAGAAGAAAGTCGCCTCAGCGATATCTTCAGTGGTTATATTGATCCGGATGACGGTGTTGAAATCCCATCCGCAGCACAACAAGCAGAAGCCGCTGCAGATGACGATGATGACGAAGAGAAAGAGCGCGGCCCAGATCCTGAAGAAGCCAAACGCCGTTTTGACTTATTACGCAGCACCTTCTCTACCTACAAGAAAGCCGTTGCTAAAGAAGGCCGTAACAGCAAAACCGCCGCGAAAGCATTTGAAGAGCTCGCCGACGCCTTCTCACCGATTAAACTTTCGCCGCGTTATTACGATATGCTGGTTACGAATGTGCGTAGCTCTATCGATAAGATTCGTAAGCAAGAACGGACGATTATGCAAATTTGTACTCAGCGTGCAAAAATGCCTCGCCGTCAGTTTATCAAAGAGTTCCCAGGTAACGAGACTAACAGCGAGTGGTTAGACAACCTGTTAAGTGCCGATACGGATTACGCCAAAATTCTTAGACGTCATGAGATCGAACTGCGTCGCGCGCAGAAAAAACTGGTGCAATCAGAACAAGATATTCAACTGACACTCAACGAGATGAAAGAGGTTAACCGTCGCATGTCGATTGGTGAAGCCCGCGCCCGTCGAGCTAAAAAAGAGATGGTGGAAGCCAACCTGCGTCTGGTTATCTCGATCGCTAAAAAATATACCAACCGCGGTTTGCAGTTCCTTGACCTTATTCAAGAAGGCAACATCGGCTTGATGAAAGCCGTAGATAAGTTTGAATACCGTCGCGGTTATAAGTTCTCGACTTATGCTACTTGGTGGATTCGTCAGGCAATTACCCGTTCGATTGCCGATCAGGCACGTACCATTCGTATTCCGGTGCATATGATCGAAACAATCAACAAGCTAAATCGTATCTCCCGTCAGATGCTACAGGAAATGGGCCGCGAGCCATCTCCTGAAGAGTTAGCTGAACGGATGGATATGCCTGAAGACAAAATTCGTAAAGTGCTAAAAATCGCCAAAGAGCCAATCTCCATGGAAACGCCAATTGGCGACGATGAAGATTCAAGCTTGGGTGATTTTATCGAAGATATCACCATCGATTCACCGGTAGACTCCGCCACAGGCGAAGGTCTACGCGAAGCGACCAAAGATGTCCTCTCAGGCCTAACCGCTCGTGAAGCCAAAGTACTGCGGATGCGTTTCGGTATTAACATGAACACCGATCACACGCTTGAAGAAGTTGGTAAGCAGTTTGATGTGACCCGTGAACGTATTCGTCAGATTGAAGCGAAGGCACTGCGTAAGCTTCGTCACCCAAGCCGCTCAGACCATCTGCGCAGTTTCCTAGACGAACACTAAAATCTTTTAAATCAGACCGTTGCGCCCATAATATCCTGTGGTATTATGGGCGTCCTCTCTCAGAGAGCGGCTTTTACCTCGATTGAAATAGTAAAATTTTACTCGCTATTACAACAGACGTAATCTCAGCCGAACCCCATGTGCCTCTTTAGCTCAGTTGGTTAGAGCACCCGACTCATAATCGGTAGGTCGATGGTTCAAGTCCATCAAGAGGCACCATTTCTCCTTTATAATTTAAAGAAAAAACCCGACTCAACTCTCTAATAGAAATGTGTAGGTCGATGGTTCAAGTCCATCAAGAGGCACCATTTCCCCCCTTAAAATCATCAAGAAAAAGCTCGACTCAACTCTCTAATAGAAATGTGTAGGTCGATGGTTCAAGTCCATCAAGAGGCACCATTCCCCCCCCTTAAAATCATCAAGAAAAAGCCCGACTCAACTCTCTAATAGAAATGAGTAGCGAGCGACGCCCTCGTCGCGATTGAACCCAGATAAAGATAAAATCAAGGCGACAACTATCTTGAAATACACCGCCATTCACCTCATAAATCTAAGAAAAAGCTCGACTCAACTCTCTAATAGAAATGTGTAGGTCGATGGTTCAAGTCCATCAAGAGGCACCATTTCCCCCCTTAAAATCATCAAGAAAAAGCCCGACTCAACTCTCTAATAGAAATGTGTAGGTCGATGGTTCAAGTCGTGCTCTACACGCCGCCTATAAACGCATTGTTTTGTAGCGAGCGACACCCTCGTCGCGATTGAATCGACCACAAATCAAACACATCGCCGTAAGGCACGGCTCCCACAGGTTATCTATAAGCACAGCATTTCTGTAGGTGTGGTGAGCTTAGCGAACCGATGGTGTGATCGTACAGGTGAGACCAAAGCCAATCACAGCCAGAAACAGCTCCCACAGGTTATCCATAAGCACAGCATTTCTGTAGGTGTGGTGAGCTTAGCGAACCGATGGTGTGGCCGTATAGGTGAGACCAAAGCCAATCCCCCCCAGAAACAACTCCCACATAAACATCACCCTGTGAGTGCCCTTTCTAATGGCGCTGGATACCCATCAAAAACACCACAACGTAGCAAGCGACGCCCTCGTCGCGATTGAATCAGCCACAAATCAAACACATCGCCGTGAGGCACGGCTCCCACAGGTTATCCATAAGACCAAAGCCAATCAGCTCCCACATAAACATCACTCTGTGAGTGCCCTTTCTAGTGGCGCTGGATACCCATCAAAAACACCACAACGTAGCGAGCCACGCCCTCGTCGCGATTGAATCGGCCACAAATCAAACACATCGCCGTGAGGCACGGCTCCCACAGGTTATCAATAAGCACGGCATTTCTGTAGGGTGTCGGTGAGCTTGGCGAACCGATGGTGTGGGTAAACATAATCTGCGACGATTTCATGTTATTACATGGGTAATGACTGATCGCTTATGGCAGGGTTCGCAGGCTTACCCTACAGTGAAATACTCCAGGAGTTTATATTTCATGCTCAAGCGTAGCGACTGAAAGAGGAGCATACATTGGATCGACGATTTCATGCTGTGGATCATAGCCGTTGACGGCTTCCAACAGTAACAGACGCACTTTAACGTAATCATAATGATTTAACGCTTGCGTCATCTCATCTAATATCCACTTCAGCTTATCCCACACGAGCATATCTTCCTCTGCCCGCATGATCATCGGGTGATCGGTGGCTTGCACATTGTCACCAATTAACAGCTCTTCATAGAGTTTTTCACCATCACGCAAACCGGTATAGGTGATCTCTATATCACCATCAGGATGATCTGCATCCTTGATCGATAAACCGGTCAAATTGATCATCTGCTTCGCCAGCGTGTTAATTTTAACGGGCTTCCCCATATCTAACACAAACACATCACCTGACGAGCCCATCGAGCCCGCCTGAATGACTAACGATGAGGCTTCGGGGATCGTCATAAAATAACGCGTAATTTGCGGGTGGGTTACCGTTACCGGCCCTCCTTCACGAATCTGACGCCGAAACAAGGGAATAACCGATCCCGATGAACCCAGCACATTGCCAAAACGCACCATAGCAAAACGCGGCCCAAGGCCTTGTTCCCGCTGACTCAATGCTTGTAAAACAAGCTCGGCAAAGCGCTTGCTGGCTCCCATGATATTCGTTGGCCTAACCGCTTTATCGGTCGATATCAAAACAAAGTTTTTAACCCCGCATGCAATCGCCGCTTCGGCTGCATTCCAAGTGCCGAGTAGATTATTACGCACACCGGCAACCATATTCACCTCAACTAGCGGCACATGTTTGTAGGCAGCTGCATGGTAAATGGTGTTCACTCCATATTGTGTCATCACTCGCTTGAGATAAGCGGAATCGAGCACAGAGCCTAAAACAGCGATCACTTTAATGCCATCTGTTACTAACGGCTGTAACTCTTGCTCGATGGAATAAAGGCCGAACTCTGATTGTTCATAAAGCACCAGCGTGGAAGGCGCTTGATTGATAATCTGACGACAAAGCTCGGAACCAATCGATCCCCCTGCCCCAGTGACCAAAACACTCTGCCCTAAAATACAGGCATCAAGCAATGCTTTATTGGGCTGAACCTCTTCGCGGCCCAGCAGATCGGCAATATCAACTTCACGGACATCACTCATGCTCACCTTGCCACCGGCAATATCCGATAATGCAGGCAACGTTAGCACTCTGAGGTGAAAGCCGCTTAACGAATCAACAATCGCTTTTCTTCGCAGCCGAGAAGCCGAAGGAATAGCCAGCAAAACCGAATCAATATCGTAGCGCTCAATTAGTGCAGCAATATCGGCAGGGTCATAAACCCGTAGATCATTGATATCCATCCCTTTTAAGGTTTGATCATGATCAACAAAGGCGATGGGTGAAAACTCACCCGACTCACCTAAAGCCGTAGCCAACTGTCGGCCAGCAGAGCCTGCCCCATAGATAAGCACCCGATCAGCATGTCTTTGTGCTTTACTATTACCGCCGGGGAACTGATGCAAAATAATCCAGCGCGCAACCATTCGGCTACCGCCAATAACTAATACCGCCACCAAACAAAATATTAAGATGACCGATCGAGGCGTATTATAATCCAGCGCCATCATATAAACGGCCACAGCCCAAACCAATACCGACAGCGAAACCGCTTTAACAACCGTCCACTGTGCCCGATAACCAATATAGCGAATGATCGCCCGATACATGCCCATCTTGATAAAGATAGGAATCGCGATCAACGGTGCTAGTAGGTAAGCAGGCCAGTGCACAAAATTGACGGCAGTCCAGTCACCATAACGTAAGGCATAGCTAAACCAGCAACAAATTGGAAGTAATAAGAAGTCAATCAACAAAAAAAATGCCTTTTTCATATTACGAGACATCCTTATCACGAAAGGTAGCACTTCATTTCCTACTTCTAAATTTAACGAAAAATTGAATCATTATCGCCTCTCTATTACTGAAATACCAGAATTAAATTTATAAGCAATAACTAAAAGCGGTGTATATGAAATTATAATGGCAATAAGGCCATCAATCATATCCAGGGCGACAAAAAGAGCCATAGGAAAAAGCCAGAGAGTATTTATCAACACAACAGCCAACACTACAGGCAGATGTGAACCGAAATAAGTGGCTGCATGCTGATATGCATGATTTCTATGTGCTTCGTATATTTTCTCTCCACTCACAACCCGTCTGAACAGAGTCATTGTCGCATCAGTAATAAATACAGCAAGGAGAATAATCCAGCACCAAAGCATTGCACTGTTTTCCCAGACTGCAAGTAAAGATAGCGCCCCTAATACCAGCCCAAGAAAACCACTACACGCATCGCCCATGAATATTTTAGCGGGGGGGTAATTCCATATCATAAACCCTGCTACAGAGCTTGCTAGTAACATCGATACAATAGAAGACTCAGTCAGAGAACATTGCTGAATAATGAAACTACAGATTGACGCACCAATACATACACATATCGCCTCCATGCTGGCAAGACCATCAATACCATCCATAAAATTATAAAGATTAAGTAGCCATACTAGATAAACAATGGCAATTGGATAGCCAAGCGCTGATAAGTTTATTTCAAACCCTAAAACTATTAACCCTGGAATTCCGCGCAACATAAATACTAAAAGCAGAGCAGCACTAACATGTACTAAAATCCTCCAGCGAGCGGGAACGTGACCATGATCATCGATAAAACCGACTACGGAGACCAATAGCGCTGCACAGGTAAAAGAAATAAAATTTGTTACTGACAAAAAATCGCTGAAAACTAATATGCATAGACCCAATATAAAAACAACAACAACAGAAACTCCTCCCCCTCTCGGAGTAGGATTTGCATGTAAACTTCGCTCATTTGGCACATCAAGTAATTTTTTTCTTAATGCATAACTTAGGAGTTTCCCTGTAAGAAACCAAGTAAAAAAACAAACTAGTAGGTAAAAACTACTATATAAAAGCAAAAATTATCCTCCTTTAAATTCAATTTTATTTAATTCATTTAATAATTTACGAGCAAGTACGGAAAAAAGATGATTCTTTAAAACAAAATCACGCCCTCTCTCGCCCATATTTAAAAGATTTTCATCTGGAAGTTCTAACATATCTTTAATTCCCTCTGCAACGTCAATTGCATTTTCAGAGGCCAATACTATTCCACACTTTGATTTTTCAATAACACTATTTGGGGAGTCTATAGCAAATAATACAGGTTTAGACTCTAACATATAGTCAAACAACTTATTCATACTAACCCCATACTGATATAAAGGAGTTTTATGAGCAGAAATTATACATATTTCAGACATTCTTATTAATAACATGATTGCTGATTTACTGACTTTATCTAAAAAAAACACATTACGAAGTTTATAGCTTTGCGCTAAAGCCTTTAGTTTTGGTTTCAATTGACCGTCACCAACTAACACAAGTGCATATTTACTTGGTACGTAGCGCATAGCCTCAATCAGCAGCTCCAAATTATTTGGCACACCATGGCCTCCGCCATAAAATATTACTTTCGGATACGAGTCAATAATTTTTTCCATTGCTTTCAGCACTAAGTCATCTTCTTCTTTAAGAGCATAGCTTTCAGAATCATCAACCTCTAAAGTTCCATTCGGAAGATAGAAAAAATCATTTGGCTTAACTCCATTTCTTTCAAGATAAGGCCAAGCATTTGGTAATACAGATATTATTCTGTCTGATACAATAAATGCAAATTTTTCAAAAATTTTAATTAAAACACATAAAGGGTGAAAACGACTTATCCCTAATAGTTCTATAATACTAAGTGGCCAAATATCACGTATTTCGAAAGACAGACTTGCTTTATAACGTTTAGCATATAGCCAGCCAGCTAAAATATGAAAAGGGTGTGCTGAAGAAACTATAATATGCCGAGGCTTAGTTAACCCTAGTTGTTTAACAGGATTAATTAAGAGTAATATAAATGCAAACTGAAACATATTGATTATACGTCCAAAACCATTCCCGCTATAAGCTCTCGTTTTTATCCAGCAGTATGGTATACCATCAACATACTCCAATACGATTCTGTCCTTTTGAGAACATTCGTTGATTTTAAGGTGATGAAAACTTGCACTAAAAACAACCATTTCTTGATGAAGATCCTTCATAGCACGAGCAAGATAATAAGGTCTATAAGACATTCCAACTTTAGGATGTCCTGCATAATGATGCAGATACCAAATACTCATAAATTTTCGTATACCTGTTTAAAACGATAAGAATTAACTGAAAAAGAAAATCCGGTCACAAGCTTTTTGTTGACAGATTCAAGCAAGTCCATATCAATTTCACTAAATAATGAAAAATCGATCTTTTCATTAGATTCTACAAAAAAACCGTTAACTCCTTGCATTATCAGCTCATGATTAGAAGGAATATCAGAAACGAAACATATAGCCCCAGAAGAAATAGCCTCCATTACTGAATGAGATTTACCATCTGAGTGGGGGACAGAAACTACAATTTTTGACCGGATATTTAATTTTAAATTTTCCTCTGGACTCACAAAGCCTTTGAATAGCACTCGTTCAGACAATCCCGCTGATTTAATTATCTCTTTATATCTGGAAGTATTTTCTTCATGCTCGAAACCACCTAAAATCAGCCTCCACTCAGGGTTGGATTTTGAGAACTTAACGAAACCATCAATAACCTTTCCAATATTATAAATATTTGAATGACTTCTTGGAGAATAAATAATATTCTCTTTCACTGAGTTACTATCATCTAGTAAGTTCAAGTAAGAGTCATCAATGCCAAAGTTTGCCTCACGTACAACTTTATCATCGACTAGCCGTTCTATCACATATTGCTCGATATTCGCATCTACGGTGATAACTGAGGACTTATTCAAACAATATTGAACAAATTTCTTATGGAACCAACTTATATACGGAATAACTAATACACTTGACCCCCATGCACTTAATACAATAGGAATATTTGAAGGAGCAAGAAAGCACAATGGAAAAGTGACACGATTAATTGTATGGACATGAATATAATCAGGGCAAACTTCTTTGATAATTTTTGGAATTTCAAAAAACATTTTTATACCCCGAGACATAACAATCGTTCGGCATAAGTAAGAATTACTATTCCCATCAGTAATTAATGTAACATCGTATTCAGGGACTATCATTTTAATAAATTTAAATGTGTGAATAGAATCAGGCCCGAAAACCAGGATTTTTGTTTTATTAGATTCATCTATGTTCATTAAAAATTTCTTTGACTATAAGATTATTAAGTTTAGAGACTTGGCTTCTTCGATGGTGATTCAAAACCACCTCGTCATTAACGCGTATATTTAAACCCAATCTCCACTGCTCTAAAAAACTCAATAACATTTCTGCAATTTTATCTGGACAATTAAAATCAGCCACATAACCCGTACAACTTTCTTTAATAAGATCAGCCGCCACATCAGTAGGATCTAAAATCCCCAGTATTGGAGTCCCGGACGCCATATATTCGAATACCTTTCCGGAATAAACACCTCTACGCCCGGAGTTAGGCAAAATAAGAAGAAGACCATCCTGCTTATACTTCATATTATTAATTGCATCATCGTAAGCAATAGGTTCACATTTTGTGACAATTGCTGATAGCTCATTGGGAATAAGAACCCCAGAATTAGTGCCTATAAATTTAATATCAAAACAACATGAATTGTCACCCAAAATTTTTATTGCAGAAAATAATGTATTTGGGATTATATCACCATAAAAAGTCCCTAAAAATGCTAGCCTACATTTTTCTGAAGGAAGTCTGGGAGCTACTTTTTTATATAGAATGGGCTCGTAATTATAACCATTTCTAATTTCCCCAAAGATCAGATCAGGATTTCTACTGTTTTCTAAAAAACCATCAATAATGGGTTTAGAAACAGAAACAATCGCATCTGCCTTATTTAAAATATCTTGTTCAATTTTATATATTTTTTTCTGCTGCCTTGGTTTCAAATATGGAGAATGGGACATCTCATCACGCATATCCGCAATCCATTTAATATGAGGAAAACTTGATTTTAATTTCAGTATAACCTCATGGGCAGCTTCAGGCGCATACGAACTAATTACAACGTCAAAATTTTCACTGGCTAGTAGCATTCTAATCTCCCTCTCCGCCTCAATCTTCCATTTTTTATAACGTTCAAAGCCTGTTATATTAAGAACAAGATTAAATGCAGCCTTAATTTTGTGAACAACGAAGCAATCCCTCCCCGTTAAATTAAAATAGCTAATATAGCCTTTATTACTAATATCATGGACTGGAACGCTCATAAAGTCTGAAAACGAAGGTCCATTATTTGATTTTAACGCGACAACTTCCACGTCATGACCAAACTCGGACAAGTACGAAACAAATCCATTAATTCTTTGAAAAGCACTCTGTTTATCCGTAGAAATACACGAAACAATCAGTATTTTCTTACTTGTATTTTTTTTCGCAATCACTTAAACCTAACCTCTTAAAACTGCTTCGTAAAGCTCAAATGATTGGTTGTCGACCATATTAGAGTTATGCCATAACAACGTAAAATCACCACCTACCTTTCGACAGGTATTTTTCAGTTCTAGAAATTGTTTTAAAGCCAAGTTACCTAAGCCTAAGTTTTGATAGGAAGGAGAAGTCACACTTACTTCCATTGCAATTAAAGGCTGAATAACTATATCCACTTGGCATTTCTTGATAGGATCAAAATATATATAAGGAACAGCTGTTCCTGCACGAAAACCGCTATGATCAGCATACCCAAGAGAAGAATCATATTGTAAAAAAGAACTATCACCCCACAACCTGAATGTTTCTGGAGCAGTAAATCGTAAATAATGCATTCTCCCTCCAATTTTTTTAACTCTAATACCTAAAGAGATCATTGTTTCTTTAAGGTTATCAACTTCAGAGAAAAAAGCAGCGCTGTCCAACGAAGCCCCATAACTAGGATGTAGGCCTATTTCATGGTTTCTTGAATCGATCTCAATCATCAACGACTGTATTGCAGGATGATCAAGTGTATAGTCAGAATCTTTGGAGACATCTGTACAGCCTGAAATAAAATAAAATGCACTTTTGATATTATATTTATCAGAAAGATCCATTATTTTTTTCATGTTATTATACGGATCTCTGGACCACATTTTATTTTTTGTTTTGAGTTTAATCAAAGGGGCGGCTAAAGCATTAAAATCACCTCTTATAAGTATATCACCAGCCATTATCCGTACTAGTCTGGACCAAGTTTTAAACCCATATCTACTTGGGAGGTCTACATCATGAGAAACTTTTACACGAAACTCTCGACGTTTTAACGTCACTTCGTGCCACTGACGCTCAATGACCTGCCCTAGTACTCCAAACCACTCATCTACAATAGGCCTATTTAAATATCCATATTTATAAGCATGAGAGGATGAGGCTTGAAAGCGCCCGTGGACATCTAAGTCAGAGCAACCGACTTCTTCCACTCGTGTCAGCATCCAATACGCCAAGCCAAGAATATCATAATGAATAAGATAATCTTCATCAAGTTTCTCGATCAGATCTCCTTTAACAGGCAACATCCCTGGCATAGGTATAGGAAGATTCATGACAGAACTCCAGCCCTCAGCCTCTGGATTCCAAACCCCAAACAAAAGTTTCCCACCTACCATTAAAAAGTCAGAATTCAATTGATCGAATATTATATTTCCAGGACATGACGGGTGACTAAGCGCAATAGTGGAATTAACTTCAACTAAGGTAAAGTTAATTCCATATCTGTCGAACAGAATAGCTTCCATCCAGCGTAAGGCGTTCAGATTCATCGATTTATAAGTTCGCGTAAGAGTTTCAAGAGCCTGAATCGCTTACTCGGCACGTGAGTCAACATACTATAAGGCGTTTGAACTGCACCAAACCCTCTGAAAAATCGCTCAATGGGTTCAATCATAGAACCTTCAAAATCAAAACGTTGTGTTACTGTCGAAGAAAATTTGATAGCCTCCCACATACATAAACTGGTTGCGCCGCTGTTACGTAACTCCGGATTTCCACCACCCATTAGATAATAAGCCGATTGCTCATCCCATATGATTAAGACCCCTGCGTGATTTTGACCTTTATCATCCTGGGCAATAAACCACTGACATTGGTTACGCTTTTTAGCTTCTGTAACCATTTTTATTATAAAGCTGGGAGAATATGGCATGGCCTTACCCTGCCGAGAAAACGTCATTTTATTAAGCGCAATAAAATCATCAATAGATAAGTCCGTTCTAACCTTAAGCTTGACTTTATTTGTAGCTTTTCGTATTTCTCTTCGAATATTTTCTTGTAGGTTAGCCCAAACATAATCAATATCTGATAAGTCTTCGATCACGTATGTGTATCTAGTCGTTTGCTCAAAGCCTCTCCAAAAAAAGGGCAACCAATTTTGCATACTATGATGCCATGTTTGATTAAAATAGGCGTATTCTGGCAGTTGGTCGATCAACATTCCCATTAGCTCTTTTTCGGTCGATAACTGTTTTGCATACTTTGCATTGGTTGGACGAATCCAAGGCCCAAGGGTTTGCGTCAGGGCAGGCTTAGAAATAACCGTCATTCCTAAACGAGACGAACGAGTATATGGCATACTCGCTACCACCACTCCTCCTTTCTCAACGAGGCACACATCCCAGTTATCTCCAGCAACAGCGTCTAACCACCAGGCCTGTGAAAAAAGAGGGATTGATGGCTCATCGCTACAAAGCTTACGATAAATCTCTTTCAAAAAAATAAGTCCTTCTCAAATGGATAACTAGTAATAATTCCATCTAAATACTCTTGTTCTTCTCGCGCTAGCTCAGAAAAACAATCCTTCTCAAAAACAGGTAATAGACCTGCCTCTTTCGGCTTTACACCTATCCATTTCGCAAGACCTTGCAACAGAAATTGGTTTAAATTTTTATAATGAATAACTTTAATATTGTTTTGAGGAAACAAATTTAAATCATCAGATATTTGTTTCTCTAAGAAGTATACTTGCGCCGCACACTTAACACTTTCTGACAAACCCATCAACTCCTCAACATTCGGCGGCATAACACTCCACCAAGAGTTTACATCAACCCCAAGCTTCTCCCTAGCTTTCAAAATTGATCGTATAACAAAACGCGGGTCCCTTCTCAAGAAAATAATTTTAGCATTAGGAAACGCTTTATTAATAAACCTTAATCTTTGACCAGCATTTAAATTCTTAAAAACTACAGGCTTACCATATTTATTTGTAATTGCTGTTATTTCTTCTCTAATTTCTTTTACCATTTTATCTGTCACGTCATCATGATTTATAAAATGTCTATCTCTTGGCAACCATCTATACCAAAAGCTACCGCATTCACTGGGTGAATGTAGTCCTTTTGTCGACCCATGATTAGAGGAAAAGCAGTTATGTGCTTTTTGCTTAAAAAACAAGTTACTCAACCAAAACCCAAAAAAAAGATTTTTATTAAACCTGCAAGCCAAGTTGTCAATATAAAGAACATCTAATTGATTTGTTAGAGTTTGATATAAAATTGTTGACCCCGTTCTTGGTGCCCCAATGATAAACATTGGTTGATGCTTAATTGAAGCTTCAGCATATTTTTTACATTGACTTTTTTCCCATATTTTTATGACAGGTGAAGTTAATGAGATTATTTTACATATAATAAAAAAACAATACCTTTTAGGATCTAGATATTTATCCAAATTAACCTCGTATTCTCACGTGCGAGTAAATCAAAATATAAAAAAACATATAATAAACAGACAAGACCACAACCAAAAAATTCAAAAACTCTTCAAAACTCAACTCTAAATAGTCACTTAAATAAATTACAGTTAAATAGAGCCCTAAAAGACCGAGCTGCCAAATCATACCTAATTTGTTTTTTTTATTAATTTGATTTGTTACGGTTAGTGGAGAAACAACAAATCTAACCATAAAAAATGGAACCATGATCTTGGCATAGCTACCAGCCACAAGCCAATCACTCCCAAAAACGTAATAAAAAATATCTTCCACAACAAAATACAAAACAAAATAAAATGGCAAACCGATAAGCACTAACTTCTTACTTGCACTTATAAAGCTGTTATAAGCACTACCTGTCTCTTGCTGCTCTTTACTTGCTTCTTGAAAATAAACTTTTCCGATAGCACTACCTATTAAACTAGCTGGCATACCTAGCACTCTCTCAGTAAAGCTATAATAACCTAAGGTTGATAAACCATAAAACATTGAAATTATAACATTATTAATATTCTGCGAAAGCGTATTGAACAAACCTGCCCAGAGCGTAAACCTAGGAAAGTCTTTATACTTTTTAGCTAAGGCAATAATCTTTATTTTATTAACAGATACCGCTATTTTTTTCCTGCCTAGATTTTTAATTAGTCTCGAATTAGCCACTAATTGAGACAATAGTTGTCCTGTTATTAGACCTACGACTCCTCCCTTCAAAACACCTATACTTAGTTGACTTGCAGCACCTACTATAGATTTTGAAACAGCCGCATTCCTTATATCTTTATAATATTTATTCCTAACATTATAATAATTAAGCAAATTAAAAACACCCGTAAGAAAGACAGCTACAGGTACAAAGTAAAGCCAAAATTCTATTTCTTGGTTCCCCAATAAATTCCTTATATTTTCATTTAAAAAAAACACGATAAAACCAAGCAAAAAAGATATTACTGCACATATTGCAAAACCCAAAACCAATAAATTAATTGCATCACTGTCCTTTTTAGGCAGCATAATAGCAAGCTCATACCGTCCATTAACAATGCTTCCGAACACAGCTGAAATTGTTGCAAATAAGCTTAAAATCCCAAAATCTTCTGGTGTATAAATACGTGTAAGAATTGGACTAATTGCAATAGGAATAGCTTGCGCGATAGAAGCCCCAGTTATAAGAGTTAATACATTTCGAGAAAACTCACTTCCCTTAAAAAACCTATTGATCATAAAATAATTCTTTTGAAATTATAGGTAAAGCTTGTTTAGCATGCTCTTTGGCACCGACTTCATTAATATGATGAGTATCATAAAATATTAACTCACCATTCCAGTAAGGAGTCCGCTTAAACAAATTAATTTCATCCAACTCTATAAATTTAATTTTTTTATTTTCTGAGACTGATAAGTCTCTTAATAAATCATTTGTAGACAAGCGCCTCTTATCAAGGCCTATTGATGCATCTACACCCAAATATTCAAACTTTCTACTACGCTGAGGATGATAATTCAACAACGATTCTTGACTAAGTATATATATCGTACCCCCCTTATTTATTTCTTCTAAAAATATATCAAGTGCATATCTAAATGCCTCACTTTGTAACAAAATAAGAAAAGGAGATATTAAATAAAATTGAATCTCGACGGCTAATGACAAAGTTTGCAGTAGTGGTTTCTCATAACTTGCAGGGGCAAAGTAATTGTTACTAGCAAACCATACTGTTTTCTCTAGTCCTTTTTTAAAAACTTTAAAATCTTGAGGCAATAAAAATACAGCAGAAATCAACGCTACAATTAACAGCATAGTAAAGTATGCAGGGGCTATACGTTTAATACGACTCAAATAAAAGTATTTTAACGTAACCAAGATGTTATATTCAGGACAAGACTTCCTATCAAGCAGGATAGACGTTATCAAAAAACCTGATATAACTAAAAAGACATCCACCCCAACAAAGCCGCCAGGCAACCAAGTAGGGTTTAAATGAAAAACCATCACAGCGATAACAGCAACGGCTCTTAAACTCTGTATCTCTGGACGAAAATAATTTGATCTCATGAAACTGCAACTTGAGAAATATTTCGCGATTTAGTTTGTTCGAGATATGGGTGCATTGGTAAACTGAAAACACTTCGCGCTAATTTTTCTGCAACAGGAAAAGATCCTTCTGTGTAATTCAATATTTCAAAAACACTTTGCTGATGCATACAGGTAGCATAATAAATCATGGTTGGGATACCTTGCTCTTTATACTTTTTCATTTCAGCATCTCGTTTATCAGAAACCAATGTATATTGTGCCCAAGAGCTAATATAGCCTTCTGGTACTTGAGGGGTTTTATACTGACTTGACAGAGTGTTTTCGTAGTTTTTTGCTGCTTTATTACGGTTTATTAACTCTTGCGGAAATTCTGCTAATTTTTCTAATAAAATCGCAGCTTGAATAGTGTCTAGGCGACTATTCATCCCAATACGAACATTGTCATATTTATCACTGCCTTTACCGTGCGCTCTTAATGATTTTAATAACTCCGCGTATTCGTCATTATTTGTAAAAACAGCACCACCATCACCGTAACAACCCAATGGTTTTGCAGGAAAGAAACTAGTAGTGGCAATATCACCAAAGCTTCCAGCAAATCTTTTGCTACCTTGCTGGTTAGTAATTGAACCTCCAAAGCCTTGGGCTGCATCTTCAATCAGCTTTAAGTTATATTTTTCTGCTATACGCTCTAGTTCAGAGTAGTGAGCTGGCAAGCCAAATAGATCTACGGCAACAATAGCTGTTGGATTCAGTTTCCCTTCTGCAATCGTTTGTCTTATGCGTTTTTCTAGGTCAATAGGACAAATATTAAATGTCGCTTCGTCTGAATCTACGAATACTGGCGTTGCCTTTTGAAAGGCTATGGTTTCTGCTGTCGCAAAAAAGGTGAAGGTTGGACAAAAAACAGCGTCGCCTTCTTTAATGTCTAAAACCATCATGGCGAGAGTCAATGCATCCGTTCCATTAGCACAGGTAATTGCATGCTTAACCCCCACGTATCCGGCAAGCTTATCTTCTAACTCTTGTACTTCTGGCCCCATTATATATTGGCCATGATTTAGTACATTTTGAATGCGCTTATCAATACGTGCTTTTAAATGTTGATACTGAGCAGCCAAATCGATAAATTGCATGTTAATTAACCTTCTTTACTACCTTATTAGCAAGTACGTACTTTTCTTGAGTATGCAGACAAACCGCTTCAGCTTCTCCTGTGACAGGTAAGTCTAACTGCTCCCCAAACTCACTCATCCATCCGATCTGCTTAGCGGGAACGCCAACCATCAATGCATAAGGAGGTACATCGTGCTTCACAACAGCACCCGCCCCTATAAATGCGAATTTACCGATGGTTACACCGCAAACAATGGTGCAGTTCGCCCCTAAGGTCGCCCCTTTTTTAACTACTGTATTGCGGTATTCATTTTTACGTTCAACCAAAGCACGGGGGTTATAGACATTGGTAAATACCATACTGGGCCCACAAAATACCCCGTCTTCTAGCGTAACGTTGTCATATACAGAGACATTATTTTGAATTTTACAGTTATCACCGATAACAACGTTATTAGCCACGAATACATTCTGACCTAGGGAACAATAACGTCCAATTCGGGCACCTCCACAGATATGAACAAAGTGCCAAATTCTAGTGCCTAAACCGATTTCAGCCCCTTCATCAACAATCGCACTATCATGAATCTGATAACCCATGTTCACACCAGTTTATTTAAAAAGGGATGTGCTTCTCTTGCCATTGCTTTTTCTGGTATCGCGTCACGAATATCGTTGACCGTTGCCACACAATGACGGGCATCTTCCAGCCCATAACCACGGCCCGCTAAGATCTCTTGATAACTCATGGTATGCAGGTCAGTGAAGCCTCCAGAAAACTCTATCTCATCACCATCACACTTTATCGAACGATAGGTCGGCTGCTTACCTCTAACTGATTCAGGTAAGTCACTAGCATCAATCGACAAGAACCACGGTACTCTCGCATTTTCATATTCAAGATAGCCTGCTGCTTTATAAGCATTCGCATAATGCAGCACGCTTTTTTGTAATTGACCAAAAACAAAATGCAGCATATCGAAGAAATGAACACCGATATTGGTTGCAATACCGAATGATTTTCGTGGATCACCTTTCCAGCTTTCCATATACCAATGACCACGGCTGGTAATGTATGTTAACTCAACCTCATGCTTATCCTCTCGCTGCTCACGTGCGACTTTCTGTTTGAGTTCGAGAATCGCCTGATGGTGACGTAATTGAAGAATATTGTAGATTCGCTGACCTGTTTCTTGCTCTATTAGCTGAAGTTCATTCAACAAATCAGGTGAGGGCACTAGTGGTTTTTCGCAGATAACATCACATCCCATTCGTAAGCCTGCGGCGATATGGGCTTTATGCAAGTAGTTTGGCGAGCAGACCGAAATGAAGTCTAGTTCGGTTTCTGCACTTCTTTTCAGTGTATAGATGTGATCAGAGAAACGTTCAAACTCGGTAAAAAAATCACTATTAGGCGCCAAGCTATCAATAATGCCAACCGAATCATTGATATCGTAACCACAAACCAACAAATTGCCTGTTTCTTTTATCGCTTTCATATGCCTAGGAGCGATATAACCTGCAGCACCTATTAATGCAAATTTCTTCACACCACAACCCTCCAAATTAGGCTTTGATAATATTCGATTGCGTCGCTCTGAACTTGCCACGCGTATCTATCAATAATACCGATTGCTCTGCAATCAGATCATAATCAAACGCATCATGATCTGTTGCTAACACAACGGCATCATAACCATGAAGAGACTCTTTCGTTATCCTAACACTATGGAGGTCAAACTTATGTTCACGCATTTTGGGGAACGAATGAACATGAGGATCACTGTATTCGACAATAGCACCTTTGCCTTGCAATAACTCCATGATGTCAACTGAAGGAGATTCGCGTACATCATCAACATTTTTTTTGTACGCGATACCTAATACAAGTATTCGGCTTCCTTTTAGCGCTTTACACTGATCATTTAATCCATCCATTAGCTTCGTCACTATCCAATGAGGCATCGAAGTATTCACCTCTCCTGCCAGCTCAATAAAACGCGTATGCAAACCATACTCACGCGCTTTCCAAGTTAAATAGAACGGATCTATCGGAATGCAATGACCACCCAAGCCAGGTCCTGGGTAGTATGGCGTAAAGCCAAATGGCTTGGTTGCCGCCGCATCGACCACTTCGAAGATATCGATGCCCATTTTATCCGCAACAATTTTCATCTCATTGACTAAGCCAATGTTTACTGCCCTGTGGATATTTTCTAATAGCTTAGTCATTTCTGCAGCTTTTGTCGTGCTGACAGGCACCACTGTATCAATCGCTTGCCGATACAGTGTTTGACCTACTTCTAAGCAGTACTGTGTATGCCCCCCGACAATTTTAGGGATATTACGCGTTGCAAAGTTTTGATTACCTGGGTCTTCTCTTTCAGGGGAATAAACCAGAAACAAAGACTCGCCAACGGTCAAACCACTAGCCTCCACGCGAGGTAACAACTCTTCTTCTGTTGTTCCGGGGTACGTCGTGCTTTCTAATGATATAACTTGCCCTTCGCGCAAAAACGGAACTAAAGCATCCGTCGTCTTCGTCACAAAACTAATATCAGGCTCTCTGTATTTGTTCAGCGGAGTGGGCACACACAAAATAAGCGCATCGCACTCACCCGCACGGGAAAATTCATTGGTGGCCTCAAAGCCTTTAGAACGTGCAATAGCAATGGATTCATCAGAGATATGTTCTATGTAACTCTGACCTCGGTTCAAGCGACTAACTTTATCTGCGTCGATATCGATGCCAAGAACGCTATAACCTATCGCGTTATAGCGTATCATTAAAGGAAGCCCCACGTAGCCTAATCCGACTATACCAATGACAGCGGTTTTCCCTTCAAGCTTCGAAATCAGTTCCTGACGACAAGACATAGATCATCCTTATCTAACCCTCCATCGTTTTCAGAGGTTTAGCAAAATTAAGTATTTAAAATGAAACAGGAGGTAAACTGATAATAAGCATATCTGATCCTATCCCAAGCGCGTTATTATATGCAATGTATCCCTAAAAGCACTGATATCAATAGCTAGCACCCAGCATTATTCTTATGAAAAAAACGACACAAGCAACGATTATCTGGAACGATCATCTACCGTATTCGGTGCAACATGAAGACATCTACTTCTCCACGGAGAACGGTCTCGAGGAAACCAATCATGTTTTTCTCGAGAGCAATCAGCTACGCGAACGCTTCGCTACCGCTGACTCATTTACCATTGCCGAAACCGGCTTTGGTACGGGGCTTAACTTTCTTGCCACCTGGCAGCTGTTTCGCGAGCAAGCACCGGCTTCGGCTAGGTTACATTTTGTCAGTGTTGAAAAATACCCTATCGCAACCGATGATCTCATCAAGGCACTCGCCCTTTGGCCAGCACTTAGCATGTTCTCTGAACAGCTCATTGTCCAGTATCCATCTCCGGTGCCGGGGTTTCATCAGCTTTCTTTTGATCAGGGTCGGGTAACACTGACCTTGATGTTGGGGGATGCTGTTGACTGTTATCGTCAATTAGACGCGATAGTGGATGCTTGGTTCTTCGATGGTTTCACTCCATTTAGAAACCCTGATATGTGGCGTCCTGAGCTGTTTGAGCAGGTTGGCCGTCTAAGTCAGCAGGGGACAACCTTTTCAACCTTTACTTGCGCTGGGGTTGCTAGACGTGGGTTACGTGATGTCGGCTTTAACGTTGAAACGGTAACGGGATTTGGGCGTAAACGCGAGATGCTGATTGGCACATTCACGGCACAAGAACCCATGAACGTAGCGGCTCCGCTCTCACCGGCTTGGTTTGAGCTGCCTAATAAGCATAGCGGTGACAAAACGGCCCTGATTATTGGCGCGGGTATCGCTGGCTGTGCAACGGCTTACGCGTTAGCCAAGCGTGGCTGGAAAGTCACGCTTGTGGATAAGAATCCACAGATTGCGGCTGAAGGCTCGGGCAATCATCAAGGCGCTCTCTATGCGAAGCTACCGATTGAGCCAATTCCCGCTAGCCGCTTTCACCTGTCGGGCTTTCTTTATAGCAGTCGTTTGCTGCAACAGAGCTTGGCTGATCGTGCTGATATTTGGTCACCCTGTGGCTTATTACAGCTGGCCGCGCATGAAAAAGAGCGCGTAAAACACGAAAAATTAGCCGCTTCCAGTCATTATCCCGCCTCGGTGGTGCGTTATGTTGAGCAAGCGGAAGCCACGGATATCGCCGGTACTGCGGTCAATAACAGCGGTTTATTTTTCCCCGAAGCGGGCTGGGTGTCACCGCCACGTTTATGTCGCTGGTTAAGTGAGCAGCCAAATATCACGGTGATGACCCATACGGAGATCGTCCGCCTGGAACAGCAAAAGGAGGGTTGGCAGGGCCACACTCGACAAGGCGATGTCTTGACGGCGGCGGTAACGGTGATTGCTGCCGCCGCCAATAGTGTATCATTTGAACAATCTCATCATCTTCCGCTACAGAATATCCGTGGACAGGTATCGATTACCGCGCCACAAGCCAACATTGAGCCACTCAACACCGTGCTATGCAGTGAAGGGTATATATCGCCGAGTCAGCAGGGTCGTTTCTGTTTTGGTGCCACCTTTGATCTTAAAGATGAAAAAACCGATATTCGTGAATCGGGGCACCAACATAATCTGCAAAAGATTACCGATATGGCGCCTCGGCTCGGTGATGCTTTAGCACACTACCATACGCAGCATCATTTAGCGGGACGTGTTGGTTTTCGCTGTGTCTCACCCGATAAGCTCCCCATGATTGGGCCTGTGCCCATTGATACCGACTTCATAGCGCATTATGCCCGTCTGCGACACGATGCCAAAACACCGATAAACACACCCCCGAGTCACTACCCCGGTTTGTTTGCTAACCTCGCGCATGGATCAAAAGGGTTAATTAGTGGTCTAATTAGTGGAGAGCTTATCGCGGCGATGCTGGAACATGAGCCTTTACCGCTAGAAAAAGAGCTTGTGGATAAACTCAATCCAGCACGATTTATCATCAAGAATTTGATACGTCGGGCGATATAGTCTTTAAGCTTTCGAATGAGCAGTAGTAAAATCTTATGGCATTGGTTATATACGATCAAGGATACCGCATCCAAACACCGGTTAAATCCCTCTTTACCCCTCGCGGGGTAGAGCAACTCGGTGCGTCCAAAAAAACGGCTGCCGCTGCGGGTGATCAAGATCATGAGAAAGCCATGGTTGATCAAACACAGCATCAGGATAGCCCACCAAGCACCTCTGGCACAGCCCATAAAGCGGCTATCGTTTATAGCCAAACCAGTGATAGCAGCGCCACACCGACACGTCCACGCTCTTATATTCCAGCCTCATTGATCATGTCATCCCCAATTCAGTCGGTATTGGAAGGCAGTAAAATTCAGTCGGCACTGTATAAGATGCAACAGTACTCTATTAGTCACCTGCTAGTGCTGTCTGGCACCGGCCGCCTGATGGGCATTGTGACGGAGAAACTGTTGTTACAATACTTGAGTTATCAGGGGGCTCAGGAACATTCGGTAGAAGATAGCATCGAGCGATGTTATACACAGCAAGTCATCACCGCGACGCCAGATACAAATATTCGACAACTGGCGGTTAGCTGCGTCGAACATCACTTAAGCTGTATTCCGGTGGTTGAAGAGAACGGTAACCTTCAAGGCATCATCACGCGCACCGATCTGCTCCAATCACTGATTAATAATGAGTGGTTAGACAGCCGCTAGGGTCTGATTTAAGGCTTCCGATGGGGTAACGCACTCCCCTTCTCGAGGTGAATGTCTGCTTCTCGCCGTCCCAATAGCCCCGCTAAAAACGCAAAAACCTTTTTAATACCGCGCCAAATTTTCGGCAGTAGCCAGATCACCAAGGCGATAAACAAGATCAGTATGATGAGAAAGGCGATCGGATAGTTGAGTGCGGCCCATAGCCCGCCAAACACCGCCAGATCTTCGGTAATCGAGGCCGCCCAGTTACTCACAGGCTCGGGAGAGGTATTGATTATGACTCGTCCGCCCGCCTTGAAGGCATGACTGGTCGCGGATAATGAGCCTCCGACCAAGGCGGCAGCAACAATCACCGCTTCATTCATATCCCCCACCGCACCCGCCGCCAGAGCAGCCCCTGCAGGGATACGAATAAAGGTGTGTATGGTGTCCCATCCGCTATCCACGCCCGGAATTTTATCGGCAAAAAATTCAACACAGTAGATCAAGCCTGCGGCCATCAAGACCATCGGGTCGGCCACAATTTCTAAGCCACTCGGCAGCTGTAAATGCCCCATATTCGCCGCCAACCCTAGCATCAGGATGGTCGCATAAAGATTAATGCCACTCGCCCAACCAACCCCCATGGTCAGCGCAATCAGTGCGGTAATCTGTTCTAACTGATCCATGAGAATACCTCGCTCAACTATAACCGGTCACGAGCCACTATATTGCATAGGCCTGTACTCTGACTGAACAACACCACGGCCTCCCCATTGCTGAGTTTAGCCCTAACTTGTTCGATGCGCATATCAAGGGAGGTTTCGTTATAGCCGTAGTCGGTGCCATCACGAGTAACAAACTCTTTGATCAGGCTCGTTAACGTATCCGGTTGCAGTTGTTGCCAAGGAATAATCATACTTACCAAGGCCAGCGAAAGAAGCTATCGGCGCGTTCACGTATCCGTGGGCAAGACTTCAAATCTTCGCGATACTGCTGCGCTCGATGATCAACCTGCTCAGCTTGACGCTGCAACAGTGAATCCGCACGATACTCCATTCGATACAAACCGCCATGACCAATTCTCGACGCCATATAGAGTTTGCCCGCTTCATTCATGGTCAAATCAATGCGCCGACTCGCCATCTGCGCATGCCAGCCGAGATAATCCAGGGCCGTGCTAATGTCATCGACCGCAGCGGACCAATTCTCACTCGCTAGACGATATTCTTCCCAATCAGCGTGCGTAGGGCGAATATATTCACTCGCCTCTGTGCCCACCGTCATATTCAGTTCGGCCAGAGCAATATGCAGCGGTAAGCCCCAACGTTGTTCAGTGGCAGCCGCCGCATCGAGCCAATCATTATTCTGATACAGCCCTCGACAAAACAGATTATCCGGCTTTACAAATCGCTCCGGCACGACTTCAGCCATCTGACTACAGCCCTGCGTTAACAAGGCCCCCAGTAAACATACCGGTATTGATCGGTAAATCTTCGATCTGCGCATCTGTCCGTCTCTCTTATTCGTTATATTGCGTCAGTAATGCCATTAACTCTGCTTCATCCATCACCGGGATATTCAACGCTTCCGCTTTCTGTAACTTAGAGCCAGCCCCAGGGCCGGCCACCACATAATCAGTTTTGGCTGACACACTGCCAGCAACCTTAGCACCGAGCGCTAATAATTGCTTTTTAGCCTCGCTACGCGGCATCTGCTCCAGTGTGCCTGTTAATACCCAGGTTTGCCCCAGCAAAGGTTGCGAGGCTTGATCTAGGCTGACATCCTGCCAATGAACACCGGCCTGACGCAAGGCATCAATCACTTCACGGTTATGTACTTGATGGAAGAAACTAACAATATATTGTGCCACCACCGGGCCAATATCCGGGGTCGCCTGAAGCTGCTCTTCACTCGCCGCCATCACCGCTTCCAACGAGCCAAAATGAAGCGCTAATGTTCTGGCCGTGGCTTCGCCGACTTCACGAATACCCAGGGCATAGATAAAATTCGCCAGTTCAGTGGCTTTACTGTTATCGATACTCTGTAACAGCTTGGTCGCCGACTTATCACCCATACGCTCCATACTGGCTAACTGCCGATGATGTAATTGATACAGATCGGCAGGGCTATGTACCAGTTCTTTTTCGACTAAAGCATCGATCAGTTTTTCACCTAAGCCATCAATATCCATCGCTTTACGCGACACATAATGCTTCAACGCTTCTTTTCGTTGTGCGCCACAACTCAGCCCACCCGAACAACGGGCCACGGCTTCGCTCGCCACGCGAATAACTTCCGCATCACACACCGGGCAGGTTGCGGGTAATTGCACCGCTTCAGCGTCAGCAGGTCGACGTTCTAACACGACCGAGACGACTTGCGGGATCACATCCCCAGCTCGACGGATAATCACGCTATCCCCCGCCCGCACATCTAAACGTTCCACCTCATCCATATTGTGTAAGGTGGCATTACTCACCGTCACGCCACCGACAAATACCGGCTCTAAACGCGCCACCGGAGTGATCGCGCCCGTGCGGCCCACCTGAAACTCAATCGCTTTAACCTGCGTTATCTCTTCCTGCGCCGGAAACTTATGCGCAATAGCCCAACGAGGAGCCCTTGAGACAAAGCCTAAACGCTGCTGTAGCGCAATATCATTCACCTTGAATACGATACCATCAATCTCATAAGCTAGCTGATTACGCCGCTCTGAGAGCGCATCATAATACTCAAGACAGCCCTTCGCCCCTTGCACCACTGCCATCTCAGCATTGATTTTCAGCCCCCAGGTGGCTAACTGACGCAATATGTCCGCATGATTATCGGGAAGTTCACCACCACTGACAACGCCAACCGAATAACAGCACATCTCCAATGATCGCTGTGCCGTTATTTTCGGGTCCAGCTGCCGTAGGCTACCCGCCGCCGCATTACGCGGATTCACAAACGGTTTATCACCCCGCTTTAACGCCGCCTCGTTGAGTCGCGTAAAGCTTCTACGGGGCATATAAATTTCCCCCCGCACTTCTAACCGTTCAGGGTAACCCGCGCCCATCAACTGTAACGGAATCGACTCGATCGTTCTGACATTGAGACTAATATCTTCCCCCGTACTGCCATCGCCTCGCGTAGCACCGCGCACTAAGCGCCCCTGTTCATACAGTAGACTCACCGCAATACCATCCAGTTTAGGCTCGCAGGCAAAGGTCAATGGCGTATCTTCGATCCATTTGAGTCGATCATGTAGACGCTTTTCAAAACTATACATATCGTCGGCTGAGAACGCATTATCCAGCGATAGCATCGGCATTTCATGCCTCACTTGAGTAAATGCGGTCAACGGCGCTGCGCCCACCCGTTGCGTGGGCGATTCAGCGGTAATCAGTTCGGGATGTTCATCTTCCAATGCTTTGAGCTGCTGAAACACGCGATCATATTCAGCGTCTGGCACCTGTGGGTCATCGAGTACATAGTATTGATAGTTATAGTGACGCAATTGATCGCGCAGTTGCTCAAGCAACTGCGGTATAGAGGTATCGGGTTTCATTGGCTTTATCTGAGACTATCAGGCAGTTGTCGTTTTTTTCAGCTTACGCATTTCAAATTTACGAATGCGTTCGCGATAATGTTCTTTGGTTTGATCACGCATAGTTGAACGATTTTCATCCAACAGAATACCGTGCAGATTGTTAGCGATAGCCGTGGCCGTGGCCAACATGCACTCATAGGCATTCATCACGTCGCGCGGCTCTTCCATCGACATAAAGAAGGTCACGCCACGGGTTTCGATACTGTCCATGGTATCGATATCAAAATAACCCGGTTCCAGCGCGTTGGTCATACTGAATTGAACCGCACCTTCATCAATACCATCTTCATAACGATGGAAGATTTTCATATCGCCATAGCGCATACCGCAGGCCAGCAAGATCTGTAATAAACTGCGGCCAGTAAAACTTTGTTCACCCTCGGCAGCGACTACCGAGATCACCAAGACTTTATCGGCCTCAGGAATTTTCTGTAATGACTGCCCTTTGATACCCATTCCCGGCGCTGCTGCAACATCATCCGCTGCGGCTAACTCATTGACGTCCGTATCTGACGCCTGCAGCGTGTTAACGACGGGAGTCTGACGTGGCTCTTCTGTAAATAAACTACCACTGAGTTCAGCCTGATCATCATCGATCGCCGAAAAATGCAGCGTTTCTGATGCGCTTGTTTGTGCATCTTGCGTATCAGGCCTATGCCGATGTAATACGTCTGTATCTTGCGCTGGCGGCAGATCCATAGCCGTTTGTTGCGCCGCCGGCGTCTCCTCTCGTGACGGACGCATTAACTCACTCACCGGACGGGTATAATCAAACTCGTAGTCATCGTCATCGGCGGTGGTGTCATCGACAACATCAAAACGGAAACCTTCGGGCAACGAATCAATCAAGTTATCTTCTTCTGCCGAATAATCGGGCGGTGTGCGCGTATGCGATGCTTTTCGCTCAGGCATCGTTTCTGCAGCAAACAGATCTTGACGTTCTGGGGGCTCAGTCGTGTCGAACGATGCCTCTGTGGCTTTTGACTGGACAAGCGTTTGAATCAACGGCACATCATCTTCAATCGACGTTTCCTGCGCCTCAAACTCACTGACGGCTGCTGCGATGCGGTCATGCTCTGTATCAGTATCGATATCGCCGATGGTGGGCACGTTATCCGTTGACGAGGGGATCGCCTCAGGCTCGGATTCTTCATCCTGCACCACTCGAACAGCCGAGAGATTATTATCCATCTCATCGAAAGAAGGGCCATCGTGATGCGGTGGAAAGCTATCAAATGAGGCGAATAGAGGGTCTTGCTCTGCCACTTGTTCAGGGGTTAACAACGATTGCTGGCGCTCATCACGTTTGTCTGTCGACAAAGGCATTTGAAGCGGTGATTGATCAACCGGTCTGGTGACAGCGGTTGGCTCAGACTCTGACGTATCAGACCCTGAAGTTTTGGCGGCGTTACTGTCTGTATTGCTAGATGTGTTGCTAGGCGGTACTAACCTGTCGCTAGACGCGGCACGGGGCGCGGTGTTAATTGCGCTATCGAAGCTGCTCTTGCTCGGGTGCTCGTTTGCATACTCGTTGTTCGCGGGCTTGATTGCGCTATTGTTTTCGAGCTCGTTTTCGCTCTGACGACTATCCGAACGCTCCGGCTTCAGAGGACGATCATCCACCGAAGGGATTTGTACATGGGCCTCAGCCCGTCTTACCGGCGAGACATTCAGTTCATCAAACTCAGGTTGTTTAGTGGCCGCCTGATGATCATCACTCATCACCGGCTCACGACGACCACCCGCAACCGCCTCGTCGTGACCATGAACGACACGGGCTCCCCCACCTGGCAATTCGGGATTAAAAGACGATTCTTCGGGCATTTCAGGCAGATCGGTGAGCGACTTATCAATTTTCATCTTTAGTCGATTGCTGCTGCCGCGCATGCGGCGCCAACCATCCAACACAATCAGGAGAACAACTATCACGCCACCGATAATCAGCCATTCGCGTAATCCTAATTCCATTGCCTGATATTACCCTTATTTTAATTTATATACGTTGCACAAATCGTCTCTTGTGCTGGTTTATGTCGATCATTCAACAATCTGATCGATCGATAGCTCTAATATATCAACTTGACCATGAACAGCAACAGAAGAAATCTTTCCACTCAAATCGCCTGCCTGAGGGGTCGGTTGTCCTGACGCGGATACACGCGCCACCAACTCTACCGTTTCGGCGCCAGAAAGCTTCGCCTGTGGGCTCATTGATACACTGTCATCCAATACCACCGTCAGCGGTAAATCAGCCACGGTTAAACGTTTGGCAGCCAACGGCATTCTGCCGCCCACCGGACGAGCTAACACAAAGACAGTCATATCCGGCGTTACCCGACTGCGAAGTTCAGGGTCAATACTCACCATCAGTGTCAGTTTCACCTCTTCTAATTCAGGCAGATCCGGTACCGTTTCGCCGGCAGCGATCAGCTTATCGCGGGCCGAAACAATCCCAGATTTAAGTGAAGACACCTGTTCGCCTTCGGCATGCGTTAAACCTTTACGCCAAAACCCAATGGCGGCGCGATAATCTCCGGTTTCATAAGCAGCAATACCTAATAACCCGAGAGCCGTGATCTCAAACGGATCTAGTGCCAGTGTTTTATCGACCTCAGTACGAATTTTATCATCCATTTGTCCGCTATTGGCAAAAAACAGCGCTTGAGCATACTGTCCATTTACGCCGGCATATTGAGGCGCTTCTGACGGCAAATATGCTAACGCATTGCGGTAACCATCGGCCGCCGCCGAGTAGTTTTGCATACTCATAAACGTATTAGCTAATAAGTACCAGCCTTCAGGGTTTTCAGGTTCTTGTTCAAGGCGGTTTTGCAAAGCGGTAATCGCCTCTTCCACGGTTGGCGTTTTCCCATTGAAAGGATCCACCGGGCCATTGATCGCAATCGCCAAATCACCTGAACGACCAAAATCAGAATAGATCGCTAACCCCATCGCGGGCATCAGTAATGCCAATGCAAATGCGGTGATGATCGATTGACGGTTAATTTTCAACGGTTTACTGTTCGATTCAATCGTATCATCGACATCTTGCAACAGGTTGCGTTCTAGCTCTAGTTTCAGTGACGCGAAGTTAGGCGCATCCAGATTGCCAACATCGCGCTCTTGCTCTAATTCTGCTAGACGCTCTTCATAGATAGCGATATTTAACGCCCGACGATCAACATCGACTAGGCTTTTCGTCTCTACCTGACGTGCTTGATAAACTGGGTACAGCACAAATGCCACCGCCAATAGAGAAAACAGTGCGATACCTAACCATAGCGCTATCATTTAGTCTTTTCCTGTTTCAATAACTGCTCCAGCTTTTGCTTTTCTGCATCACTGAGATTGCTGTTGGGTTTGTCCTGCTGCACTTTTTTTCGTTTTCCGCTGACCAAAAAAACCACACCGATACCAATCAATAACAACACCGCCGGTCCAAACCATAACAAATAGGTCTGCTCGTTCATCCTTGGGCGATACAGCACAAATTCACCATAACGGCTGACCATAAAATCAATCACCTGCTCATCGTTAGCGCCCGCTTCGAGCATTCGATGTAGTTCCTGACGCAGGTCTTCGGCGATCGGCGAGTTGGAATCGGCAATATTCTGATTCTGACACTTAGGACAGCGCAATTCTGCTGCTAATGACTGAAACCGCTCACGCGTAGCGGCATCCTTAAATTCAAAGGTATCAATAGCGCCATTTGCCAGAGCACTTAGGCTCAGTAATAGCACTAACAGTCCATGCCGAATCATTGATTGACCTCCAACTGCTGCAGTTGCTCGCGTAACACACGCCAGACCTGTTCATCGACAGCGCCCACATGTTTATAACGAATGATTCCCTGCGCATCTAACACAAAGGTTTCTGGGGCACCGTAAACCCCTAAATTCAGTCCTAGCTTGCCGTCAGGATCATAGATATTCAGCGCATAGGGATTCATATATTGATCCAGCCAGACCTTCGCCTTAGCCCGATCATCTTTATAATTTACACCGTAAATAGTCACCCCTTCTTGCTGCACAATACGGTTGAGCTGTGCATGCTCGGCCTTACATGTTGGACACCAGGTGGCCCACACATTGAGTAAGGCGGGACGTCCCTTTAAATCGGCAGCCGTGATGCTTTGTTGTTCATCCAGCAAAGCAGACAAACTGAACGCGGGCACCGGTTTACCGATTAACGGCGACGGAATCGTTTCAGTATTTTTACCGATACCGTTCCAGAGAAACAGTCCCAGTGCGACAAATAAAACCAGTGGAACAATAACAATTAATCGACGCATCGCTATACCTATCTGTAGCTATCGAAACACTTAATCACGCAGCCGCTCGGGCTGCATCGCGCCGAGCCTGCTTACGATATCGAGGATCAGTGGCAGCTAATAAGCCACCCGCCGTCATCAATAAACCGCCCAACCATAACCAGCGTACATAAGGCTTATGCTGTACCCGCACCGCCCAAGCGCCATTTTCCAACGGTTCACCCAACGCCACATACAAATCACGGAACAACCCAGGATCGATATCCGCTTCGGTCATCACGTTTCCTCGGGCAGGATAAAAACGCTTTTCAGGGCGTAATTCACCGTAAAACTCGCCTTGATGCAGTACCCGTATGATGCCCATATCAGAACTATAGTTCGGCCCCTGCTTCTTCTGCGCGCCTAAAAATTCAAACTGATATTCACTAAAATTGATCACATCGCCGGGCGACATACGCAGATCGCGTTCTTCGTTATAGATACTCACCATCAACGCCCCGACAACGGCAACCGCAATACCCGCATGCGCTAACATCATACCGACATAGCTACGCGTCATCCCCTGCAAGGCTTTTTTCAGGCTGTTACGACCCGTAATTTTGCGCCAAAAATCCTTAAAGCTGGTAAATACAACCCAGAACACCAAGGTCATCACGCCGGCAACCACAACGTTAAACGTTTCGGCGTAATAGTATTGGAACGCTAGACCGGCGATCAGGCTCAATACCGCAGGCAGCCATAACTGCCGTAATAAAAATGACAGCGATGTTTCCCGCCAGCGTGCGGCAACCCCCACCCCCATCGCCCCTAGAATCAACAACATCAAGGGAATAAACAGCGAGTTAAAATAGGGCGGCCCGACTGAGATTTTACCCCAGCCCATGGCATCGACAATCAACGGATAGATCGTGCCTAACAGTACCATCATCGCCGATACCACTAACAAAATATTATTGATCAGTAACAGGGTTTCGCGAGACAACAGCGCAAAACTGGATTCACTCTTCACATTGCCCGCTTTAACCGCATAAAGAATCAGAGAACCACCGATGGTGATCACCAGTAATGCGAGAATAAAATACCCTCGATCAGGATCTGAGGCGAATGCATGCACCGATGTCAGTACACCAGAACGCACCAGGAATGTCCCGAGTAAGCTCAATGAAAAAGCAAAAATCGCTAACAACACGGTCCAGCTTTTAAACACGCCACGCTTCTCTGTCACCGCCAGCGAATGCACCAATGCAGTCCCGACTAACCAAGGCATAAAGGACGCATTTTCAACCGGATCCCAGAACCACCAGCCACCCCAGCCAAGCTCGTAATAAGCCCACCAGCTGCCTAATGCAATCCCCAGTGTCAGAAACGCCCAAGCAATACTCGTCCAAGGGCGAGACCAACGCGCCCAAGCCGAATCGAGACGACCGGTTAATAATGCGGCGATGGCAAAAGCAAATGCTACCGAGAAGCCCACATAGCCCATATAAAGCATAGGAGGATGAATAATGAGGCCAATATCCTGCAGCAAGGGATTAAGGTCGCCTCCCTCCGCTGGAAACGTCGGTAGATGACGATCAAAGGGGCTCGATGTCATCAAGGTAAACAGGGTAAAGCCGACCCCGACAATCCCCATCACGCCTAATACGCGGGCCACGATCTCTAGCGGCATATTCTTACTTTTAAAGGCCACCGCAACCGTCCAGCCACTCAGAATGAACACCCACAACAGCAGCGAGCCTTCATGCCCACCCCAGACCGCACTGATCTTAAAATACCAAGGTAATAAGGTATTGGAATTGGAAGCAACATAGACAACGGAGAAGTCATCGGTAACAAACGAATAACCTAAACAGGCCATACTAATCGCTAAAAAGAAAAACATCCCCAGCGATAGAGGACGCGCATAATTCATTAACAACGTATTACCGACAGAGGCCCCCACCATCGGCACAACCGCCAGCAAAGCAGACATACACAGCGCTAAAATCAGCGCATATTGTCCTAATTCAGGAATCATAGTGACTGAGCTCCTTTAGCGCGCAGCTGATCCGGCATTTTTCCGGCTTTTTCCAGCGCTTCCGCGACTTCCGGAGGCATATAGTTTTCATCATGCTTCGCTAACACTTCCACCGCTTCAAAGACCCCTTCGCTATTCATTTCACCTTGCGCGACAATCCCCTGACCTTCACGGAACAGATCCGGCAAGATTCCGGTAAACGTTACGGTGACATTATTGGCGTAATCGGTCATATCAAAGGTAACCTTGAGGCTTTCAGGATCACGCTTAACACTGCCTTCGACCACCATTCCACCGGCGCGAATACGCGTACCTTCAGGCGCCTTCTGCTCGACAATATCGGTGGGTGAATAAAACAAGTTAATATTCTGATTGAGGGCGTACATCACCAGCCCAACCGCCGTAGCGGCACCAAAAACAATAAACAGTACAATCATCAGACGCTGCTTCCGTTTAGGATTCATGACTTCTGTTTCTCCCTACGCAGCCGACGGGCTTGCTCACTAAAAATCTGACGCTTGTGCATCAGCGGATTGACAACATTGATCACCATCACCGCGAGGGCAATCCCATAACTCAACCAGACATAGAGGCCATGGCCTCCCATATCGATAAATTCGGCAAATGATTCGAAATTCAAATTCATATCCTCAACCAGTGATCAGGGTGCGAACCCAGCGACTACGTCGCTCACGTTGAATAATTTCGTTACGTAACCGCAGCATCATAACGACAGCAAAGAAACAGTAAAAACCGATGACCATCACCAACAAGGGCACCCACATCTCGGCCGGCATCGCCGGACGTTCAGTCAATGTAAAAGTGGCGGGCTGATGCAGCGTATTCCACCAGTCGACCGAGTATTTAATAATAGGAATATTGACTAACCCCACCAATGCCAGCACAGCCGTCGACTGTGCTGCAGTGCGTTCGCTTTCAATCGCCGAATTTAGTGCGATCACGCCAAGATAGAGAAATAACAGAATCAACATCGAGGTTAGACGTGCATCCCATACCCACCAAGATCCCCAGGTAGGCTTACCCCAAATAGCGCCGGTAACCAGTGATAAAATCGCAAGTGAGGCACCGATCGGCGCACAACTCTTCGCCACCATATCGGCCACTTTCATTTTCCAGATAAGACCAATGGCGCCGGCCAGTGCCATGAGCATATAACACGATTGAGCCAAGATGGAGGCAGGCACATGAATGTAGATAATTCTGAAACTATTGCCCTGCTGATAGTCAGCTGGGGCAAAGGCTAACGCCCAAACCGTTCCAGTGACGAGCGTTAGCAGTGTTAGAATCACAAAAATTGGTAGTAACTTACCCGTGATGTCATAACACCAGCGGGGCGAAGCCAGTTGATAAAACCAACGCGGCAGCCACTTATTTTCAGCCATATTTCAACCTTATCGGGGTTTCACCCACTCACACTAATTCTTAAAGCGGCACCAATTGCCAGCGGCGCCATCACCAACCCAAACGACAACATGGCGCCAAGTAGCGCTAAATACCCTCCTAAGGGTAACCCTGTCACCGCACCCTGCACGGCGGCACTGCCAAAAATCAGCACCGGAATATAAAGCGGTAACACCAATAACGAAATCAGTACTCCCCCCTTGCGCAAACCAACCGTCAGCGCTGCACCAATCGCACCGACGAGACTCAACGTGGGCGTCCCCAGCAATAAACTCAACATCAACCCCCACATGCCATCACTCGGCAGAAACAACATCACCCCCAGTAACGGGGCCAACAAGGTTAAAGGCAAACCGGTTAGCATCCAATGAGCTAACACTTTTGCCAGCACCACTAAATACAGCGGCTGCGGGCTGAGTAAAATTTGTTCTAATGTTCCATCTTCAAAATCAGAGCGGAACAGGCTATCCATCGATAACAACGTGGCCAACAATGCCGCGACCCACACGACTCCCGGCGCGACATCCGCCAAAAAAGCAGGATCAGGGCTAACTCCCAGCGGAAACAGTGTTGCCACCATGAGAAAGAAAATTAGCGGATTCACTAAATCACTTTTGCGCCGGTAAGATAGCAGCAATTCCCTTTTTAACGCGCCCCAAAATGGGCCATCAACGCGGCACTCAGTATTCATGACGTCGCCTGCCGGTCGATTAGGCATACTATCGCTCATAAAGTTCCTGCTAATTGATCCAAATTAAGTCGACGAATTTTATCCCCCATGGCCAACTCATGGTGAGTCGTTAAAATCACACTACCGCCCTGCTCGGCATGAGCCGCCATTAACGCTTCTTGTTCGGCGACGCCTCGCTTATCGATGGCCGTAAAAGGCTCATCCAATATCCATAACGGCGCTTGACTCAAATACAATCGAGCCAGACTAACGCGTCGATTCTGACCGGCCGAAAGGGTGTGACAGGGGACATCTTCAAAACCGCTTAAACCCACCTGAGCGAGCGCATAATCGAGTCGATCAAGGTGCATATCGGGATGCAGCGAAGCATACCAGCGCAAATTTTCTCGCGGCGTCAAGACCGCCTTGATGCCTGGCTGATGGCCGAAATAAAGCAACGATTCACGGTAAGCCGGTGCGCAGTGATCAAGATGCTCACCTTGCCAGTAGATATCCCCCTCGAAATGACGCGATAAGCCACTAAGAATCCGCAGCAAGGTGGTTTTACCGCTACCATTCTGGCCTTCTATCTGAATCACTTCGCCTGCGTTAACCTCGAAACAAAGCGCATCAAACAGCACTCGATCATCCCGCTCGCAAAAAAGATTTTCGATTTTCAGTCTTAATGTAGACAACAGCGCAACCTCAAAAACACGACTTCAATAAACGAAAAAACTGACAAGCTCACCTTTATCATTGGCAATAACCGCCGAAAGCAAGGCATTATATACAAAATAAACAGCCGTAGTGCATAACTCGATCAAAAGAACCATGAAGGTGCTAACACCGTGCAGGAAAAACACTCATGCTTAATCCGCTAAGCATACAGAATCTGCAAACCAGTGCCGGAAAATCACTATCCGCCGCCGAACTGATGCGCGCCTTGCCGCTCAATACGCCGGCACCGATTAGCATCCGTCAAAGCAGCGCCGATACAACACGGCCAAATCAATTCACCTTACAGGTACAGCTCGGTAGTCAGCTCTATCAACTCAAGAGTGATCAATCACTACCACCGGGCAGCACCGCCACGCTAACGCGCACGACCGCCGGGCAGCTGTTACTCAACAGCCAACAATCCACTCCTCAAGCGCAAACGTCGGTGCCTGTCGCGCCGCAGAACCCATCGCTCGCGAATAACGCGGCGCCCCCCTCCATCGCCACCCTAGCCACCCGTATATCAGCAGAGCTTAATCGCCTACTGCCCGTCAATCAGCCCGTTGTAGGCAGCGTAGCCGTGGCGATCAAAGTCGCGCCTGGCGAGGGGAATATTATCGCCACCATCAATGGTAAACCACTCCCCTTAACACTCAATCAGTCTCTCCCCTTTGAAGGCAAAGCATTACTCACGCGCACCGCTGACAATCAGGTGCTAATACAGCCATTCACACCCTCCTCGCAAAATCAAAGTGTCTCGCAGACGATTAACGCCGCATTACGCTATGTGTTACCCGCTCAACAGCCAATTGCCGATAGTCTCATCAAGCTGCAGCAGTTAAATAATAAAACCGGCGGCACGAAAAGCCCCATTAATAGCATGCTAAGTTCACTGCTCAACCTCTTTGGTGTGAATAGCGCTTCGGCTGCCGAGGCGCAGACGGGGGTGCGACAAAACTTAATTAATGGCGGTCTATTCAGTGAGCGCAATCTCACCGATCCACAGCGTCAACTCGCCAACAACGATATGAAATATCAGCTCAATCAGTTGCTAAAGCAGGCGGACAAACTACCGGAATCAGCAAGGCAACAGCTTCACGAGTTGGTTAAAAATTTACTCAATCGCGTCACCGCTAATCAACTGGAGAGCCTTCATAATACCCGCAGTAATAGTGATGGCACGACTGAACGCTACTTCGCCCTCGATCTGCCCGTTAAAAACGGCGATCTACTGGATAATATCCAACTTAAAATTTCCGAACATCGCAATCAACAAGATGAAGACCAGTGGCAACAACGCTGGCGCATTCGACTACACTTTGACTGGCAGACACAGGGCAGCATCGATGTCGAATTGGTATTGGAAGATGAACATCAAATCACGGCACATTTTTGGTGTAGTCAGTCACAAACTGCACAAGATCTTAAGCAAAAGCTGCCGGAATTTAACCATCAGCTACAGCAACAGGGGTTTACGATTCAGTCGACTCATTGCAGTGAAGGCACAGCGCCGAAAGCGATTAACAACGTTGAACAACTGATTGATATCACCACTTAAGCGAGCGGCTGATGAATAAAAAAACAGAACAATATCAACAAGCGGTTGCCCTTAATTACGATCATGAAGGTGCCCCGAAAGTCACGGCAAAAGGCCAAGGCGTGATTGCTGAGCAGATTATCCGGCTAGCGCAGGAACATGATGTCCATATCCACGAAAGCCCAGAATTGGTAGAAGTGTTGTTACGCTTAGAACTCGGCGATGAAATACCCGAAAGCCTCTATCGTGCGATCGCGGAGATTATCGCCTTTACATATCAGTTAAAGAACGGCGCGGATTAAGCCTGTTTATCCGGTGCGGCTATCTCTTTATGTAATAAAGCCATCAACTCGGCTTCAGGCCGCCCAATTCCACAATTTTTAACCAGATCATCAACATCGGCGCCCATTTCCATCAACCGGGCTGCCTGATTGTAGGCTAAAACCCCCGGATCACGACTGGCTAGCTCTTGCTGTTTTTCAGCGGTAATATTGAGTTGATTTTCGACATCCATCAAGCGATGGCCCATGCCGATAGAGCTACTGGTGAGCGCCTGTATTTCATTACGCAGCACATTGATTAAGGCTTCATATTGACGCTGATGTTGTTGCAGTTTACGCCGAGCATTAACCGTATAAGCGACGCAAACGGCTGCCATCATGGCCACGAGTGCTAAAGCGAACCAGATCATTTTATCTCCTCTTCACGGATGCAAGGCGGCATTGAACCCAGCTAACAAGGCTGGAACGTTGATCACGGCACACTGATACTGCATACAGGTACCCAAGAGCCAAGGCCGCGCTTTCGAATTGTTATTCCAAGTGATCAAGCTTTCGTCTATCGCTTGCGAATCGAGCATCGAGTCAATCGTCATGGCCCAAGGCTCACCTTTAAACTTCACCAACTCGGTGTAGCTTGCTTTAGCGGGATCATAGCGTTCTGGGATTATCCACATACCGGTATCGACAACATCTACAAGCGTACCGGATTCATCATAACTGCCAAGAATCCATTCCGCATCATGATGCAAGCCCAGCTTCATCGCGCTGATATCATGTGCGCCTTGCAAATATTCGATCGGTAGGGCCAGCTTGACGCCGTACATCTTCACTAACAAACACTGTAATGGCTGAGCCGCAACAACAGGTTCTGGTTGTGGCGCTGGCGCTGGCTCTGGCTCTGGCTCTGGCTCTGGAACACGATCAGGATCTACATCTGGAACTGGAGATGGAACACGATGTAGATCAGAAT
>NZ_JAUOQE010000002.1 GCF_030547545.1 Amphritea sp. 1_MG-2023
CGGCGGTACACTTCATCGAGGCTGACGATGAGGGTTAGATCACCCACTTTCACGGCTTGATTGCTGCTATCGGTGTAGTTGAGGGGGTAATGTCGTTCGACGATCGCGCCGACTTGAGGTTTATGACCGGCAGTATACTGATCATCAAAAGGGGTTTTTAGCGCCAGATAATGGACATCGGGTAGCTGCAAAATACCATCTAATTGTACCTGAATCTGAGTTGGACTGATCTCCCACAGGCTATTAGCGAGGCTGTTGAGTGAACTGGCTTCAATCTGTTGCAAACGCTCTTCGATGGCGGATCGTTCATAGCGATAATCGAGCCAGAGTTGGGTGGCGGTGGCGACTAGGGTAATGACGGAGCTGTAGAGCAAAATCGCGGCAAGCAGGCGTAATCCCAACGGTTTTTGGTTGCATAATTCGTAAAAACGTTGGCTTAGAGGTGATCTATTCAATCGGCTCATCGAACATTGATCTCAGCCCTTAAACCGATAACCTTACCGACCGTGCGGTTCCAGTTAGCAGCACATTCAGGGCCACAGCGCTGCGTCCAGCGGGGTAATATAACATCTTTGGCAATCTGATCACGAATGGCGAGATCTGCTTCGGAGGGCGCAACGAGTATCATATTGCCAATGTCGCCGATCGGGCAAGGCCCTCTTGATAAACAGGTCAGTGCGCTGTCGTCAACGGTTGCGGTTTCCTGCCACATGTTGTCTGTGAGGGTGGTGATCTCCTGTTGCAGTAATACTTTTTGAGGGGCACTTAAGCGATTCCATTTATCCAAGTTCATGGCGCCGAACGCCAGCCCCCAACCGACTCTGAGGGTAAAGCCATAGGGTGTTTGTGAATACAGCTTGGCGGTATAAGCCGACATGCTGCCGGTGATGACACAATCGATTTTGTGCTGTGCGAGTGCATCAGGCACATCATGATAAGGCACGCTGACCGGAATTGCGCCAGCGCCATCAACGAAGTCGGCGAGGGTTTTTAGGAAGACTCTGATGCGTCGTCCTTGCAGGTCCTTAATGTTGTTGACCGGCTCCGTACACCAGATCATCTGGCTTGGAAATGGATAGAGCATCATTAACTTAGCATTGTACTTCTCAGAAAACGCCCGCTCTAACGTCGGGAAGTAAGCATTCGCTACTTTTCGTTGGATGGCTATATTCTGCACCAGTGAGGAGAGGTCGGCGCCTTCGAATATTTCACTTTCTTCCATGGTGTAAGCGGGTAAACCAAAGGCGAAATCGAACACGCCATTCTTTAACAGGCGCATGATTTCGAAGCCCCGTACACCGAGTTCATCCTGAGGTTTTATCTCACCGACAATTTGTCCCTTGGACACTTCGGCAATATGTTGATTCCAAAAAGGTCCTTCATGTTTTGGGTAGTTATGGAAATAGCTCCAAGTACCCACGGCTTTGATAATGATGGTATCGTTAGCCACACTTAAACGGCTGATGCCGGTGATGACTAGGCCGATTAACAGTACCGCTATGTAGTATTTAATGGTTTTCATATCTGCCGTTTTTATACACAGGGGGCGCTCGATGCGTCATGTCGCCTAGCCTATTATGATAAGAGTTGAGTATAACCTACTGTCTTAGGGAAGGTGAGAGGTGGATTTTTAATTAACTGCTGAAATAGCTATTATTCAGTATCGTTTTATTATGGCGTCCTTTTTATGAAGAGTGGTTATAAGTTAGGTATTAGAGGACGTTTTTTCTTAGCCTTTGGTGCCTTGAGTGCGCTGACTCTGTTGGCAACGATGATTAGTTGGATCTCCTTTGACCGTTTAGGGGATGAACTGAGCCGTTTGGTTGAAGGCAATATCCAGACCCTCAGTCTGATCTCTGATTTAAAGGAGGGCGGCACCAAAATAACCCTTATGGCACCGACCCTGCTGGCGGCAGAGGATGAATCGAGCCGCCAACAAATATTGGCGGATCTTGATCTCAGTATCACGATGATGAAGGGCTTGTTGCCGTTGATTGCTGCGGTGACGCCCGATCCACAACGGCAAGGCTCTTTGCTGAAACAGATAATAAAACTGCAGACGACCCTGTCTGAACTCGATCAGAATGTTGGCAATAAACTCGCCATACAGCAGCACAAAGCACAGGAGAACCGGCGTCTTCGGTGGGCGGGTGCGAGTTTCCTGGCGGATATTAAAACGGTCACTGAAAATGCCCAGTTACACTTGTTTAGTCGTATAAATGAGGATTATCCCGACGGCTGGGCGGTCACAAACTATTTTGGTAAAGCGTCGGTACGGGAGATCAATACTGATCTGCAACGTTTGTATCGTATTGAGGCGGATGTCAATTTACTGACTAACTTAGTTGATCGTGCCGGACACCTGCCGGATCTTAACTCTCTGATCGCCACCCAGTTGCATTCCGCCGATATTGTTAAACGCATTCAGCAAGATTTACAGGCCGTGAATGAACTGTATGCGCTGCAACACTTGAAACAGTCGGTGGACAATATCGTGTGGCTGGCTCAGGGAGAGGGAAATATTTTTACCATCAGACGTGAAGAGCGATTGATAGGGCAGGCGGGAGAGCAGTTGTTATTAGCGATTAGCCAAGAACTGGATGATTTAAATCAGCTGATTGCGGTGCAGACGGCAAATACCGAGGCTGCGGCGCAGAGCTCGGCTAATAACGTGCGAGCAACCATTAAGAAAGGTCGCGTGTGGATGTTGCTGCTGGTGGCCATGAGCTTATTGTTATCTATTTTGATTGTTTGGTTATACGTTGGCCGAAATATGGTGGCCAGAATCACTAGCTTAGATGCCAGTATGCGTTCAATTGCGAGTGGTAATCTTGATCAGCAGGTGGTTGTTAAAGGGGGCGATGAGATCGGCACAATGGCGGGCGCGCTCGTTAGCTTTAGGGATCAGCTCTCTAATCTGCAAGAAGAGTTGGTTCAGGCGGGTAAATTAGCCGCCCTTGGTCAGCTTTCGGCGGGTATTGCCCATGAGATTAATCAGCCATTATCTGCCATTGGGCATTACTCCCACAACGGCATTCGTTTTCTTCACGCCGGCAAGCTTGAGGAGGTCGAGAAAAATCTCAATCAGATCTCTAACCTTAAAAAGCGTGCGGCGACCATTATTACCCGGCTGAAGTCATTAGCTCGACCACAAAAAGAGAATTGGGAGGCGGTTGAACTGCAACAGGTGGTGGATAATGTATTGCTCATGTTGGCGGGGGACGAGGTCAGAAAGCTAACCGATATCCACGTTACCTTTGAAGACCCGCAAAACGTGGTCAATGCCGATCCGGTCCAGTTGGAGCAGGTGGTTTTGAATTTGGTCACGAACGCTTTGGATGCCATACATGAGCAGCCGGAGAAACAGATCCATATTGATTGCCGACATCATAATGATTGGATAACCATCTATGTCAGCGATAATGGCCCGGGTATTAGTCGTGAGCTGCGGGAGCAGATCTTTGAACCGTTTTTTACCACCAAACGCCGAGGGCAGAGTCTTGGGCTTGGATTATCGATCTCTTATAACATCATTAATAGTTTGGGTGGTAAGTTGAGCGTCGACCTTGAATCTCGTCAAGGGGCCTCATTTTCTATCCAGTTACCCGAATACCGGAGAAGCAAGTCATGAACTCATCGACCTATGATGGCCAGATAATCGTTATCGATGATGAAGAGATCGTCCGTGAATCGATGATTCAGACGCTGGAGCTAGAGGGTTATAACGCCCAAGCTTTTGAAAACCCATCGGAGGCGATAGCTGAATGTTCGTTGGGCTGGTTCGGTGTGGTGATCTGCGATGTGCGGATGGGTAGCATGGGTGGGCTTGAGGTATTGCAGAAAATAATAGACGTGGATGCTGAAATACCGGTCATTATGTTTAGTGGTCATTCGGATATTGCTATCGCGATACAGGCCATCAGGATGGGGGCTTATGATTTTTTGGAAAAGAATGATGACCCTCAACACCATCTGAATACTGTTCAGCGCGCTTGGAAGAAACGCCAACTGGTGTTGGAAAACCGTGCTTTACGGCAAGCGGTCGAGGGACAGCATGAGATCCATAATCGCTTGATTGGTCAGACCGCCAGCATCACGCGCTTGCGGGAAACCGTTATACAGTTGGCTCAGGTGGATGTTGATCTGATTATCAATGGTGCAACCGGAACGGGTAAGGAGGTGGTCGCCCGCTGTTTGCATGACTTCAGCCCGAGAGCCAAGAAGCCATTTGTTGCGCTTAACTGCGGTGCGCTAGCGGAAACGCTGATAGAGAGCGAGTTGTTTGGCCATGAAGCCGGTGCCTTTACTGGGGCCAATAACAAACGTATCGGTAAAATCGAATATGCCAGCGGTGGGACCCTGTTTCTCGATGAGATTGAAAGCATGCCGGCTTCGTTGCAGGTACGTTTAATCCGGGTGCTGCAAGAGCGAGTGTTGCAGCGGCTCGGTGGTAATGCCGATATTAAGGTGGATATCCGGGTGCTCGGCGCCTCGAAAGTTGATCTACGGGTGGCGGCAGATGAAGGCTCTTTTCGAGAAGATCTGTATTACCGTTTAAATGTTGCCAGTATTGATATTCCTCGTCTCGATCAGCGCAAGCAGGATATTCCCTTTTTGTTCAGTCATTTTGCCGATCTGGCATCTCAACGTTTTAATCGCGATAGTCAGCCGATACCGGAATCCCTTCTGTTAGCGCTCGCTTCGCGGACTTGGCCGGGGAATGTGCGTGAATTGCGTAACGTGGCGGAACGCTGGGTCTTGGGGTTAGGGGTTGATGACAGTGAACCGACTTCTCTTGACAGTGAGGGGCAGTTGGATGAGATGGTTGCCGGCTATGAAAAGCGGGTCATTACGGCGGCACTAAAGGCCAACAAGGGACAGGTGGAGTTAACCGCCGATAAGCTAGGTATCCCACGGAAGAAGCTCTATCTACGTATGAAAAAACACGCTATCGAGCGAAGCGACTTTACCAGCGGTTGAGTCAAAAGTGACTCATTGGCTTTAAATGAGTCGAGTCAAAAGTAACTCATTAGTCTTGTGATATTTGTTTTTTATTTATCTAACTCTTTGTATTTTAATTAATTATTTTATTTTTGTCGGTTTGGTATAACGATTGCTTTAGTCAGTGTTAGTGAATGGTCATTAATGCCACTGCTATTGCAAGCCAACCTATACTTGGAGAATAAAAATGAAATATCTAATTAAGCGAGCCGCGGTACTTTGTGCTTCTGTCATGATGTTGGGTTCATCCGGTGTGGCCACAGCCGCCTCTCAATGGCATATGCCAACCCCCTATGGGGATGCAAACCTACCGACAAAGATTGCCTATCAATTTGCTGAAGAGATCAAAAGCAAGACCGCTGGTGAGTTAGATATTGTGGTGCATTCCGGTGCCTCTCTGATTAAACACCCAGAAATTCCACGCGCGGTGAAAACCGGTCAGGTGCAGCTTGGTGAAGTCTTTATTGGCATCATGGGTAATACCCACCCGGTGTTTAAGCACGACAATATTCCATTTTTGGCGACCTCTTTCGATAGCGCTGAAAAACTTTGGAAAGCGGCTAAGCCTGAAGTTGAAAAGCAGTTGAACAAAGAGGGCATGATGCTGTTGTATACGGTGGCATGGCCTGCCCAGAGTCTCTACACTAAAGCCCCGGTCAATTCATTAGCCGACCTTGAAGGCTCAAAAATGCGCGCCTATAGCCCGTCGACCTCGCGCTTGGCAGATTTGATGAATACTTCACCGACTACCGTTCAGGTGCCGGAAATTCCACAAGCCTTCAGTACCGGTATTATCGACGCGATGATCACCTCACCGTCGACCGGCGTGAATGGTCAAGCATGGGATTATCTTAGCCACTACACCGATATTCGTGCTTGGATTCCAAAGAACATTGTGGTGGTAAATAAGCGTGCGTTTAAACGTCTCAATAAAGATACCCAAGCGGTCATTTTAGCTGCGGCGGCGAATGCCGAAGCGAAAGGCTGGGTCGGTGTGCGGGAGAAAGCGAAAGAAGACACGAAAACCCTAGCCGACAACGGCATTGTTGTGACTGAACCTTCTGCCGAGCTTATGAGCGAGTTGAATAAGATCGGTGCAATCATGATCGACGAGTGGCAAGCCGAAGCGCCTGAAATTGAAACTATTTTGGCTAATTTCAAACAGTAATTTTGCGACCAATAAGCCCTGTCATACTGGCAGGGCTTCCAGGCAATAGGGGAGTACTATGCGTTCTCTACTGAATAAGCTTTATCTGGCATCCGGGTATCTATCGGGAGGCTGCATTGTCCTGATTACGCTGATTATCACCGCCCAAATTGTCGCTCGGTTATTTGGCTTTATTGTGCCATCTGCCGAGGATTTCTCCGGCTATGCGCTGGCCGCCGCAACCTTCTTTGGTTTGGCCTATACCTTCCGTGAAGGAGGGCATATCCGAGTGACGTTGGTGATTCAGAGATGGCGTAAAGGGGGGCGATATTATCAGGAGTTGTTAGTGCTGCTATTGGCACTGGCGCTGGTGAGTTTTATGTCTTTCTATGCGGTTCATATGGTATGGGAATCCTATATTTTTGAAGAGGTGTCGTCCGGTTATGTATCGGTGCCGATCTGGTTACCGCAGGTGCCCGTTGCGTTGGGGATCTTGATGTTAAATATTGCGGTTGTGGATGATGTTATCGCCTTATTAAGGCGTCAAAGTCCGTCCTACCAGGTATATGAAACAGCGTTGCAACTGGAGGACGTGTAATGGATATCACTGTGATAGGCATCACGCTTGCTGTGTTGATGCTAGCTATGCTGGCGTTGGGTTTTTGGGTCTCACTGGCGTTATTCGGGGTGGGTATCCTAGGACTGTTTTTATCGGGCAATGATCAGATCGGCCTGCTGTTTGCGACCTCTACTTGGGGCGCCAGTACCTCATGGTCATTGACGGCGCTACCGCTGTTTATTTGGATGGGCGAGATACTGTTTCGCACCCGGCTGTCGGAGGATCTGTTCAAAGGTCTATCGCCTTGGCTAAGCGGTCTTCCTGGTAAGCTGTTACACGTTAATGTGCTCAGCTGTGGCATTTTTGCCGCGGTGTCTGGTTCATCGGCGGCGACAGCGGCGACCATCGGCCGCATGACGCTGCCGGAATTAAAGGCACAGGGCTATAGCGATCGTATGGCGGTTGGTACCCTGGCGGGGTCGGGCACCTTAGGGCTATTGATTCCTCCGTCGATCATTTTGATTGTTTACGGTGTGGCCGCGGAAGTCTCCATTGGTCGTTTGTTTATTGCCGGTGCGTTGCCGGGGTTATTGTTGGTCACGCTATTTATGGGCTATACGGTCATTTGGGCGTTGCTGAATAAAAACGAACTGCCGCCGCATGATAAAACCCATGTTTCACTGGCGGCAAAGATTAAAGCGCTGCGTTTACTGCTGCCGATTTTGTGTCTGATTGGTTTTGTACTGGGGTCAATATACGGTGGTTTTACCACCCCAACTGAAGCGGCGGCGTTAGGGGTTATTGGTGCACTCTTTTTAGCGGCTGTAACTGGTTCATTAAACGCACAAAGCTTTGGGGCGAGTTTGACTGGCGCGGTTAAGAGCTCCTGCATGATTGGGATGATTCTCGCCGGGGCGCACTTCCTCACATTGGCGATGGGTTTTCTCGGTATCCCTCGGGCTTTGGCCGAATGGATTGGGCAGATGTCGTTGTCACCGGGCATGCTGTTGATCTATTTGACGGTGTTGTTTGTTGCCCTGGGCTGCTTTCTCGATGGTATCTCGGTGGTGGTGTTAACGGTGGCGGTGGTGTTGCCAATGGTTCAGCAGGCCGGTATTGATCTGCTCTGGTTTGGTATCTACATCGTGTTGGTGGTTGAAATGTCGCAAATCACCCCGCCGGTCGGTTTCAATCTGTTCGTTATTCAGGCATTAACCGGTAAAAATATTTTATATGTCGCCCGTGCGGCACTGCCGTTTTTTCTGCTGATCATGTTCGCGGTGGTATTGATCTATCTGTTCCCGCAGATCGTTACCTATTTGCCGATGTCTATGAGTCAGTGAAGCTTAGAGTCAATTAAGCTTGGAGCCAGAGACGATTAACAATGCTGCGGCACTATGCTGTACCGTTGAGCTGTAAAGCGGTTGTCCTCCACTATCTACATCAAGAGAGTGATAACCGTTTTTTATTAAGGAGGAGTCTGTGTTTTGTCAGTGGTTTATTCGCCGTGTTTTTCATCTTATTAAGCCTGCTTGGCATACAAGGAGGTTTAATTGGCATGAAAGGGAGTTATTAAAAGTGCTTGCCAGCTATATTGTATTAGTATCTTCTGGGCAGCTCTCTGTCTGCACTTATATAAAATAATAAGAAGGTTTAAAAATGCCTGATCGCTCATCTGATAAATCAGTGCTGCTTACGCCGCTGAATGACTTAATTATCGAAAAACTCCCAGCAGAGATGGCCAGTACAGCGGTCAATTTCGCTTATTACTACTACCAGACGTCGACCTATGACGAGCTCAACGAACGCTCATTAGATAATCTCTATGGCTCAACCATGTCCTGTTGGCAGTTCCTGCAAAACTTTGCAGGCAGCGAGCCGAAAGTGCGGGTGTATAACCCTGATCTTGAGCAGTTTGGCTGGTGGTCACAACATACAGTGATCGAGATTGTGCAACGGGATATGCCATTTTTGGTTGATTCTGTCCGCATGGAGTTGAATCGTCGCGGGTTAGGCATTCACACCGTTCATAACGCGGTGCTTCACGTTGAGCGAGATGAGGGCAAATTGGTCAGCATTGTAGATGCTGATCATGAAACGGCCCAGGCGGAATCGATTATTTATTTGGAAATTGACCGCACCAGCGATCCGGTTGAATTAAAAGCGATACTGACATCATTGCTGTTGGTGCTTGAAAATGTCCGTATTGCGGTTGCTGATTACGCTTTGATGCAGACACAGGCTCAGACTCTGCTTGATGAGCTATCCCAAGCATCGGCCCAGCCCGATGACCTAGAGGCACAGGCATTTTTAAGTTGGATGCTTGATAATCATTTTACCTTTCTCGGTTACGATGAGCTGAGTGTCGAAGGTGAACGTGTGCGTCGTTGCGAAGGCAGCGAGTTAGGCACCTTAAAATTACATAAACATGCCGGCCAGGGACATTCGAGCCTGCTAGAGGATTTACGTGATGATGAACGGGATTTTCTCTTAGAGCCTAGCCGGCTAATGTTCGCGAAAGATTATCATTATTCTCTCGTGCACCGACCGGCCTATATGGATCGAGTGGTCATTAAGCGTTTTGATGCGCAGGGGAATGTCATTGCTAAGTGCCGCTTCCATGGGTTGTATACCTCATCGGTGTATTCCGAACCGATGCTGATGATCCCGGTGATCCGCCGTAAAGCGGAAGCGGTGTTGAAACGTGCGGGTTTTGAGCGTCGTAGTCATAATGGCAAAGAGCTTCTGCAAATCATGAGTGATTTGCCCCGTGACGAGCTGTTTCTCTCCAGTGAGCAAGACTTGCTCGATACGGCGATGGGTATTTTCAGCTTACACGATCGCCGCAAAGTAAAACTGTTGGTGCGTAAAGACCGCTGTCATCAATTTATTACTTTTCTCTACTATGTACCGCGAGATATTTTTTCCACGGCGTTGCGACGGCAGGTTCAGGATCTGTTAGTGAAGGCTTGTCATGCCGGTGAGGCTGAATTCACCACCACCTTTAGTGAGTCTATTTTGGCGCGGGTGCAATATGTCCTGCGTATCGATCCAGAGACGGCTGACGCCCTTGATCTGTCTCAGTTGGAAGCGGATGTGATTAATATTTCCCGTGACTGGCGGGATGAGCTGCATACCGCATTGACAGGGCTATGTGGCGAAGAGCAGGGTAATCGGCTGCATAACTATTATGGTCATGCTTTTACCAGTGCTTACCGAGAGCACTTTCCGGTTTTGAGTGCGGTATATGATATTCAACGTATCGAAGCCTTGAGCGATACTAATCCCGTGACCATGAGTTTTTACCGGGTGTTGGAGCAGAGCCAAGACGTTTTGCGCTTTAAATTGTTTCACGCGAACGAGCCGTTGGTGCTGTCGGATGTGATCCCGGTGCTGGAAAACCTCGGTATGCGGGTGATCGGCGAGCATCCTTATGCGGTGAGCCGCAGTGATGGCAAGCAGTTCTGGATGCATGATTTCACCCTGATCAGTCAAGGGGCTGCACCGGTTGTGCTGGAAGAGGTGAAAGACTTTTTTCATGAGGCCTTTGCTAATATTTGGAGCGGTTGCGCCGAAAATGATGAGTTTAACCATCTGATCATTGGCGCTAACCTGAGTTGGCGAGAGGTGGCGATGCTGCGAGCCTATGCTCGTTATAATAAACAGATTCGGTTCGGCTTCTCACAATCCTATATCGCCGGTACGCTGGCACGACATATTCATGTGACTAAGTTGCTGGTGACTCTGTTTCGGGCGCGTTTTGATCCGAGTCGCTGGGACAGTCCTAAAGCTGAGGCGCTGGTGGAGCGTATTAGCAATAGTGTTCTTGAAGCCCTAGAGAAGGTGGATAATCTCAATGAAGATCAGATCCTGCGGCGCTTTCTTGAGTTGATCAAAGCCACCCTGCGTACGAGCTATTTTCAGCGTGATGTCGCCGGTGAGTTGAAGGACTATTTTGCCTTTAAACTCAATCCTCGGGCGATCGCGGGTATTCCTCAACCTCGACCCATGTTTGAAGTATTCGTCTATTCGGCGCGGGTTGAAGGGGTGCATTTACGTGGCGGCAAAGTTGCCCGTGGGGGGCTGCGTTGGTCAGATCGATTAGAAGATTATCGTACCGAGGTGCTGGGGCTGGTTAAAGCGCAGCAAGTGAAAAACTCGGTGATTGTGCCGGTCGGTGCGAAAGGCGGCTTTGTCGCGAAAAAGTTACCTACAACCGGTGGCCGTGAAGCCTTTCAGGCGGAAGGTATCGCCAGTTATCAGATCTTTATCTCGGCGTTGCTGGATATTACCGACAACTTGGTGGGTGGCGAAGTGGTTCCGCCCGTTGATGTCGTGCGACATGATGAAGATGATCCCTATTTTGTGGTGGCGGCCGATAAAGGCACCGCGACTTTCTCTGATATTGCTAATGCTATCGCCGAAGAACGCGGCTTTTGGTTAGGCGATGCTTTTGCGTCCGGTGGCTCACAGGGCTATGACCATAAAGGTATGGGCATCACGGCACGGGGCGCATGGGAGTCGGTTAAACTGCACTTCCGTGAACTCGGCAAAGATATTCAATCGGAAGACTTTACGGTGGTTGCGATTGGCGATATGGCCGGAGATGTCTTCGGTAATGGGATGCTGCTGTCCGAGCATATTCAGCTCTGTGCGGCCTTTAACCATTTGCATATTTTCATCGATCCGACCCCGGATGCCGCTAGCAGCTTTATTGAGCGTAAGCGTCTATTTGAGCTGCCACGTTCTAGCTGGGAAGACTATAACAAAGAGTTGATCTCCGCCGGCGGTGGAATCTTTTCCCGTGGGGCTAAGTGGTTGGATATCAGCCCGCAGATGCAAGCCCGTTTTGATATTCAGGAGAGCCGCTTATCACCTAATGACCTGCTTACCGCGCTGTTGAAAGCACCGGTTGATCTGATTTGGAATGGCGGGATTGGCACCTATGTGAAAGCCTCCCATGAGAGTCATGCCGAGGTGGGTGATAAGGCCAATGATGGTTTGCGTATCAATGGCAATCAGCTGCGTTGTCGGGTGTTAGGGGAAGGCGGTAACCTTGGTTTTACTCAATTAGGTCGGATAGAGTTCTGTGCCCATGGCGGTAAATCCAATACTGACTTTATTGATAATGCCGGTGGTGTGGATTGTTCCGACCATGAGGTAAACATCAAGATACTGCTGAATGAGGTGGTTGCTAACGGTGATATGACCGTCAAGCAGCGTAACGCCTTGCTGCGTGAGATGACCGATGAAGTCGGTGATCTGGTGTTGCAGAATAATTATAAGCAGGCACAGGCGATCAGTATCGGCCATAGCCATGCGCGTCGTTCGATGGATGAATACATTCGTTTGATTCATCGTCTTGAAGCCTCGGGTAAGCTGGATCGAGAACTGGAGTTCATGCCTTCCGATGAGCTGCTGCAGAACCGTAAACAAGCCCGAGAGGGATTAACCCGGCCAGAACTCTCGGTGTTGATCTCCTATGTGAAAGCGGAGTTGAAAGAGGCGCTGAGCGAGTCTTGGATTACCGAGGATAGCTATCTGAGTCGCGAGGTGGTCTCTGCTTTCCCGCAACGGCTGGTGAATGAGTTTGGCCTTGAGATCTCGCAGCACCGACTGCGTTCTGAAATTATCGCCACCCAAATCGCCAATGGCATGATCAATAGCATGGGGATCACCTTTGCGGATCGGCTCTGTCAAATTAGTGGTGCTGGTTTTGGTGATGTCGCGGCGTCCTTTGTGATCGCCCGAGATGTGTTTAATATCGATGCCCTGTGGCACCAGATTGAATCCTTGGATAACCAAGTGGATTCGGCGCTACAACAGCAGATGATGGCAGATGTTATTCGTTTAATACGCCGTGCCACCCAGTGGTTCCTGCGCTATCAACGGCCTTTGGATGTTACCGGTGCGGTGGATAAGTTTAGTGAGGGTGTCGCGACGCTGAGCGGCCAGCTATCGCAGTTGCTCAAAGGTGAGCCGCTTAATCTCTGGCAGCATAAGCATGATCAACTCACGGGTGCGGGTGTGCCTGGTGATCTGGCGGCGATTGTTGCCGGTGCCGACAGCCTCTACGCGTTACTCAGTGTTATTCGGTCAGCCGAACAGACGGGTAAATCACCACAGCAGGTTGCGCAGATTCACTTTGATTTGGGTGAGCGGCTGCAGTTGCAATGGTTTGATGAGCAAGTGAAAGAGCTCGCGGCGAGTAACCATTGGGAGTCGATGGCACGGGATGGCTTCCGTGAAGATCTGACCAGCCATCAACAAGCGATTACAGTCAGTGTGTTGATGGCCGCCGATGGGACGGCATCCGACGCTGAACTAGATGGCGATGCGCTAGTTGAACGTTGGCTGAGCAGTCATGATCGTCTGTTAGATCGGTGGCAGTCGCTGCTGAACGAAGTGCGAGGCAGTGCACAGCAGGATTTCGCGATTATTACCGTGGCAATCCGTGAGTTGTTAGAGCTGGCTCAGGCGCAGTAATACTAAATGGGCAGAGGGCTATTGTTAGTCCTCTGCTACTATTCAATATGAAATATGAGTAAACCAGCGTTAATACCCGCAGGCTTAGCAGCAAGTAAATAATATTAATAATAAACGGGCAGAATGCTGAAAAATGCTAACGCGCTTTTAGCGATAAACACGTTGCAATACGCGCTGAATATCAAGCAGATGGCCGCCGATAGTTGGTGGGTTTATCGGCATGAAATTAGTGGAAACGGCACACTCAAACCGATGTCACGGGTGGTCTTCTTTGGCCGCACCCAGGATGATGTTGAGCGCTGGGTCGATACCCAACGACAAGAAGCAACAGTGTATATGTTGTCTGACAACTAGCCTGTCGTTGCCGATATTTTTACCGATCAACCTCGGTTGCCTGAGGGGCCATCGGTACAGGAGCACCAGGAGGGCGGGGTCTGTTTTAAGGCCCAGTCTTCCGCCATCTAAGGTCGGTCACTGAAGGCCGTCGGTTAGCGTTTGCTATGCGATTGAGAATATCGTCTGACGCTTTTGGCGTACTTAATCTTCGGCCTACTCGATTTCAAGCAACGGTACTTGACAGTTAATGGTGCCGCGCTCATCAGGCTCGCTTAAGCGTCCTTGCAGTTGCTGACACAAGCGTTGCAGGTGGTTTTGCAAGCACTGTGCCCAGTGACTCGATGGAAACACTGGCTGGCCATCGTTTAAGCTCACGCTGATGAGTAGTTGCCCTTGCTGCGCGGCGGGTTGCAAACTGAGTTTCAGGTCGGCACCGTTGGCTTGAAGAATCGCCAGTTCAATAGCGCTAATGAGTATCTGCCTTATAAGGGTGGGGTCGCAGTGAATCTCTGCGGCTAGCGCGGTGTCGAGTTTGTAATCTAAGAGCCAGCCATCGTGGCGACACTGGGGTAAGAAAGTATACAGTATCTCATCCATCAACGGTGCTAAGGCTACCCTGTCGGCCTGCGTGACGGGTGGGCAGGGATTCAGCATGGAGATGTTATTATCCAGCCGCTGATGATGAGCGTGTAGGCTAACGGCTAAATCATTCGCTACCGGGTTGAGATCCATCTGCTGTAAGCGTTGGCTTTGTTTGAGCAGTGGTCGAACCTGTTGATTTAACTGTTGTGAAATTGTTGCAAGGCGTTGCTCATCGAGGGCGCTAGAAAGATTGTCTTGGCTGGCTTGAGTGCGGGCATTCTTGATATCACGAAACGATCTCAGCGCCACAACCACTGAGGTCAACAGGCGGGAGGCCGACAGTTCTGCTTTGCTTAAATAATCGTTGATATCATAATTGACGATGACCTGTGATTCGGGAGCGTAACCGGGGTGTCCTGTACGCAGGATCACGCGGATATCCTGATTGTTGAGCTGGTTGCGAATATATTCGACTAACTGTAAGCCTTCATCATCATTTTCCATCACAACATCGAGTAGCGCCAAGGCGATATCGGAGTGATCGGTGAGCTGTTGTCGGGCTTCACGACCACTTTTCGCATGGATCAGTTCGATCGGATGCTGCTCAAATTCATAGCCACGAAAAATCATTCGAGTAATCCCGTGAATACCTTCTTCGTCGTCAACGACCAATACTTTCCATGGAGTCATAAATATCTACAATGCGTACTCTGCCTGAAAGCGTTATTTTGCCAGTAAAAGCTAGCGATGTACTACAAAAAGCCGACGAACTTAAGTAAACAACGGTTTTTGATGATCTGAGTAATACTGTTGATGCATGTTGAGCGTCTAGCGCTGTCGCGATGGTGTCTCAGCGTTTTAATTGATCTAACAGTGCTACTTTTGCGCTGGCTCCCCAGTGTGCATAAATATCTCGGCTTTTTTCGCGGCAGAACTGTGCCAGTCGATGTTGTTGCTGCGTCTGTAAAAACGCCCCGTAGCGTTCATAACACAGCGCTGAATGATAATTCACGCCGTGCTGTTCTGCACAGCTAATCGCCCGTTCAAATAGAGGGTAGGGGTCTTGATTTAACAAACAGGCTTTTTCGGCTTGCAGTAATAAGCGCTGAGTCGCGAAATTTTCGGGACAGTGTGTGGCCCAGAGTTCAAAGCGAGATTCTATCTGCTCAACTTCAACCCGTCGGCGGGGCAGTAGAGCTTGTTGTTGCTGAGCCAATATGAGTCGCATCATGGCGGTGCAGAAGAGGGCTTCACTGACACAGAAATAACCCGGCAGATCATTTTCTAGGCGGGCTTCCCAGGCGTATAAATCAGGCCATAGATGCTGTTGGTTGAGCAAGAAGGCCGTCATAATTGAGCTGACGCCCTGCCACCCGTGTTGATAGTCGAGCTGTTGCGGCAGTGGTTTTTGACCACTGAGTTGCTCCATCAACAGCAATGATGATGTCTGTAAGCGGGTCGCTTGATGAGGCTGTTGCTGTGTCATCATTTGTTGATAATGTTGACGACAGAGGGTTAGTTGCTCAGTCAAAGAGTGGCTGGTTAGCACCGCGAGCTGATGTTGTAGCAGACGAGATTCACTCTGCACCCACCAATGGCCGTGTTTTTCCGTTAATGAATCGATGTGCAGCAGTAGCTCCTTAGTATGACGAAGGGGGGTAAACCAGTGCTGTACTTGACTGGATTGTATTAGGGCTGCATGAGTGGCGATATTGGTGTGGGGCTCGATGTTCGAGGGTAAGGGGATTGTGGTGGCGATCAAACCACCAAACTCATTAGCCAGTTGCATTCCTTGTACCGAGAAAATCTGTGCCAGTCGAACATCAGCACAAAACCAACTGGCGACCCAAGCATAACTAACAAACGCGTAAGCTGTTAGCGAGCAGCGGCCCTGTTGTAAACTGATCATCGTCATCTGTCCGATGGCGCAGGCGGCTAGTAGGGGCTGACCTTGTTGACGCGCAATCACACTAATCTGTTCCAGTAGCTGTAATTGAAGTAGGCTTTTTTGTGCACGCAGTGGTGTCAATGGTGGTAGCCGTGAGGCGTCGATGAATGCGTTGATCTGAGAGTGTTGCGCTAACAGACGCATCAATTGATCGTTCTCGTTTTCGGGGAGTGCGTCATCGCTTATTAGGCGCAAACTGTCCTGGAGGTATAAACGTGCTCGTGGGTACTGATCTCGGTGTAGGCATATTTCGGTGTTGATGAGGGCCGCTTTAACCTGCTCGACGGGATTGTTATTGCTAGGTAGTTGTTGCATGCATTGATCCGCCAGCCGAACTTCACCCGCCAGCAGGTGAAGTGTTGCGCGCTTTCTGAGTAGCTGATGTTTCTTTTTATATTGCTCGGTGCGTAGCAGACGATAAGCGTTGGAGAGATAACGGCTGGCGTCACTGAACTGTTGTGTCGCTTCGGCGAGTAATGCGGCTTTGATATTCAGTTGTCGTAGCTGGGTTTTCTGTTTTTGATCGGTCTGTTGATAGGCACGATTGAGGTGTAGCAGTGCTGGCGTGATCTGCGCTAAGTTAAACGTCTGAGGTATTCGCGCGAGCATGATCATACCGCAGCGATGATGACGTTGACATTTTTCAGACTCACTGAGACGTTGATAGAGTGAGCGGCGAATCTCAGCATGACAAAAGCGACAGAGGGTTTGTTCATCGTTGCTGTTAAGCTCGTGGTTGACGCTATCGGCTGTTGCGTTTACACCGATATCAATTAATCCCCGTTGTTCGGCAGGCCATAGGTGAATCGCTAAGCGGGCTACCTGATGCTGAGTGACCTGCTCTAGCTCCTGCAGCTTAAACGCTTCGCCCAATAATGCTGCCCACTCCAATAGCTCGAGAGTGAAGCGGCTCAGTTGTTGTATTCGCTGTTCAATGCGTTTATTCCGTTGACGATGATTAATCTCTTCAAGCCATGCGGTTTTATGCGGTTCGTCGGCTTGCAAGGCTGAGGTTTCAATCACGGTTAAGGGCTTAATCTGTTGCCGGTAATGACTAGGCGCGGTGCCCATCCAGCGTTTAAAGGCTTTTTGAAAAGCAGATTGATTGGAAAACCCCAATTGAAAGGCGATTTCACCAAAGCTCAGCTGTCCCTGTTGAATAAGCTGCAGGCAGACTTCACGCCGAGTTTGATCATAAATATCTTGAAAATTGGTCTCTTGTAATCCGAGTTTACGTTGCAGTGTTCGTAGGCTGAGCCCAAGGGCTTCGGCCACCTGTTCCCGTCTGATACAGCCTTGCCCTTCGGCTAACTGACGACGAATCAGGTTACGGGTTTGTGCCGTGAGCGCACTCTGCTGAGCAGACTTGCTAAGCAACGAGTCGGCAAACGCCCGATGCAATTGATGCATATCGGCATTGGCATCTAAGCAACTCAGCGATAGGTAGTCGTTAGCGAATAAAACTTGATTGCGGGGCGCATCAAAACGCACCTCGGCGGCAAAAAACTGTTGATACGGTAGCGGATTTTCTGGCTCAGGGAAGCTCAATTGTACTAAGCGTACCGGCACCTGATGACCGGTTAAGCGGCGTGGCCAGTTGGTTATACAGGCGAGCAGATACTCGACGGGGTGCAGTTTAGGGTCGTTTAATTCTAGTGAAAGTACGGTACCGTCAACGGTTTGCTCCATCTGAATCAGCGCGCCCTCAAGCAGTATCGGCAGATAATCGCTTAACGCTTGATAGGCTTTGCCTAGGGTTTCAGCGGAAGACATCAAAAAACCTATCGACCCCAGCATTCTCGGTTGAGTCGCCTCGCCTAAGTTAAGCGCGATACGAGGATTGTTCGTGGCTTGCGTCAGGGTTTGTAGTATCTGCGCATAGGCAGCCGTTGGAAAGCGTGCATCGGGTTTCGTGAGTTCCTCTGCAGTGAGTGCCGCTAGATCAAGAATTTGGGCTTGATCCAGTCTAAAGTGTTGCAGCAGTTGGAAGATGGGTTCTAGGAGCTTGGTAGAGGCGGTGGTTACGGGCATTGATGAAGCTCTGGTATTGATGGAGCGCTGGCATGGCTAGACGTCTATGGGCGCTACGGTAGAGAGATAAGATTATCATAGCCTAAGTTTAAAGTATGTCCTAGCGTGCCGCTTAGCCGTGTTAGTGATAGGCGCTGATGATCTCTTCAAGACGCCCCGATTGACGCAATTGACGAATCGAGTGGTTAATACGATCAATATCCGCCTGAGGCACTGTTTTTTGGCTAAACATGAAATGAATCTGATCAATACTGGCATGCCAATCGAGGGTGGTGATCTGATCTTCAAATCCAAACTCTTGTAACAATACCTTACCGTTATAGAGATCATTTAAGACAATATTGGTGCGCCGGATATGTAACATTTTGAAAAGCTGCTCATATTGACTCAACTGATGGACCTGTAATTCATCTTTGATTTGATTCCAAGCCTCGCCATAAAAGGCGCCGTGTATCACTGCTGCTCGGGGGGTTAAGCGAGCGAGTTGTTCGAAGTTGTGCGCGGCATTCCAGATAGGATATTCATCGGTACGGACAAAGATGGCCATGGTTTCTGAACGATAAGGCTCGGAAAAATTGGCCCAGCTGGCTCGTTCAGGCGTTTTGGAGGCGCCAATGGCTAAATCGATTTCGCCAGATTTTATATAGCGTTTAGTCCGCTCCCAGGGAATGTTTTTAAGCTGATAGGGGCATCCGGCGTGATCCATGATGGCTTTAAGCAGTGCGATATCGAGACCGGTGATGCGATTGTTTTCAAGCATCTGATACGGTTTCCATTCCAGCCAAGCGACGGAAAATGTTGTTTGACAGGCGCTAGCATAACCGTTTGAAGGGAGCAGTATGACGAGTAGCACGTGGATGATGATAGAGGGGATTACACCGAGGACTCTCACGGAAATAGCTGCCTAAATAGAGTTGCTTAGCTTTAGAGATGATTATAAGAAGGCGGAGCGCAGTACTGCAATAGTCTATTTGTAATAGGGGCTTTTATAGAGAAAAGCCCGCGCTGCTAGCAGGGCGGGCTTGAGTTTATGTCGGTGTTAAATCAGGGTGACATCGTTTAGACCGATTCAACCTGTTTTTCGGTTACTTTTTCGGACACTTTTTGTTGGCTCGCCATTTTTTTCTCGTAGCGCTTTTCCCAAAAAGTGGCGTTTTTAATACCCAGTTTCAGTGGATTAAAGGTGTAATTTTTAACACCGGCTTTGTGCTGTGCTTCATAGTCATGCAATGCTTTTAGTGCCGGCTTTGACATAAAGAAAATGATTAGAATGCCGGCAATATTTAGCCATGCCATCAGGCCTACACCGATATCACCTAAGCCCCATGCTAGGTTGGCTGTTTTCACGGCACCGTAGAAGGTGGCTGCCATCAAAACGAGCTTCAGAGCACCCACCATACCCGGGATGTCAATGGTACGCTGGATATAAGCAATATTGGTTTCGGCGATGTAGTAGTAAGCTAAAATAGTGGTGAAAGAGAAGAAGAACAGGGCAAAAGCAATAAATGGATTACCTAAGCCTGGCAGTACGCTTTCGATGGCGGTTTGAGTGAACAGGGGGCCGTTGGCGGCGATATCCGCGCTGAGGTTTTGCACTAAGAAGGCATCACCTGCACCGTGAACGTTGTAGGCACCGGTAATCAGAATCATGAAAGCCGTTGCCGAACAGACAAACAAGGTATCGATATAAACGGAGAACGCTTGAACCAATCCCTGTTGTGCGGGATGCTCTACGGCAGCCGCTGCAGCCGCGTGTGGCCCAGTACCCTGACCGGCTTCGTTAGAATAAACACCGCGTTTTACCCCCCAGCCGATGGCAGCACCCATGCCAGCCATTGGCGTGAAGGCATCGTCAAGAATCATGCCGATAATACCTGGCAGCATATCGATGTTGAGTAACACGATAACGCCCGCGATAATGATGTAAGCCAGCGCCATGAATGGCACAACAATCTGAGTGAAGCTGGCAATCCGCTTTACCCCACCAAAAATGATGAAACCTAGCACCAACACAACGATGGTGCCGGTGAGGATTTTAGCGAAGCTGAGTGTCCCCATGGCGGTTTCGATCATTTCACCGGTGCCAAACGTGGCTTCAACGGCATTGCCGATACTGTTAGATTGGACCCCCGGCAGAAATACTCCGCAGGCCAAAATAGTGGCGATTGCAAAGATCCAAGCAAACCATTTTTGACCCATGGCTTTCTCAAAGTAGAACGCGGGGCCGCCACGGTATTGGCCTTCGTGCTCCTCTTTATAAATCTGTGCCAGCGTCGATTCGGTATAGGCCGTTGCAGCGCCTAAGAAGGCGACGACCCACATCCAGAAAACCGCACCCGGGCCGCCAAAGCCGATGGCGGCGGCAACACCCGCGATGTTACCCGTACCGACACGGCCTGAGAGTGAGACCGCCAGCGCTTGGAAAGACGAGATGCCTTTTTCAGAGGCTTTGCCGGAGAACAGCAGAATCCACATTTCGCGGAACATTCGCACCTGCACAAAGCGTGTCAGGATAGAGTAGAAAAGACCGGCACCCAGACACAGATAGATCAGTGCTGGACTCCAGATAATGCCGTTAGTGAAATCGACAAATGCTTGCATGTGTAAGTATCTCCTCGAAGCAACGTGCAGGGCACGAAATTAGAATTATTGTCTTGCTGTTCTTAGCCATCGTTGCGGATGGATTAGTAGTCGCTAAGAGCAACTGAACGTGCCAAGAAGAGTCATTTTCTTGGCACGTTGGTTTTAATGCAGTGATTGGTTTGACGATAGCGCATGGCTTTCGACTGATTATTATCCATTTGCTTGACGTGATGACGTTATCAAAGGATGAGCACAGGCGGCGTTTCGATGGCTTATCGACATGACTAAAACTTTAGTGGGATTGTGTGTCGCTGGGAATATCTTTGCGTGCCTTGTTGGCCTCCTTGCGTGCCAAGTCGATGCGTGACGGGTTGACGCTGTTAAATATGATGTTGAGCGTAGTGCGAAGCGTAGTGCTTATCCGTTGAGCTATAAGCTGAGTTGCTTGAGGTGCAGGTCGGCTAGGTTAGCCTGTTTGCTTAAGGGGAATGATCGCTTGGTAAACGGTTGTATGATTTTTTTTCATTATAGCTTTAGCGCTGATGGACGATAACCATTTGATTGAATCATAAAATCGGTATCGATGATGTTTAATTTCAGCTCTTTTCCTCTGTTGACGTACCCTGGGACGACGCCGTCAGATGCGCAACGCACGACTACCGCGGCGGTTAGCGATCAGTCGAGTGATGATGTGGCATCGACACGGGCGACCTATTCGTTATCCGAACGATTTAGTCGGGATGATAGTTTTAGTCTCAGCTTAACCACCCAAGATGGTGATCAGGTGGAGATAACTTTTAGCAGTGAGACGGGCTATCAAGCTGATTATGCACAGAGTAGCAGTGCGGGACAGCAGCAACAGCGATACAGTATCGACAAAGGGCAAAGCAGCGAGTTTGGTTTTTCGGTGGCCGGAGAGCTAGATGCCGATGAGATCGATGCGATTGCGAGTCTAGTTCAGGAATTATCATCACTGGCCGCTAATTTCTTTAATGGTGATTTACAAACGGCTATGCAACAAGTGGGTGATCTGTCGTTTGATTCTGAACACTTGGCGCAGATGGATCTGTCGATGCAGCAAACGATTGAATACCGCGCTGTCGAGCAGTATCGCACAGTTCAGTCGCTGACAGATAACGTCCCGACTGCCTCAGAGAATAGGCTGATGCCCTTTGTTGAGCAGCTTGAAGGCGTGGTGAGTCGTAGCGAGGCTACTATCGAAAGTGCCTCGAATGTGTCGATGAATCTCTTAGCAACTCTGGTACAGCATGATGTTCGTTTCAGTCGCATCAGTAGCGCCGAACAGGGGGCGCTGAAAGACAACCTCGCTCAACTGAGTCAGTGGATTGATAAGGGCCATCGTGATGATTATAACGTTAAGGGCGAGCGACAACAGCACTCGAAACAAGGGCACGCATATGGACATACCCATGCAGCCGATGAGTCGCATCGCACGCGGTGAGGCTGACTCGGTAATGTAAGCTGCTGACTGTGAGAGTGCCGCTTAATCTCGCCTGCGAATAACGTCATCCATTCGTATGGCGTTTTTTTTGCCGGTAATTCTATGTCTGGCTGTTAGAATAGCCGCTACTGTTTTATCGCCTATACCGGAATTATTTCACCGATGAATACTCTCCCCGTCGCGGACGTACTGGATCAGCTAAATACTGCCTTGAGCGAACACCATGAGGTGGTTCTTGAGGCACCGCCGGGGGCGGGTAAAACAACGCTGGTGCCACTCGAACTCCTGCATCATCCGCAACTGATAGGGCAAAAAATATTGTTGTTGGAACCGCGACGGTTGGCTGCACGCATGGCGGCAGGACGGATGGCGGAACAGCTTAACGAGACGGTTGGGCAAACGGTCGGTTACCGCGTGCGTATGGACTCTAAGGTGGGCCCAACGACGCGGATTGAGGTGGTGACCGAAGGTATTTTAACCCGCATGTTACAAGATGACCCCAGCCTTGATGGTTATGGCTTGGTGATCTTTGATGAGTTTCATGAACGTAGCCTCGATGCTGATTTTGGTTTGGCGTTGACGCTGCAGGGGCGGGAACTGTTTCGTGATGAGCAGCCGCTTAAGTTACTGCTAATGTCGGCAACATTGGATAAACGCGTCATTGAACAGCTGTTGCCGCAAGCACCGTTGATCAGTAGTGAAGGGCGGATGTATCCGGTTGATATCCATTACTTAGGCACCTTGGGCCGTGATCAGCGGTTAGAGCAGCAGGTCGCGCGTGCCGTATGGCAGGCGTTGGAGGATGAATCTGGCAGTTTATTGGTGTTTTTGCCGGGGCAACAGGAGATTCGTCGAGTCATGAGGGCACTGACCGATCAATTACCAGCCAATGTTGCCTTAGCCCCGCTCTATGGAGATCTCAGCATACAGGCGCAGCAGCAGGCCATCGCGCCAGCCGCTGAGGGGCAGCGTAAGGTGGTATTGGCCACCAATATTGCCGAAACCAGCTTAACGATTGAAGGTATTCGGGTAGTGATTGATGCCGGTTTGAGTCGTGAGGCACGTTTGGACCCTGCCAGTGGCATGACGCGGTTACACACCTGTCGTGTGTCGCGGGCGGCCAGTATTCAGCGGGCTGGACGAGCAGGCCGAATGCAGCCGGGTTGTTGTTATCGGCTATGGTCGCAGACGCAACAAGAACAGTTGGCCCCTCATGCAACCCCTGAAATCATGTCTACCGATCTGACCGCCTTGGCATTACAGTTAGCGCGTTGGGGTGTTGATGATCCGACTGAGCTTCGCTGGCTGAATCCGCCGCCGGCCGCGGCATTGAATCAAGCACGGCAGCTACTTATACGTTTGCGCGCGTTACATACGACTGACAAGGGTTTTCAGTTGACCGCTAGCGGTGAATTAATGGCACGATTGCCACTGCATCCTCGACTCGCTCATCTGCTGTTGGTGGGCTGGCAAGCAGGCGCTGCTCGGCTAGCCTGCGATATAGCCGCCTTGCTGAGTGAACGGGATCCATTGAACGGTGATGCCGATTTCACGCGCCGCTTGAGTTGGTTAGCGGGAGCGTTGCATTGCGATGCACGGCAAAAAGGCTTATTGCAGCGGATTCGGCAACTGAGTCAGCAGTTTTTTCGACTCTGTCGTCAATATTTGATCGATTTAACCCCCGTGTCATCGGAATTGTCGGAATTAGAGATGATCGGAGTGCTGATCGCTCAAGCGTATCCGGATCGCATTGCGGCGCAGCGGCAATCCGGCGGCGATTATCAGTTGAGTGGTGGTCGTGCGGTACGCCTCGTCGATGGCGATCGGTTGGCAAAGCACCCTTGGTTGGCGGTGGCTAATTGCGGCGGTATGCAGGGACAGAGCGCTGATCGTGTCTTTCTGGCGTGTCCATTATCGACAAGCTTGTTTGATACTGAGTTGGCCGGTTTGATTGAGCCGCAAACGGTGGTGGAGTGGGATCGACAACAGAACCGTATGTGTTGCGAGTTACAGCAGCGTATTGGGGTCTTAGTGGTGCAACGGGAAGAGCTAAAAACGATTCCGTTGGCGGCTAAAAATCGTATCTTGATTGAGCAGGTGCGTAAACAGGGGCTGACTTTATTACCCTGGAATGATGCAATCAATCGCTGGCGTCAGCGAGTGAATTTTCTCTATCAGACGCAGCCGGCGGGGGCATGGCCTGATCTGTCGGATAACGCCTTATTGGCTGAGCTGGAACAGTGGCTGACTCCCTATCTCGATCCCATCAGTCATCTGAATCATTTTTCTCGCTTGGATCTAGCATCGATTTTACAGGCAATGTTGCCATGGCCGCTGCCTAATGAGCTAGACAGGTTGGCGCCAGTACGTTTAGCGCTGCCTTCAGGTCATAGTGCTGTGATCGATTACAGTGATAACCCACCGGTGCTGGCGGTTAAGTTACAGGAGATGTTTGGTTCCATCGATACGCCGGTGATCGGGTATGGTGTGGCATTAAAAATACATCTGCTATCGCCTGCGCGTCGGCCATTGGCGGTGACTCAGGATCTCGCCAGTTTTTGGGCGAATGGTTATCGTGATGTACAGAAAGATATGAAAGGACGTTATCCTAAACATCAATGGCCTGACAATCCACAGGAGAGCCGACCGAGTGATGGTATAAAGCGAAAAAGGAAATAATAAGGCGTAAAGTTTAGGTAAATTCCCGTTTTATATTCGCTGTTTCGAGGTGTTTTCTTTCCAAGATGTAACCTTAAATGGGGTTTGAGCGTTATATTTATTCTTACTTGATGCTTTTTTTCGGCTGATACTGGGCTTTATTGTGCGCTGCGAAAAAAAAGGACCCGGCGGGCGCCGGGTCTAAATAAGCCAAATTTAGTGGCTCAAAAAGCAAAGTGCCCTTACAATATAACCAATATTTTGTGCAATGCAAAATAAATTTATAGAATTTTTATGGCATCGTCTGCTTATTGATGTCAGTCAGCCCACGTTTCGATTTTTATGCTGCTGCCAATCGACGTAAAATTTATCAGATTACCTTATGGCAATAATAGCGACTGCAATGTTGCTGAGTAGGGCTAATTCTCAATCAACTGTGATGAAAACTAGACTGATTTTAATGGCTTTAGCGCGGGGGAGGGCGATCAGGGCAGGGTGAAATAAAAACCTTCAGCTCTGTTGATACCTCTCAGAGAGATCATCGGCTCATCGTCAAACAGCATCGCGTCACCGGCTTCAAGAATGCTGCCATTCACTTCTAGTTGACCTCGAAACAGGTAAAGGAAGCCATGCCTAGAAGCGGGTAACCCGTAGCCTTTGTGGTGTAAACGAAACTGATACATCTCAATTTGCTGTGCTATTTGCAGCGAGTCATCGCGACCATCGGCCGAAATAATGAGTTGTACACCTTCGCGGCTTAACAGTTTGCGTGATTGATAACGAGGCGTTTGACCGGTTTTATCCGGCACTACCCAAAACTGCAGCATTTTGAGTGAGGTTTCGAGAGAGGCGTTTTGTTCTGTGAATTCGGCGCCGGTACCGGTACTGAGCAGTTGCAGGCTCCGTCCTTGCAGCAGCTTACGGCTGCCGAGGGAGTCTGTATGCAGGTTTTTACCCTCAAGCACGACAGAGATTATTTCCATATCAAGGTGAGTACTGGGGTCAATCGCGGCACCTGGGTGTAGTAGATCTTCATTGGCAACCCGTAACTCGGATATGCCCATCCAATCGGGATCAAAATAACTACCAAAAGAGAATATATGTCGAGATTCAAGCCAGCCGAAATGGGTGTATCCCCGATCTGAAGCGCGTTTAATTCTGATCATATCGATTCACACGTGAAACAGTTTAACTCTGTTTTACCCTGTCAGGGGGGGGCTGTAAATACGGCGATGAGTTTTCTCTACTTAAAGATCAAGATAAGATGCTGTTTTTGTGGGGCGTTATATGGATCAACTGTTATCTTTCAGTGCGGCTTTTTGGTTGTTAGCCGGCTTGGGTGTGTTAATAACCGGGATCTCTAAATCGGGGTTTGCCGGTGGAGTGGGGGTGATCAGTGTGCCGCTGATGTCGCTGTATATCGGCCCGGTGCAAGCCGCCGCAATTATGTTGCCGTTATTGATCTTGATGGATTTTTTCAGTGTGCGGGCATGGTGGCACAGTAAGCGTATTGATCTACTGAAGATTATGGTGCCCGGGGCGATTGTTGGGATCTTGATCGGTTATTGGCTGTTCGGCTATCTGAACGATGCTATTTTGCGTTTGTTATTGGGTGTGCTATCGATCGGTTTTGCACTATGGGGGCTGTTGAAAGGTTCACGTCTAGGACGCAGTGGTTCTTCGATGATTGGTTATATTGCCAGTACTTTAGCGGGGTTTACCAGTTTTATCGCCCACGCGGGTGGGCCGCCGATGAACTTTTATCTGTTGCCGATGAAGCTCCCCCGAGAGCAATTTTTGGGCACGGCGGTGGTTTTTCTGGCGATCGTTAACTTTGTCAAACTGTTTGCATACGGCGCACTGGGACAAATTAATACGGATAATCTGCTGGTTGGTTTGGTGTTGGCACCTATTGCTTTAGTTGGGATTCGGTTGGGGTTAATCATCCATAAAAAGTTGGATGATCAGTTGTTCTATCGGATTATTTTGTTTATGTTGCTAATCATCGGAGTGAAATTGATCGCCGATGGGCTTTTATAAGCTAGCATGCTGCATAATCAAAGCAACGCCGGATTAATCTAGCCGACGCTTGTCTCTTTAGTCGGTTAGCGTCCCTTGCTGATAAGCGCGGATCGCTTGATCGATCTCCGCCTGAGTATTCATGACAAAGGGGCCGTAATGAGCCACCGGTTCATTTAGCGGTTGACCGCTTAATAGTAATGCACCAGCTCCTTTAGCTGAACGGATTTGCAAAGTATCGGCACTCTGTAGTTTGGCCATCTGCTGGCTTGTTAATGGCTGGCCGTTGAGGCTGAGTTCACCTTCATAGACATACACTAACAAAGTTCGCTTGATACTCGTTTCAAGGCATATTTCGCCATCGGGCTTGAGGCATAAATCAGCCACGGCGGCGGCACTGGGAAGTTGCTGTAATGGCCCGCTGAAGGTTTGGCTGCTTGTTGTTTTGTCGCTTCCGGGCGCATCAACAATAACGTATTGCCCCGCAATCACTTTTAGCTCAGCCTTGGTTAAGGGCTGCCACGGTAGTTGTTCACAGCTAATATCTTGCCAGTCTGCCGGTTTCATTTTGTGCTTGGCCGGTAGATTTATCCACAGCTGAAAACCGTGCATTAAGCCATCCTGCTGCAACGGTATCTCTGAATGAATGATACCTCGTCCGGCTGACATCCACTGGGCTTCTCCACTTTGAATCGTTCCTTTATTACCGAGATGATCCTCATGAACAAAACCGCCATGACGCATGTAGGTAAGGGTTTCGATTCCTCGGTGTGGATGGGCTGGAAAGCCAGAGCCGTAATCATCCGGATTGTTCGAGCGGATCTCATCGAGCATTAAAAAAGGATCGAGCTGGTTTTGTTGGAAGCCATGGATGCGTTGTATTTTTACTCCGGCACCATCCGAAGTGGGGTGGCTGGGGATGATTTGAATCGTCATTGTTTTCTCCTATGGTGGCGAGAATCAGCCGCTTTATCGCGAGCGATACATCGATATTAATCCTTTATTGTGGAATGAAAATTGGTATAAATAGTCTTAAATATTCTATTTTTTAGAAAGGTATGCCGGCGTGAAAGTAACATTAGAGCAGTGGCGCATGCTAAAAGCGGTTGTGGATCATGGCGGCTTTGCTCATGCCGCTCAAGCTGTACATAAGAGTCAGTCGAGTATTCATCATGCTGTTCAGAAAATGGAACAGATGCTAGATGTCAAACTGTTAGAGGTGAAGGGGCGCAAGGCGTATCTCACCGATGCGGGACGTTTATTATTGCGTCGCGCCGAACAGTTGTTGGAATCGGCGGCCACGATTGATGCTTTGGCTGAAAGTTTTCATGCTGGGGTCGAACCTGAAATATCGATTGCAGTTGATCAGACCTTTCCGCCGGATTATATCGGCAGCGTGCTAGAGCAATTTTCAAATGAGTATCCAAATACCCGTATCCAGCTGTATGAAACTGTACTGTCGGGGGCAGCGGAAGCGTTGGTTAAGGGTCAGGTTGATTTGGCGATTGCCGGTTCGGGGGTATCTCATTTTATGGCTGAACCGTTGTTTACACTCGATTTTATGGCCGTTGCTGCACCATCACACCCCTTATTTGATCTTTATGATGGTGTGCAACCACTGTTGGTTGATGATTTGGTGAACTTTCGACAAGTGGTAACACGGGATTCGGCGTTGGATCAAAAAGTGGATTCGGGTTGGCTGAAAGCCGATGCACGTTGGACCGTGAGTAATATTGCAACCTCTATTGAGATGATTTGTCGCGGGATGGGGTTTGCTTGGTTGCCATTGACGCGTATTCGCACGCTATTGGACGACGGTTCGCTTAGACTTGTACCACTACAAATAGGCGGCAGTCGGCGCATGACGTTACAGCTTTATTATGCCCAGCACAGCAGAGTGGGTCCCGGTCTCACGCGTATGGCTGAGTTGCTACACCAGTGTTGCGAATAAGATGTTTCTAAATTTACGAATATAAAATACGAAATTAAGTAATTTTATTTCACAAAGTAGAACTTATCATGAGTTCCTGAGTAGGGAGAGTGCATAGCTCTTCATTCATTGCGTTTAGTGAATCGTATTGAGTCAATACTACTACGGGAATACCGGGTCGTTAGCCGGATCGAAACGTAGCAGATAGCATTGAGGTTGTGATGGGGTTGTTAATAGCAGGTAAGTGGCATGATCGTTGGTATGAAACCAAAAACTCAAAAGGCGAATTTGTTCGCGAGCAGGCCGGCTTTCGTCACTGGGTTACCGCCGATGGCTCGGCTGGACCTACTGGTGACGCTGGTTTTAAAGCAGAGCAAGGGCGCTATCACCTGTATGTATCGCTAGCTTGTCCTTGGGCACACCGGACGCTGATCTTTCGTAAACTTAAAGGGCTGGAGTCGCTGATTAGTGTCTCGGTGGTAAGCCCAAATATGCTGGATCAGGGCTGGAGCTTTGATCGTGCCACGGGTTCTAGTGGTGATGACCTTTATGATTCCGCCTTTATGCATCAGCTTTATACTCGGGTACAGCCGGATTATACCGGCAGGGTCACGGTGCCGGTGTTATGGGACAAGCAGCAACAGACCATTGTGAGCAATGAATCAGCGGAAATTATTCGCATGTTTAATTCAGCGTTCGATGAGTTGACGGGTAATCGCCAAGATTATTGGCCTGTAGCGAAACGGGCTGAGATTGAACAGCTGAATGAATGGATTTATAACGATATTAATAACGGCGTCTATCGCTCCGGGTTTGCTACCACGCAAGCAGCTTATGAGCATAATGTGAAAGCGGTGTTTGACAGTTTAGCGCGAGTCGAGACACTTCTTGCTGAGCAGCGTTATTTGACCGGCACCGCGATAACCGAAGCGGATTGGCGGCTGTTTACCACCTTGATTCGTTTTGATGCGGTGTATCACGGCCACTTTAAATGCAACCTAAAGCAGTTGCGTGAGTTTCCGCATATCAGTGGTTATCTGCGTGAGCTGTATCAGATAGCCGGGGTGGCTGAGACTGTCAATATCGAACAAATTAAGCAGCACTATTATTACAGTCATCAAATGATCAATCCTACCCGCGTGGTGCCGGTAGGACCTGAACTTGACTTTACCTCAGCGCATGGGCGTGAGGCTTTATAAAGCGACTGTATGACAGCAGAAAACCCGGTTCGCCTCGGCTAACCGGGTTTTATCGGTGCGTGTTAAACGCTAGCCGTATCGGCTTCTGTTGAAGCGTTATAGACCGACTCGTCCAGCTCGTTCTCGCTTTTACCCACCAAGATAGTCACCATCAGGTCACCACAGACATTGACGCTGGTACGTGCCATATCGAGAATTCGATCGATACCGGCAACAATCGCAAGACCTTCAATTGGCAGGCCTACTGTGGTGAGTACCAGTGATAGCATGATCAAACCGGCTCCGGGAACACCGGCGGTGCCGATGGAGGCGAGGGTAGAAGTCATAATGATCAGGATGTAATCCGACATGGATAAATCAATGCCAAAGGCTTGAGCGATGAAGAGGGCGCAAACGCCTTGATACAGGGCAGTACCATCCATATTGATGGTCGCTCCAAGGGGGAGAATAAAGCTGGAGATGCTTTTCGAGACGCCCATCTCTTCCTGAGCGGCTTTAATGGTGGCAGGTAATGTGCCTGAGCTACTGGTGGTGGTAAACGCAACGGCGGCGGGGTTTAACAGGCCTTTAAGGTAAGGCATTGGATTGAGTCGGCCGAGGACACTGATTAAGCCACTGTAGAAGACTAATACATGGATGAGGCAGCCGATGTAGACCACGACGATTACTTTTATCAGTGGTAATAGAATATCCATACCGTATTTACCGGAGACCCAAGCCATCAAGCCGAAGACACCGTAAGGGGCTAACTTCATGACCATTTCGGTGAGCTTGTACATCGCTTCCGCGAGGCTTTCGAACAGTTTAATCGCCGGCTCTGCTTTTTCGCCACAGAGTGTGAGGGCGATACCCAATCCCAATGCAAAGACGATGATTTGTAAAATATTACCGGCGGCCAGTGCGCTAACGGGATTTTTGGGAATCATGTTCAGGAGTGTTTGTACCAGTGTCGGGGCTTCCTTACCGGCGGCGGCTGTCTCGGTGATGGCCATATTGAGCCCTTCACCGGGTGTGAACAGAGTTGCTAGACCTAAGCCAATACTAATGGCCGCTGCCGTAGTGCATAAGTAAAGCGCGACCGATTTAATACCGATACGCCCCATCTTACGGGTGTCTTGCATGGAGGTAACACCCACCACTAGGGAGCAGAAGACTAACGGTACGATCAGCATCTTAATCGCATTGATAAACAGAGTACCAATCGGCTTGAGCATTTCAGCATCGGGTCCCATTATGGCGCCGGCGGCAACGCCGAGCACCATTCCCACCATGATCTTTTTCCAAAGTGCGAGGCGGCTCCAGAATCCTGTGCGGCTATCATTTACCTGTGTTTGTGGCATAAGTCTGATCCTTTAATATAGTTATTTGATCGGCCCCTGCTGGGCTGTGGCTGATGTGATTCACTTCATTGAGTGGTGTAATGTTGTCGGTTAATCCTCTGATTGGGTTTGAGACGGTTATTAACTGCCGCTTTGTTGATGAGCGCTGCTTGTCGTCAATGACTGATCGGCCGACTCCAAAATCGATGTCGTTTGTGTCGCTTGGATTGGCACAGCCACATCAGCTGTTCAACTTAGGCTGTTCAGGTCAAGACGGGCTGATTAGAGTACTTAAGGCAGATTACACTGCAGAGAGAGTGCCAATGTTGCATGATTTATCTAAGATGTTGTTTTTTATGGGAAAATGAGTGGAGGGAAAGGATGGTGGCAGGTTTAAAGGGTTATAACCAAACGAATAGAAAATCAGCCATGCTTTTCTGATTGCCTTAAAAAGTATTATAAATCAATTAATTAGAGTATTAGCGTTTGGTTATAGCCAAACCAGTGGTTATAGGGGTTGATGGGGGCTGAAAATACTATTGTTCAGCCTTATTGCAGAGGTCTGTTTGTTGTTTTTTTAAGCGCTTACTGAGCGCGGGTTGTGAGATACCCAGTAAGCGAGAAGCCAATGATTGATTACCTTGAGCCCGCTGCATGGCGGCGGCGACTAATAACTCGCCAGCTTCTTGTAGGGTGGGTAGGGGTTGATCTGGGTTGAACAGAGGCGCTGTATCGGTGTCGGGTTCGGCGGGCATATCTTGATTTAAAAGACGACGGAACACCTCCATTGATAGCATCCGTGAGCGGTGCTGACTCATGGCATCGTATGCCAGTGCTTTGAGTTCACGCACATTACCTGGGAAAGCGTAGTTGGCTAACAAAACGGGTAGCTCTTTCGGGATAGTGGGTTTGTTTTTGTGTAATTCCTCGGCGGCTTCTGTGAGGAAATATTCTAACAGGAGGGTAATATCCCCTTTACGTTGGCGTAATGGTGGAAGCGTCACCTGATGGAAGCGTAAACGGTAATAGAGGTCTTTACGAAACTCGCCGGATTGCTGTTTTGCTTCAAGATTGTGATGCGTGGCAACAATGACTCTGGCGCGAATGCGCTTGGTTCGATCACTGCCGAGAGGGTAATATTCGCCCTCTTGTAATAGCCGTAGAAGTTTGACCTGTGAGGCGAGACTGAGATCGCCGATCTCATCGAGAAACAAAGTACCGCCGGTCGCTTGTTCAATCATACCGGCACGAGCGGTATCGGCCCCGGTAAAGGCGCCCCGTTGATGACCAAACAGCGTGTCGGCAAACACGTTATCATCGAGTCCCGCCACATTAACGCTGATCAGTGGGCCACTGGCACGGCTGAGGGTATGAACCGCATGAGCAATCTGTTCTTTGCCGGTACCGCTTTCTCCCATAATGAGTACCGGTTGACTGCTGGTTGAGATAGATTCAAGGTATTGGAACACCGAGCGCATGCTCTTATCTTGAGTAATGATAGCGGCAAATACCTCGGGTCGTTCTAGGGTATCGGTGAGAAAGCGCTGTCGCATCGCCTGACTTTCTTGACGCATCTCCTGTAGCTGAATTGCGCGCCGGACACCTTCGATTAAGCGTTCTTCTTCGGTGGTTTTGACGAAATAATCAAACGCGCCAAGACGAATGCATTTTACGGCGGTTTCTAACTGATTTAAGCCACTGATGATGATAACGCCGACTTCGGGGTGCTCTTCTACAATCTGTTGCAATAGCCGGTCGCCTGATAGGTGGGGCATGGTGAGATCGAGTAACACCAGACCGATCGGTTCTCGTGCGATGATATCCATCACCTGTCGGCTATCATCGCAGCGGTAGATATGATTGATACCGCCAAGACGTTCCAACGCAATACTGAGGCTGCGTAAAAAAGAGGCCTCATCATCAACCAGTAAGACGCCAAAGCTAGGGTAGCGGTTGTCATTCATATTCACGGGCCTCCTGAGAGAGTAACAGTAGAGTGACCAAGGTGCCTTGGCCGAGCGTTGAGTCGTAGACGAGATTGCCACCGTGTTCTTGGACAATACTCGCGGACACCGAAAGCCCGAGGCCGGTGCCGCCTTGTTCGCGTTTGGTGGTGAAAAAAGGATCACTCAGGCGCGACATATTATCATCATCGATACCACAGCCTTGATCTTTAATCTCAAGACAGAGCTGCTTTTCTTTAGGGCGATAATAGGTTTTGATCGCAATGCACTGCTGAGTCGATGTTAGTGCCTGACAGGCGTTGACGATCAGATTGATGATCACCTGTTCGATACGTTGAGCATTGCCCCTAAAAGGAGGTATGGCGCTGGCGTAAGTCACACTGAAATGATCAGTCGCGCTACGAATGGTGTTGTCTACCAAACGAATAGCGGTGGCAAGTACCTCGTTAAGATCAACCGTTTCATTGAGATCGCTAGGGCTTTGACGGGCAAAGTCACGTAAATCATCGACAATACGACGGATGCGGTTCGTTCCCGCCAGCATATCATCAAGCATCGGGGTAATCTCATGACGCATACGGCTATAGGTTAAACCGCCCATATAAAAATCACCATGGGTTTGATAGTGGGCTTCCAGTATCTCTTCTACATCTTGATAAATCTCTTTTAATACGGGGAGATTAAGTAATAGTAGACTGCTGGGGTTGTTGATCTCATGGGCGACACCGGAAACCAGTATACCTAATGAGGTCATTTTATCGGCTTGCAGGAGTTGCTGTTGTTGTAGTTTTAGTTCTTCGGTGCGCAGGCTTACTTGGCGTTTTAACATGCGATTCCAGATAACGATACCGCCGAGAATAATCAGCAGTAAGCCGGAGATCAGTGCGGCGGCCTGGCCAATCTTTTTCCAAGGCAGGCCGGCGTTCTCTAATGGCCCTAGCCAGCGATCATAGATGGCTTGTTGGCGACCTGTATTTTTAAGAATAGCGAGCCCCTCGCTGAATTGAGAGAGTAGCTCTTCGTTATTCTTAAGCACAGCATAGCCGTAATGCTGTGCCCCGAATGGTTTACCAACCGGGACAATATTAGACAAGGCTAACTCTTGCCCTAAATAGAGACCGGGTAGATTGGCGACTAAGGCATAATCATGTTGACCCGATGCGAGTAAACGTAAGGCCGCAGTATGAGTGTCTACGAGAATAAGTTGAGCGCCCACACTGTTTAGTTGTAGATAATCATGCATGATCCCGCCGCGTTGGACAATCACCTCATGGCCTTGAAGATCGGCTAACTGAGACACTTTCGGCATCCCTTGGCGGGCAAAAATAGATTGATGCACGATGGCGTGAGGCGGTGAAAAACGGTACTGCTTAGCGCGATCCGTTGAATATACCATCCCCTGCATTGCATCCACCTCACCTTGCTCAAAGCGTTTGCGGGTGGTATCCCAATCACTCAGGGTGATTTCGATATTCATGCCCATCACTTCGGCAATGGCACGGGTTAATTCGGTGTTGTAACCATCCGCTTCACCCGCGTCATTTATAAATTCATAAGGAGGATAGTTATAGTCACCGCCGATATGAATCACGCTGTCAGGATGCGATGTGCGGGCCTGTCCCGCTAGGCTAATAGATAACAGGCCGAGGGTGAGACTGATGACGCCATGTTTTGATCTGAGGAAATTTGACCTGAGGAGATTCGACCGGAGAAGAGTAGTCAATAGGGATAGAGTCATAGGCGGCGTTGGCTGACGTGGCTGAGGGTTAATCAAATTTTACTGCACATGCAACCGTTACCCTGTTTGAATACCTGTTGAATAGGGGCGTCGGCGCTAAGGAAGGTGCGAATAAGTCAATTACGCCTCTGGCTGACAGAGAAGCTGGAGATCAAGGCAACAGTTACAGGCATACTGGTTGTACGTCGAAAAATGTTAACGCTGAGATCCTGCTTCTCTGAAAGCCCCGAAGGGCGGATATTAGAATGGTCATCTACTTTGTCAGCCAGCTTGAAAAGGTCCAGACATTTCGCTGCGCTGGCTTTCGCGTATCTGGCCATTCTAATGTCCGCAGAGAACATAACGGACTTATTCGCACTTTCCTTAGCAAGCTGACTAATCAAGTAGGTATTACGACTAAGTAAGTACAAAACTCATTCTCCCGGTCAATTGTTGGAATTTGTGTAAATTTACAAAATATCAATAGATCCTGAGCATTGCTCAGGTTTGCTGAGAGTTAAAAAATAAGAACATCCTTAAACAAGGGGCAACGCAATGAAGAAGTTCAGCGGTAGTTTTGCTGTAACAGCGCTGGTAGCAGCCATGTCTGTCACAGGCCTAAGTCAGGCAGCCGTCACTGATAACGATATTATGCAGGATCAAACCACGGTCGAGGATGTTGTATCCAATGGTCTGGGGCCGCGAGGTCAGCGTTATAGTCCGCTGGATATGATCAATACCGATACCGTTAAAGACATGCGTCCGGTTTGGTCTTTCTCCTTCGGGGGTGAGAAGCAACGGGGTCAGGAATCTCAGCCGATGGTGAAAGATGGGGTGATGTATGTCACTGCCTCTTATTCACGCGTGTTCGCTGTGGATACCAAAACCGGCGATGAGTTGTGGGAATACAATGCGCGTTTACCCGATGGCATTATGCCCTGTTGTGACGTGATTAACCGCGGGGTCGCTCTGTATGACAATCTGGTGATCTTCGGCACACTGGATGCGAAGCTAGTGGCGCTAGATGCCAAAACCGGTAAAGTTAAGTGGAAGAAAAAAGTAGCCGATTATAAAGAAGGTTACTCGATTACGGCTGCGCCCATGATTGTCGATGGCAAGGTTATTACCGGTGTGTCCGGTGGTGAGTTTGGTATCGTTGGTAAAGCCGAAGCCTATGATGCTAAAACCGGTAAGATTCTCTGGAGTCGTCCGACGGTTGAAGGCCATATGGGCTATATCTGGAAAGACGGTAAGAAGATCGAAAACGGTATCTCCGGTGGTGAAGCGGGTCAGACTTGGCCGGGCGATCTTTGGAAAAGTGGTGGTGCAGCGACGTGGCTAGGTGGCACCTATGATCCTGATACTAACCTGTTGTTTATCGGTACGGGTAACCCTGCGCCGTGGAACTCCCATATGCGTCCGGGTGATAACCTGTTCTCCTCCTCTCGTTTAGCCATCGATCCAGATACCGGCAAAATTGTATGGCACTTTCAAACCACGCCTCATGACGGCTGGGATTACGATGGGGTCAACGAGTTGATCTCATTCGATTATAAAGAGGGGGGTAAAACCGTTAAAGCGGCGGCCACCGCTGACCGTAACGGCTATATGTATGTTTTGAATCGTACCAATGGCGACTTCATTCGCGGCTTTCCGTTTGTTGATGAGATCACCTGGGCTTCAGGGTTAGATAAGCAAGGTCGGCCGATTTATAACGAGAGTTCTCGTCCGGGTAATCCAGCAGCCGATAAAGAGGGTAAAAAAGGCTCGGTGGTGCGTGCCGTGCCTGCCTTCCTAGGGGGTAAAAACTGGATGCCAATGGCGTATAGTCAGCAGACCGAACTGTTCTATGTGCCATCGAATGAGTGGGCCATGGATATCTGGAACGAGCCAACGGCCTATAAAAAAGGCGCGGCTTATCTTGGTGCCGGTTTTACCATTAAGCCTTTGAAAGAAAGTCATATCGGCGTGCTTCGGGCGATGGATCCGAAAACCGGTAAAGAGGTATGGCGTTATCAGAACTACGCACCACTCTGGGGTGGTGTACTGACCACTGCAGGTAATCTGGTATTTATCGGTACGCCTGAAGGCTATCTAAAAGGCTTCGATGCGAAGACTGGCGAGCTGAAATATCAGTTCAATACCGGCTCTGGTATCGTGGGTTCACCGATTACTTGGCAGCAAGATGGCGAACAGTTTCTCTCGGTTGTCTCTGGCTGGGGTGGTGCGGTACCACTTTGGGGTGGCGAAGTGGCTAAACGGATTAAACACCTGAATCAAGGGGGTTCTGTTTGGACGTTCAAGTTGCCTAAGTCTTAATATAAGTCTTAATTTTAGCCGTGATATAAAAAGCCGATGCTGATGCATCGGCTTTTTAGTTTTAGATGGCATTAAAAACCTTGCTTAAACGTGAGGCGAACAGGTTAATCCGCGTGTCAGGAGTCGCTGATTAAATGCTTGATTAAGTTCTTGAGTAAGTTCTTGATTAAGCGCTGGTATTTATATATCCGGCTACTCAGGCACGAGTAGATCGCAACGAGAGAAGGCGCCTTTGCCTGCATCGAGCGTGCTTGCCAGTTTTGGCAGCAGAGTTTGCATCTGTTGGAAGAGTGTCCAAGGTGGATTGATGACAATCATGCCGGATGATGTCATGCCGTGCTCCGCTGAATCGGCTTCGAGGCCGAGCTCAAAACGCTGAATATTACGGATACCGCTGTTAATAAATAGCTTTTCTAATTTACGGATACGGTGACGTTCGACAACGGGATACCAGAGTGCATAGGTGCCGGTAGCAAATTTTTTGTGAGCATTTTTAATGATTTTGAATACTTGATCATAATCGCTTTTCATCTCATAGGATGGATCCATGAGTATCAGTGCTCGACGAGATGTCGGCGGTAACAGCGATAACAGGCCGGTTAAACTATCCTGATTTAATACCTTGATGCGCCGATTAGTACGGGTGTTTTTACTCAGCAAATTAAAATCGGTTGGATGTAGTTCATACAGCGTTGCTTTGTCTTGCGGGCGCATAAAATAGTTGGCAATGAGCGGCGAGCCCGGATAGAAACGCAACTGATCATTGGGATTGCAGGCATCGATAGCGGCAAAATAACGCGCGAGGCTAGGCCAGTCTTGAGGCTTGAGTTTAGCGATCCCGTTGCTATATTCCCCCAGCTTCTCAGCGTGTTCTGATTGCAGATCGTATAATCCCGCACCTGCATGAGTATCGATATAGTCGAACGGTTTATCTTTTTTGATCAGGTGTTCTAAAATTTCTGTTAGCACGATATGCTTGAGAAGGTCGGCAAAGTTGCCTGCATGAAACGAGTGACGATAACTTAGCAAAACAGCGTCCTGATCAGGTGATGGAATGGATGCAGACTATCGGTTTATTCAGCCACGGGGTCAAGGGAATAGAAAAATTAAATAGTATGAGGTTAATAAAACACGCTGTTTGCCGCTACGTTTATTATACGCGAGATTCATCTTCAGTCTGAGTGATGACATCGGTATGAGTGGTGTAAGGATATTCGTTGCGCAGCGGTGAGTCGCTGCGCTATCTTTCTTGGCCAAGCAGGTGTGGCGACGAGGCGACCATCATCTGTTTTTGAATAACGGAGCAGGGTACGTTATTGTTAAATACAGTGACTGATATCGAAACATGGAGCGTAGATTTTGCTATAATGCGCGATCCAATCAACATATGGCGTGAAAAGACTGTCTGCTGTCGTTCATGTGGGTCTAGACGATGTTAGCAAGGACTAATCATTTTTTTCTCAACAGAAGCCTATTGTTAGCAATAATTACCGGTATTCTGTGTGCCTTGCTGAGTATCATCGCCTATCAGTACAACGCCGCTATCGAGAATGATAAATTACATGGGCAGATCGTTCTTAGTGGCGTTCAGCAACGGGATAAGGTAGAAAACAGTGTTAATAGCACCGTTGAACTGTTAGAAACGGTCGGTCTTTTTGTTTCTCAAAGTCAAAACCTCAATCGCACTTCATTTGCCGCCTTTACGCGCCCGATCATACAGCGACATCCAGAGCTTTGGGCTATTCATTGGGTGCCTCGTCTCGACGACAGTCAGCGGAGTGCATTTGAGCAGCATTTAGCTCAGGAGGGCTTTCCCGAGGGGATCACGGCGCTCAATCGCTCAAATAATTCCGCTCTTAGCGCTCCCAAGCAAGCGGTTTATTACCCTGTCCTATACTCTGAACCGTTAGAAAGAAGCCATATGTCGATCGGCTTCGATACCCATTCAAGAGACCTGAATGCAACCGTCATTGATGCCTTAATCCGTGGTGATGAGCCATACTTGGGAACCGCACCCTTTTATCTGTTTAAGTCTGCCTCAGACTTACAGACACTCAGCTATTACCGTCCTGTCTATGAGACAGACCCTATTGAAGGTAAGCAACTGAGAGGCTTTGTACTGGCGTTAATCCAACCGCAGAGACTGTTAGACGCTATAGCATCGTCAGCATCAGGGATAAAGATGAGGCTGCATGATATCACTGACGCAGGCTTAGTGGAGATCGCTACAACGGCTGTCTTGAGTACGACGACCCCCACGATTTCTTATAGCACCGAACTTGAAATACTCGGCCGTCATTGGCTCTTAGATGTTTGGAATGACGATCTTCAGCCCGAGAGTAACCCAGCTTCAGCTATCTGGGTACTTATCCTAGGACTCTTTTTAACCTGCCTTATGATGGTCACCCTTTTTTGGCTATCGAGAACACATCGACAGGTTTTGTTGGAACGAGATAGAGCGCAAAGTTATCTCGACACGGTCGAAACAATTTTGCTGATGCTCGATGCCGAAGGCACAATTCAGATGATTAATCGTAAAGGCTGTGAGGTGGTGGGCGCTCCGCTGACGAGCTTGCTGGGTAAGAACTGGTTCAGCAGTGAAATATTGGTGGATTATCAGTATGAACATAAACGCTTTAATGAGCTGTTTACGCGCCAGCCTACGGATGACGATCTGTATAAAAATGAAAGTGAAATACGCCGATGCGATGGGCAGTTAAGGTTGATCTCTTGGCGTAATCGGTTGCGTTACGATGAAAGCGGTCACTTGGTGGGAGTGCTCTGTGCCGGTGTTGATATGACGCAACAGCGTCAGGCCGAACAGCTAGACAAACTTCGCAGCCAAGCGATGGAAGCCACCCTAAAGGGAGAGCCACTGAATTGTATCTTGGATGAGCTGCTTAGCGGTATCGAGCAACAGCACTCAGGGATAAGTTGTTCTATTTTATTGTTAGATAGTCGTGGTGAACACCTCAAAAGCTGTGCCGCACCCTCACTGCCTAAAGAGTATATTATGGCGATCGATGGTGTACCGGTGGGTGAGGGGATCGGCTCGTGTGGTACGGCGGCGTTCCGACGAGAACGGGTGCTGATCGAGGATATTACAACACATCCTTATTGGGCTGATTTCTCCGCAGTGGTAAAGAAGTTTAAGCTGCGCAGTTGTTGGTCAGAACCTATTTTTGGTAAGAAGGGGCGTCTGCTCGGTACCTTTGCTATCTATCATCAAACGGTGTCTAAGCCGACGCGCGCTGATCTCGAGTTGACGGAAAGCATTGCGGCTTTTGTCAGCATCTTGATCGAAGAGTTTCAGGCTGAGGCTGCGTTGATGAAAATGGCCAATACCGATGCGCTGACCGGATTACAGAATAGACGTAAGTTGATAGAGCTGCTTGAGGCTGAATTTCAGCGCGCTAAGCGTTATGGTCGATCCTTTAGTTTGTGCATGCTCGACCTGGATTACTTTAAAAAGGTCAATGATCAATATGGCCATGATGCGGGCGATCAAGTGCTTAAAACGGTTGCTGACACCATCACTGAGGTATTACGCGAAAGTGATGTCTGTGGTCGTATCGGCGGCGAAGAGTTCGCTATTCTGCTGCCGTATACCAGCCTTGAGGATGCCACCATTTTTGCTGAGCGATTAAGGTTAGCGGTTGCATCGAGTGAGACTATTCTCGATGATGGTCAAAAAGTGACTTTAACCTGTTCTATCGGGGTTGCTGAATATCGGCGTCAGCATCGAAAAGCGACAGCGGTACTGTCTGAGGCAGATGAACAGCTCTACTACGCTAAATCTCATGGCCGAAACTGTATTAGTAGCGCGCAGTAATGGCGTGAATTAGTCGCGAGATATCGGCGCTTGTTCGAGATGGCATTGGCAGTATCGAATTAATTGTTCGCTGAGTTGATGGCCCGTATCGGTGGCTAAATTCCAGCTATGCCAATACAGAGGAACCGCGATACTCTGCCCCGCAACAATCTCGGTAACCGCGCCACTATTCAGCAGTGCTTGCATCTGTAGATCGGGTGCCATGCCCCAAGCAAAGCCACGTTTAATTAACTCTGTAAACGCCTCGGAAGAGGGCACACGGTGACGCTGATAATGCTGAACGTCTGGATAAAACCGACTGATAAAACTGTTTTGTAAATCATCTTTTTCGTTGTATTCGACCGCAGGTGCCTGAGTTAATGCATCGCTGCAGACACCGTTTGGAAAGTAGCGTTGAATAAACGCAGGGCTGGCCAACGCTAGATAGCGACTGATACCGAGAAACACCGCGCTGCTACCTTGTAACGGCTTGCTACTGGCACTAATACAGCCCTGCACATCTCCTTGACGTAACAGCAGATGGGTTTGCTCCTGATCGTCAATTCTTAGATCCAGTAGAATCGGGCTCTGTTCCATCAAGGGTTGCATCGCATCCATAAACCAAGTGGCGAGCGAATCTGCGTTAAGGCCGATGGTTAGCCGAGTAAAACCCTGCTGCTTAACATCTTTGAGTTTATTTAATAGTTCGCTTTGTAACAGACTGATCTGATGATAGTGACGTTGCAGATGTTGTCCGGCATCCGTTAAGCGTAACGGTTGACTACGAATCAACAATAGCTGACCGGCGGCTTCCTCAAGCTGTTTAACTCGTTGTGAAATGGCCGATTGAGTCAGAAATAACCGTTTCGCCGCGCGTTCGAAACTCTGCTCTTCAATGACCGTGGCTAAAGCCTGAAGCTGACGATATTCAAACATAGGGCCTCGTGAGATGGGTTAATCAATGTGTTAAGGAATGGTTTGCTTAAGCCATATTAAAATTTTTAATGAAATATAAATATTATTAGTTTTACTAACCTATGTCGAATGCTTACGCTATGCCGATCATTGTGTATTCCCTTAAATCGGACGGTTAATCATTATGTTACTCTCAATTCCTGCTGCGTTTTTCACCGGTTTGGCAACCAGCGCTGGGCTAATTATTGCTATCGGTGCGCAAAATGCATTCGTCCTCAGTCAGGGAGTGCGTCGGGAATATCATTGGCCGATAGCCGGTTTATGCAGTCTGTTGGATACGCTACTGATCATCGCGGGGATCTCGGGTATGGGGGTGTTGATCAGTCAGTCGACCTTGATCTTACAGTTGATCACCTGGGCAGGAGGCGCGTTTTTAGTGGGGTATGGCGCACATGCTTTGCGCTCGGCGATGCGTGGCACGACCCTTGATGTCGCCGCCAATCAGTTTGGCAGCCTGCGTGCGGCTCTGCTGGCGACACTGGCCTTAAGCCTCTTGAACCCGCACGTCTATCTGGATACGGTGGTACTGTTAGGCAGTATTGGTGGCCGTTATGCGGAACAGGATCGGTATTGGTTTGGTGCGGGCGCTGCGCTGTTTTCTTTTATTTGGTTTTTCATGCTCAGTTTAGGGGCTCGATGGTTAGCCCCGTTGTTTCGCCAGCCGATAAGCTGGCGGATTCTCGATGGTTTGGTGTGCATCATGATGTGGACGCTGGCTGCCTTATTACTGACGGGCAATCTCAGCGCCTGAGCAAGATCGCGGTTAACGCGGTTTGATTTTATGATTCACGATTTGGGAAAGATCGGTCACCAGACGTGCCAGATTATTGATGGCTTGGTTGGTATTGGTGATGGAATCTTTATTGTTATCGGAAATATCACGGATCGACATAATGTTACGGCTAAGACTCTCGGCGGTATCGTTTTGCTCGTCGGCGGCTAGCGCAATCTGCTGACTCTGATCGGAGATCTGATTCAATGACTGTGTCAGTTGATCGAAGGCGTTGCCGGCGGTTTCCGCCTTAACGATACTGTCTTTGACCTGCTCATGGGTTTTACTCATGGTGGCGGTGGTATTGATGACCTTATCTTGCACCGCTTCGATACTGGTCTTGATCTGCTCAGTGGCCTTCTGTGTGCGAATGGCTAATTCACGTACTTCATTGGCAACCACGGCAAAACCACGGCCATTGTCGCCGGCCCTTGCGGCTTCAATCGCTGCATTCAGCGCCAGGAGATTGGTTTGATTGGTAATATCGTTAATCAGCGTGGTGATATGGCCGATCTCTTCGGTTTGCGTATGTAACTGTTCAGATAGGTTTGATGCCTGTTGAATCTCTTCTGCCAGCACCACAATTGTTTGCAACATATCGTTGATGATGGTTCTACCATGTTGCGCATCGAGCGCCGCCTGATGGGTTACATTGGAGGTGCGAGAGGTATTTTCGGCGACATTTTGTGAAGAAGATGCCATCTGCGTACTAGCGGAGGCGAGCATATCACTTTCAAGGTTTTGTTTATCGATACCGCTGGTGGTTTGATTCAGGCTTTGATGCGTGGCATTCATAACCTCTGTGAGCGTGGCAATCGCATCTTCTACGCGCCCAGAAATCGTACCAATTTTAGCTTCTAACAGTCGCGTGGCGATGTTGGCGGCGCCTACTTCATCCATTCTGGCGCTAATAACCTTTTGCGACAGGGGATTATCATAGATCGCTAATGAGTGCTTGAGCATGGCTTGTAAGGGCTTAAGCTGACGATAGCATAACGCGGTGAACGAAACTGTTAAGACGCCCGAGCAGAGTAATTTCATCAGGTTATCGAGCGGCGCTATATGAATGAGTGTGATCGACAGTAAACCGGTAAAAACACTGCCCAGTAACCGTTGAGCTAGCGATGTACGAGACAGTGATAGTCGCTTAGGGTTGGTCTTAATATGCTGATACAACTGCTCGGCTTGCTGTTTGATGTCGTTGGGTAAGCGAATGCGAACCGATTGATAGCCAATTTTTATACCGTTGTGATCATATTGTGGCGTGATATACGCCATAACCCAGTAAAAATCACCATTTTTACAGCGGTTTTTCACTGCGCCTAGCCAGGGCTTATCGGCTTTAGCACTGCGCCACAGATCCTCAAAGGCCGCGGCAGGCATATCGGGGTGGCGCACAATATTATGCGGTTGTCCAAGCAACTCTTCGCGACTATAACCCGCGATATCGATAAAATTTTGGTTGGCATAGGTGATGCTGCCAGAAAGAGATGTGGTGGAAATTAAACGACTGCTTTCCGGAACCTCTATTTCTCTTGCACGATGACGATCACCCATACCAAAACCTCTTATCCATTGATTGTTTGCCGGTAACACTCAGTATGATACATGCGCGGCGAGTAGAGCACAGTGAGTTTAAAGCCATAGCTATTGTAGGCTTATTTTAAGGTCGCTAAGTATACACGCTCAAAGTGCTAAAGAAAGCGGTGCCGACACTTTGTGCTAGCGGCTTTAAAACTACTACTAAATAACTAATTTATCAGTGCCAAGGAGGCATAGGTAAAAAAGCGCGCGCTTAGCTACTATGTATGGGTAGTCAAACGGCCCGCAAAGAAAGTGCGGTGTATAACAAAAAGAGAGGCATGGACAATGATTTACGCACAGCCAGGAACCGAGGGTTCTGTTGTTTCCTTTAAAGAACGTTATGAAAACTATATCGGTGGTGAGTGGGTTGCGCCAGTCAATGGGCAATACTTCGATAACGTATCACCTGTTAACGGTAAGCCATTTTGTCAAATTCCACGCTCCGATGCTGACGATATCAATCTTGCACTGGATGCCGCTCATGCTGCTGAGGCTGCTTGGGGTAAAACATCGGTTGCTGAACGCTCTAATATTCTGTTACGAATCGCAGACCGTATTGAGCAAAACTTAGAATTACTGGCGGTTGCCGAAACCTGGGATAACGGTAAAGCTGTGCGTGAAACATTGGCTGCCGATGTGCCGCTGTGTGTTGATCACTTCCGTTACTATGCGGGTTGTATTCGGGCACAAGAAGGCTCGATCGGTGAGATCGATGAGAAAACGGTTTCTTATCAATTCCATGAGCCACTGGGTGTGGTTGGTCAAATCATCCCGTGGAACTTCCCACTACTGATGGCGGCGTGGAAATTGGCACCGGCGCTGGTGACCGGTAACTGTGTGGTGATGAAGCCGGCTGAACAAACACCGGTTTCGATTCTTAAGCTGGTAGAAGTGATCGGTGATCTGCTACCCCCTGGCGTACTGAATATCGTCAATGGTTTCGGTAAAGAAGCCGGTGAAGCACTGGCGACGAGTACGCGTATTGCTAAAATCGCTTTTACCGGTTCAACGCCGGTGGGTTCTCACATTCTGAAATGTGCCGCGGAAAACATTATTCCTTCAACGGTTGAACTCGGTGGTAAATCACCTAACGTGTTCTTTGCCGATGTTATGGATCAGGAAGATGAATTTGTTAACAAAGCGGTTGAGGGTGCGGTATTAGCCTTCTTTAACCAAGGTGAAGTCTGTACCTGCCCATCGCGTTTGTTGGTGCAAGAGAGTATCTATGAGGCTTTCATCGCTAAAGTGATTGAGCGTTCTAAGCAGATTAAGCGTGGTAACCCGCTGGACACCGATACCATGGTGGGTGCACAGGCATCTCAGCAGCAGTTTGAGAAGATCCTGTCTTATATGGAGATCGGTAAAGAAGAGGGCGCTGAGTTCCTGATCGGTGGTGATGTGCACGAACATGAAGGCGAGTTTAACTCGGGCTATTATGTGCAGCCGACCCTGATGAAGGGGCATAACAAGATGCGCGTCTTCCAAGAAGAGATCTTCGGCCCAGTCGTGGCGGTGACAACCTTTAAAGATGAAGCTGAAGCGTTAGAAATTGCCAATGATACCGAGTTCGGTTTGGGTGCTGGAGTTTGGACGCGTGATATGAACGTGTCTTTCCGAATGGGGCGCGGTATTCAGTCCGGTCGAGTATGGACGAACTGTTATCACCTTTATCCTGCACATGCTGCGTTTGGCGGTTATAAGAAATCCGGTGTGGGGCGTGAAACGCACAAGATGATGTTGGATCATTATCAGCAGACTAAAAACCTGTTGGTGAGTTACGACATTAATCCATTGGGCTTCTTCTAATCCACTCAATCACGTTGATTTTAAGATAATCAAGATTAATCCCTAGGGGTAGCGTGCTACCCCGCTTCTCGATCTCCAATTGTCGTTTGGAGATTAGCACCGCAATCAGCCATCACGACGGCTGAATGCACTCCGCATCCGGTAGTGCATCTTTTACCGGATTATGTCGGTGTTCTTCGCGGCCTTAGGCCGCTTTTTTTTGCTTCCTACATTCTGAGTACAGTTTTTTCGCCGAAACCGCGAGTCTCTGATAAGCTTAATGACACTAATAGCGTTACATAGTCGTTTTCGTAGGGTTCACGAGGCGGGGTAGTAATGGATTTTACAAAAGTATCCGGTAGATCAGGTTTTAATGTTTTCTGGTTGATATCAGTCTCAATGGTGTTTTTGTTGGCGGGGCTATTCGCTTATTTTTTTATGGCCAGTCAGCAATACAACCATCTTCATCTTGATAAGCTACAGGCTTCCATTCAGTTGCATATTAATCGTCGCCTGCAAAATGAGGTGAATGATGCAATACACTTCATCGACGCTCGCTACCATAGCGCTGAACGCATGATTATGGCTGAATCGCAAAACGAAGTGTCACAGGCAATCACGCTGATGAACCGTTTTTATGCGCAAAACCGGCACACCATGTCTGATGTAGAGCTCAAACGACAGTTAATTGAGTTACTAAGAGGTATGCGCTTTTTTGACCACCGAGGTTATATCTTCGTCGGTGATCAGCACGGCAAAGGCCTGCTCGTACCAGAACAACCCGACCTTGAAGGCACTTCCATGATCGATATTAAGGATGATCAGGGATATTATTTCGTGCGCCAGTTTCGTCAGATAAGTCAGTCTGAGACGGGGCGAGGGTATGTGCGTTATCGCTGGTATCCACCGGGTGAACGTCAGCAGATGGAAAATAAAATTGCCTATATTGCTCAATTTAAACCGTACAACTGGTTTGTCGGAGGGGGAGATTATATCTCTCATATTAAGCAGGATCTGCAACAAGAGGTGATTGAGCATCTACAGGGTATTCAATTTGGTAAAAATGGCTATTTATCCGTTATTGACCTTGATGGCAAGGTGATTGCCGGTCAGGGTGTGCAGCAGTTTGTTGGCAAACCTCTGGCTGAGCTGCAACAACCGACCGATAGGAGACGTATCGCTCAGCTGTTGGAACGGGTGGAACAGGGAGGGTTCATGCTCAGCGCGTGGTATCAGGAAGATGGTCAGCCAGCGCCAGAGCAACTGCTTTATGCCAGTTTATTCCCCGCCTGGAATTGGGCCGTGTTGGCGGGTAGTTATGATGATCCTTCGCTGGAGCTATTACTGCAGCAGCGAGCACAGATTGATCAAAATGATCGCGACAGCAATATCACATTGGCGCTGCTGATCATGGTGTTGGTATCGATTGCGGCGGTGTTGATGCGCTATTACGTCAGAGGCTTTAAAGAGGTATATAGCCATATTCAGAACGACTTAGAGCAGCAGAGTATTGCGCTGAATGAAAATGCACGGGCCTTGGAAATCAGTAAGCGGGTGGTCGATGCCGCCCATGAAGGAATTATGATTACCGATGCCGATAATCATATTATCCGTATCAACGAATCCTTCACGCGGATTACCGGTTATGTCTTCGATGATGTCAAAGATATGAATCCTAAAATCCTTTGTTCATCTTCGCATCCCCCTGCGTTTTATCAGGCAATGTGGCAGGCTTTGAATACGCAAGGCGAGTGGCATGGTGAAATATGGAACCGCCGGAAAAACGGCACGCTCTATCCACAAGCGCTGTCGATCACTATTTTTCGAAACGCTCAAGGAAAGGTTGAAAACTATATTGGCACCTTCACCGATATCAGTCAGCGTAAAGCCTTTGAGGAACAACTTGAGCATATGGCGCAGACGGATTCATTAACCGATCTACCCAATCGTCGTTCGCTAAGTCATCGTTTGCGTCACGAGCTCGATGTGCTCAAGCGACACCCCGACCGTCAGTTAGGCTTAATCTTTATGGATCTCGATCTGTTTAAGAATATTAACGATACCTTCGGTCATGGTGTTGGCGATCAGGTGCTCATTACCATTGCTCGTCGCTTGAATGATACGGTGCGCGTAATTGATATGGTGAGTCGAGTGGGAGGGGATGAATTTATTATTCTGCTCGGCAGTCAACCCGGTGACATGCAGCAGACCGCGATTTGCTTGGCGCAACGAATCATACAGGCGGTATCAAAGCCGTTAACGATAGCGGACACAGAATTACAACTGACCACCAGCTTAGGCATTGCCTTAGCGCCCGAGCACAGTGAAGATGCCGCGCAATTGATGGAATATGCCGATCTCGCACTGTATCGAGCCAAAGAAGATAGTAGTAATAACTACCGACTCTTTTCAATGCGAATGCTTGAGGAAAAATTAGCCACTAACGTCACGATTGAGAAGGCGATCAGTGAATGAATTGGGGAAGATGCTGCTGTTTTGATAGCAATGATGCTGTCATTGACGTGACGAATTTCAGTCACCTTTGGTATTCTCAGCGCTGCTGACGGGCCACCGTCTCTGATACAATAGCTTGTTTTCTCCAATAGGTCGCAATAGTGCTGGTTATCTCTAATAATGTTTCGATTCCCGATGATGAAATTGTCTTGAGTGCTATTCGTGCGCAAGGGAGTGGCGGTCAGAATGTCAACAAAGTCTCATCAGCGATTCATTTGCGCTTTGATATTGCCGCGTCATCGCTGCCTGAGTTCTATAAAGAGCGCTTACTTCAGCTTAAAGATTCTCGCATTACCAAAGAGGGTGTGGTGGTGATCAAAGCGCAACAGTTTCGCACGCAAGAGAAAAATCGTGAAGATGCGTTGCAACGCTTACAGGCACTCATTAAAACCGTCACGGTGGTGCAAAAGGCTCGACAGGCGACTAAACCGAGCCGTTCCGCAAAACGGAAAAGGGTTGATAGCAAGACCAAGCGGGGTCAGGTGAAAGCGCTGCGTGGTCGAGTCTCGGATTAATCTGTAACGCATGAATGCACTCAAGGTGACATTCTGGAGTGTCGCTTGCTAAGCCGGTCAATCATCTGTTTTATCGGCAAAGAGATAGCCGACCCCGTAAACCGTGTTGATCAGGGCATTCTCTTTGCTGTAATCATTCAGCTTTTTTCGGAGTCGTCCTATCAGCATATCAATGGTACGGTCTGAGGGGTGCCAATCTCGGTGATAAAGCTCGTTCAATAGTGCTTCCCGTGGCATTAGCTGATTACGGTTGTTTAGCAAGGTTGTTAACAGGGTAAACTCATTTTTGGGTAGTTTAGTTAGGTGGCCTTCAGGTGACTTAAGCACGTGACGTACAAGGTCGAGTTGCCAACCGGCAAAATAGCTTATCTTAGGCGTTTGCTGTGTTTCGGCGTCGAGGCTAAGGCGTGACCAGCGACCGAGATTACGCACCCGTGCGGATAACTCACGATAATTAATCGGTTGAGCGAGATATTCATCGGCTCCCATCTCTAGGGCAACGATGAGATCTTCGGGGGTTTTCTGTTGACCGATGAGAATAATGCCGCAGCGATGTTTGCTGCGCAGTTCTCGGGTGAGGTGAAAGTCTGGTTGTCGTGCAGTCGAACAATCGATAATAAAGACATCGGTACTATCAGTATTATTCGGCGGTAAGTCTGGCAGCGTATTAATATTAAAACCGAATCCATTTTGTTGCTGGAATTCAGCAAGGTTATTCGTAGCGTATTTATCGATAACGGTGATATTCATGCACATATTATTATTCTTTTATTATTAAATAGATTTATCGGGCTATTTATATCAATCGAATAATAGAGCTTTATGGGCAATGAGGTCTGGTAAAAAATTGCTTAACCTTGGTAAAAAATCAAGTCACTAGTCTGTTGCTGTTTAACCCTCGATGGGGCGGCTAGCGAGCACGTATTTGGCTGGCGCTCATATTAAATTCTCGCTGTAACTGTTTATTCATATGGCTTTGGTCGCTAAAACCAGTGGTTTGGGCAATTTGGCTGGGAGTCCGTTGACTGTTAAGCAATCGCTGTCGAGCAGCATAAGTGCGGCGTAGCATGACAAACTGATGAGGAGTGTAACCACTACTGTGCTTGAACGCCCGGCAGAAATGATAGCTGCTCATATTCAGTTGGTTGGCCATCTGGTCTAGGGTGATTTTTTGATCGAGGTGTTGATCAATATAACTGATGAGTTGCTGTAAGCCTTTTGCAGTAATCTTACCCGCTTCTTCGTGTCGATGGATGCTTTTATTGGAATAGCTCTTCAATAAATGGATGATGGCTGCGTTAGCCAAGCTCTCCATATAGAGATTACCGCTGGCAAAGTTATCTTGCATATCTCTGAACATCAGTTCCGATAGGCTTTGGAGTACCGGGCTATCGACATCGAATAGGGCTTGGAGTTCGAGGTTGCTAGGGTCGAGATTAAAGCTTTCCTGCATCACTTTGGCGACCGCTGTATAGGGAAACAGGATATGCAAAGTGCTAGAGTCGGGCTCAGGGATGAGCCACTGGTTATCTTGAAACGCCGGAATAAAGGCAAAAGATTGGCGTTTCCACACCCCGTTATAGTGTTGCCCCGCACAGTGATAACTGACCGCTGCCGCCGGTGGTTTATAGTTGTAGATCATTACATGGTGATCCATACCGGGCAGGTTCAGATCAACATAGGGCAGTCGGGCATAGTTTTCTAGCCGGATATTGGTGAAGCTATGGCCGTTGCTAGTCTCACTGGCTTCAAAGGGAATAGTACTGAGTCGCTGCTCGGGCGTAATCAGGCGTGCTTTGCTATCAGGCATAGTACAACCGTTTCTCTTTTTATTATTAAATAGTAATGCTTGATAAACTCATCATAAAAACTATCGGGGCATAAAACAAGATTTGAGTTTGGTTAGTATATTAATTAATTGTCCTGCTGGTTTGTTACGTTCTGTTACATATTGGCATAAATGTTATCAAGTTTTCACAATATTTCATTGGTATCGTCGCCCTGTTGTCACAATGTACCAGAGGAAATTAACGTGAAAAACAATAACTATAAAGCCTTGTCAGTGTCCGCTTTGCTGTGCGGAAGTCTGCTGTCGAGTCAAGCTTTTGCCGTGGCTGAAACGGTTCACCCTCGGGATTATATCCCCGCTCCTAAGGGCGTTAATTTGTCGGTCACTTATCTGCAAAGTGTGTCCGGTGATGATTTCAATGTCGGTGGTGACACCGTGTCCAATGATGCAGATCTGCGGGTCAACGCTGTTATTCAACGTTTTATACATTACACCGAATTGTTCGGCATGCCTGCTGATCCACAAATTATTATCCCCGTGGTTGATCAGGATGTGGGTATTCAGGGAGAACAGAGTTCTGGAATTGGCGATATTTTTGTTGGTTCAACCTTCTGGCCAATTGCTGATAACGAGAATAAAGAGTGGTTTGGCATCACCCCTTTTGTGTATCTCCCTACCGGTGAGTACGAGAGCGATAAGGCGGTCAATGTGGGCGCCAACCGTTGGTCTTTTGTTTTGCAAGCGGGCTATACCAAAGGGTTGACCGATGACGGTCTATATATGGATTTGATCGGTGAGGTTGAGATCTACGGGGACAATAATGACTTAGCCGCAGGTGATACGCTCAGTCGTGACAATATGTATCGCATGAGTGCGATGTTGTCTCAAGATGTGACTCAAGGTGGTTATGTTTGGGGGCGGTACAGTAAGCAAATAGGGGGTGAGATCGAGGTTGATGGTGTCGCTCAAGTGGCTTCCGACGTCGATACCGGCACCTTAACGTTGGGTTATACCCAATGGATTGGTAAGCGCTTTCAGCTACAGGGTGAATATAGTAAAGACCTGCATGTTGATAATGGAATTGAAACCGATGGCGTGACCTTGCGGGTTGCGATCCCGTTTTAAGTTCTAAGGTGAAAATAATGCAATTTAATAAACAATTTATGTCGGTTTTGTTAGGTGCAGCCTTGACGCTACCGAACCTCGCTCAAGCGGCGGCAGCGGTGGATACTGAGCGCCTGATCAATGCTGATCAAGAGCCGGGCAATTGGTTAGCCCATGGGCGTGATTATACTGAACAGCGGTTTAGCCCGCTCAAGCAGATTAATAAACAGACGGTCGCGGATTTAGGGCTAAGTTGGTCTTATGGGTTTGATTCTACTCGCGGGCTGGAGGCGACCCCGTTGGTGATCGATGGCACGATGTATGTGACCGGCAGTTGGAATGTGGTATATGCGTTTGATGCGGTGACGGGTGAGCTTAAATGGCGCTTCGATCCGAAGATTGATCGTGGTGCGGTTGGGCCAAAGCTATGTTGTGATGCGGTGAATAGAGGCGTGGCAGCTTGGCAAGGCAAGTTGTATACAGGCACCTTGGATGGACGCCTGATTGCGCTGGATGCTGAAACCGGACAGCCGCTTTGGTCGACTCAGACCACCGATAATGATCAATATTACTCCATCACTGGCGCGCCGCGTATCGTCAAAGGGAAGGTGATGATCGGTAATGGCGGCGCTGAATTTGGTGTGCGCGGTTATTTCTCAGCCTATGATGCCGATAGCGGCAAGATGCTATGGCGCTTTTATACCGTGCCGGATGATCCGGCTAAAGAAACGAATCCCGTTCTGATCGAGGCCTCAAAAACCTGGGCCGGTGAGTGGTGGAAACTCGGCGGTGGTGGCACCGCCTGGGATTCCATGGCCTATGATCCAGAGCTGGATCTTCTGTATGTGGGTATCGGTAATGGCTCGCCTTGGAACCGAGAAATCCGCAGTAACGGTGAAGGCGATAACCTGTTTTTATCGTCCATTGTCGCGGTACGCCCCGATACCGGTGAATATGTTTGGCATTATCAAACCACGCCCGGTGAAGAGTGGGATTACACCGCGACTCAGCATATGATTTTGGCCGACCTAGAGGTGGATGGGAATCCCCGTAAAGTGTTGATGCAGGCGCCTAAGAATGGTTTTTTCTATGTGCTTGATCGGGTGACCGGCGAGTTTATTTCCGGAGAAAACTATGTGGCGGTTAACTGGGCCGATGGCATCGACCCCACCACAGGGCGACCCAATATTAAACCGGAAGCGCATTACAGCAGCGCTGGAAAGCCCTTTCTGGCCCAGCCTTCGCCTTTTGGTGGGCATAACTGGCAACCCATGAGCTTTAACCCGAACACCGGCTTGGTGTATTTCCCAACACGGGAGATGGCATTCCCTTATATAGCCGATGAGCAGTATCAAGTTAAATCGATGACCGTCAACCTGGGGGTGAGTTTACTGGGAGCATCGCTGCCGGAAGATCCTGCAGTACGTAAGGCGGTTAAAGCGGCCACTAAAGGTCGATTAGTCGCTTGGGACCCCGTCGCTCAGAAAGAGGCGTGGGGTGTCGATATGCCGGTGCCGTGGAATGGTGGTACGTTGAGTACCGCTGGTGGCTTAGTGTTCCAAGGTAATGGTCAGGGTCGTCTGGTGGCCTATGATGCGGCCAGTGGTGAGCCGTTATGGTCTTACCATGGGCAAACTGGCATGGTGGCGCCGCCGATCAGTTACAGCGTTAATGGTGAGCAGTATATCGCTATTATGGCGGGATGGGGTGGTGCTGTTCCTCTTGTTGTTGGGCCGTTAGTCAGTGAAGCGCTGACCACTAATACCAACCGTTTGCTGGTGTTTAAGCTTGGCGGTAAGGCAACGTTGCCTGAACTAAAGGTTACAGCTAAAGCGTTGAATCCACCGTCAGCTACCGCAACGGCTGAGACGGTTGCTGAAGGCAAAGCGGTTTATCACATTTACTGTAGCTCCTGTCATGGTGATAGTGCAGTGAGTGGCGGGGTGCTGCCGGATCTACGTTATGCCAGCCAACATAGTTTTGATTACTGGGAAGATATCGTGGTGAACGGCTTGAAAAAAGGCAACGGCATGGCCGCCTTTGGTAGTGTGCTGAGTGTCGAGCAAGCCGACGCGATTAAAGCCTATGTCATCAAACGAGCCAATGATGAGTTAGCAGCCCAAAAGGCTAAGCAATAAGCATCAGCACGGTTGATTGAGTCCTCCGTGGGCGGTTACCAATTCTGGCGTAACGGCTCAAGGCTTGAGGTGGCTCAGCGGAGCCACCTCTTTTTTCGGCACCCGTGAAGCCTGCTACGATGGCGCAAGAGGCCAATTGATGGCCAGATTACGACTAAAAAGCCCCGTCGATTAGTTCCAAAGTACCATATGGAATTAATCATTCGGTTTCTATGATGAAAGACAGTCACAAGACTGGAAGAAACTAATAACAAAAGAGGTAATACCTATGTGGACTAAGCCAGCTTATACAGATCTGCGTATCGGTTTTGAAGTCACCATGTACTTCGCAAACCGCTAAGCACCATACCAAGTCCCGCCTTCGGGTGGGGCTTTTTTATTGGTTTCGATACGAACACTCCGACAATACGACAAGATAATAATAACAATGAAAATACAGGTTTTAGGTTCAGCCGCCGGTGGCGGTTTTCCTCAGTGGAACTGCAACTGCCGTAATTGTGCCGGTTATCGTGCTGGCACACTCAATGCCAAAGCGCGTACCCAGTCTTCCATCGCCGTAAGCGCGAATGGCGAAGATTGGATACTGTTTAATACCTCTCCGGATATCCGCCAGCAACTGGCTGATTTTGCGCCGATGCAACCTAATCGTCAGATTCGGGATACCGGTATCGCCGCGATTGTCTATATGGACAGTCAGATCGACCATACCACCGGTTTATTGATGTTGCGCGAAGGTTGCCCCCATGAGGTTTGGTGTACCGATATGGTGTATCAAGACCTCACCACCGGCTTCCCCGTGTTTAAGATGTTAGAGCATTGGAATGGCGGCATTACCCGCAACCGGATTTCGGTTGCAGCGGGTGAGAATAGCTTTGTGATTCCCCAAGTACCCGAATTTAAACTAACCGCCGTGACCCTGCTCAGTAGTGCGCCGCCTTATTCGCCACACCGTAATGATCCGCATCCGGGGGACAATATCGGTATCTTGATCGAAGATACCCGCAGCGGCAAAACACTGTTTTATGCACCCGGCCTAGGGCAAATTGAACCGCACCTGAAACCGATCATGCAAGACGCCGACTGCTTATTGGTGGATGGCACGATATGGCGCGACGATGAGATGATCACCTCGGGTGTGGGCGATAAGTTAGGCGTCACCATGGGGCACTTAGCACAGATGCCCAATGAAGCCACCGGTGAGGCGGGCATGCTGGCATTTCTTGATACCCTAGAGAAACCGCGCAAAGTGTTAATACATATTAATAATACCAATCCGATTTTAGATGAAGACTCTCCGGAACGGGCCGAAGTGCTGGCCCGTGGGATCGAAGTCTCCTATGACGGCATGAGTATCGAACTCTAAGAGGTCAGCTATGAACGCACAACTGAAAGAGGCCTTACCGGCGCTCAGTCGGGATGAATTTGAACAGGCGTTGCGGGCTAAAGGGGCGTTTTATCACACCGAACACCCTTACCATGTGGCGATGTACAACGGTGATTGCAGCAAGGAACAGATTCAAGGTTGGGTCGCGAACCGTTTTTACTATCAGATCTCGATTCCCCTCAAAGATGCCGCGATTATGGCTAATTGCCCTGACCGTGACGTGCGTCGTCACTGGGTTCAGCGGGTGTTGGATCACGATGGTTATGATGGCGCGGTGGGTGGCATCGAAGCTTGGCTGCGTTTAGGCGAAGCCGTGGGTTTGAGCCGCGAAGAGATTCTGTCGCAAGAGCATGTGTTGCCGGGGGTTCGTTTTGCCGTCGATGCCTATGTTAATTTCGCCCGACGGGCCACGTGGCAAGAAGCCGCGAGTTCATCGCTCACCGAACTGTTTGCCCCAACGATTCATCAAAATCGGTTAGACACTTGGCCGACCCACTATCCTTGGATTAAAGAGGAGGGCTATCAGTATTTTCGTGGCCGCCTAACGGAAGCCCGTCGCGATGTGGCCCACGGGTTGGATATTACGCTGGATCATTACACCACCCGTGAGCAGCAGGAACGGATGCTAAATATCTTACAGTTCAAATTGGATGTGCTCTGGAGCATGCTCGATGCGATGACCATGGCCTATGAACTGAAGCGACCGCCGTATCATACGGTCACCGAAGAAAAGATCTATCACAAAGGCCTATTCGCATGAGCGGCGTTGAGATTACCCCAGATCAGACCCCGGTATTAAGCCGAATGTTTCGCTTTCAATGGGAGAAAGCACAGGATAGTTATGTGCTGCTCTATCCTGAAGGGATGGTTAAACTCAACGGCCCCGCGGGTGAAGTGCTAGCCCTAGTGGACGGGCAGCGTACTGTAACCGATATTATCCAGAGCCTGCAGGCGAAGTTCCCCGATGCTGACGGGATCGAGCAAGATATTCTGGAATTCTTAGGAGATGCCCGTGAGCAACGCTGGATCAGCCTGTAACGGTCAGCCATCACTAAATGCGGTGCCGACCCATGGTCAGCCGCTGTGGTTGCTCGCCGAACTTACCTATAAATGCCCACTGCAGTGCCCTTACTGCGCCAATCCAACCAATTTCGCCAGCAAGACCGATGAGTTAACCACCGCCGAGTGGGTCGATGTGTTCACCCAAGCCCGTGAATTGGGCGCTGCACAGTTAGGTTTTTCAGGCGGTGAGCCGTTGGTGCGCCAAGACTTAGCGGAATTGATCAGTGAAGCACGGCAGTTGGGTTACTACACCAACCTGATTACCTCTGGGGTAGGCTTAAACGAACATAAAATTGCCGATTTTTGTGAAGCGGGGCTGGATCATATTCAGGTCAGCTTTCAGGCGGCCGATCCCGAGGTCAACAACCTGCTGGCGGGTTCGAAAAAAGCCTTTCAGCAAAAACTAAAGATGGCCCGAGAAGTGAAAGCTCAGGGTTACCCGATGGTGCTCAACTTTGTTACCCATCGGCATAATATTGATCAGATCGATCGTATTATCGAGCTGTGTGTCGAACTTGAAGCGGATTATGTCGAGCTGGCCACCTGTCAGTATTATGGCTGGGCTTATGAAAACCGGAATAACCTGCTGCCTACGCGGGCGCAGTTGGAGCGGGCCGAGCGCATCACCAATGAATACCGTGATCGCTTAGCCGCCGCCGGTAACCCGATCAAAATCATCTTTGTCACACCGGATTATTATGAAGAGCGACCCAAAGGCTGCATGAATGGCTGGGGGCAGGTGTTTTTAACCGTCACGCCGGATGGCACTGCCTTGCCTTGTCATAGTGCGCGGATGTTGCCGGTCGAGTTTCCCAATGTGAAGGAGCAAAGCATCGAGCAGATCTGGAACCGCTCGAACGGCTTTAACCACTTCCGGGGTTATGAGTGGATGAAAGAGCCCTGTGTCTCCTGCGATGAGAAAGAGAAAGACTTTGGCGGCTGTCGTTGTCAGGCCTTTATGCTCACCGGCGATGCCAATAATGCCGATCCGGTGTGCAGTAAATCCCCCCATCACGATCTCATTGTGCAGGCACGTGAAGAAGCCGAGTTACCCACGCATCAAGAACCGATCTTCCGTAACGAGCGCAACTCACGGGTGTTTGCCAAGAGTTGATATGTTAGCCTGCAAGGCTTAGTTAACCCTGTGGATGAGAGCCCGTTATGCCCCAATATGGTTTTTTAAACTCGACACTATCCGCCGCCAATGCGGTGGCTGCAGGACTGGAATACGGCCAATTACAGGCGGTGGCTGAGGGGCTTTTCTGGGTTGAATATCGGCCAGATGAGGGGCGGAATTTACTGATTCAGCGTGGCTGGAACGGCGATATCCATTGCTTAACTCCGGCGGGATTCAGCGTACGCAGTTGCGTATATGAATATGGGGGTAAAAGTTGGTGCCCCGTGGGCAATCGGTTGGCATTTGTGAATGCCGCGGATCAGCAGATCTGGCTACAGCAGGGCGGTCAAATGCCTTTGCAGCTTACCCAAACTCTTGATTGCCGTTATGGCGACCTAATCTTTGATCAACCTCGTCAACGATTGCTAGCGGTGCAGGAACAAGCCAGCGATGATCCTACTCAACCGCTACATCGAATAGTGGCGGTGGATATTAACACTGGGGCGGTCACTGTGTTGGTCAGCGGCGATGATTTCTATGCCGCGCCCGTGCTAAGCCCCGATGGCCAGCAGTTGGCTTGGATCAGTTGGAATCATCCGCATATGCCTTGGGTGAGCACCCAGCTCAATCTGGCCCGTATCGCTTCAGCCAGTACACCTAAGCAAGTGCCTAGTGATACGCAGAGCGATAAAATAAACCCCGCCAGTGGCTTAATCGAGCATCGAGTGCTGGCCGGTGAGACGATGCAAGAGTCTTTGCAACAGCCGCGTTTCTTAAGCGATAACAGTTTAGTGGCGATCAGTGATATTTCTGGCTGGTGGAATTTATACCGTTATCTATTTGATGATGTTAATAATAAACCACAAAAACACGCCGTAGAGGCTGCAGCACCTACGCTCAATACATCCGAAATATCAGCATCGAACAACCTGTTAACAGGGAGCGGGGCAGATGGCGTTCGAGCCGAGCTTCTGTGGTCTCGAACAAATGACTTCGGTTTGCCATCCTGGCAACTGGGTGTGTCCACCTGGGATCAACTGGATGAACAGCGCCAAGTGGCCTGCTATATGCAACAGGGAGAGGGGCGCTTGGCTATCAACACCGCCTCGGGTGAGGTTCGGCTAGCCGAGCAGTTTAGCCTGTTTCGTCACATCTGTTGTTATCAAGGGCGTATCTACTGCATCGCATCGGCGAAAGATCGTTCCGCGGCCATCGTCGAGTTAGTGCCAGCGCAACTGGGCGAGCAAAGTCAGCTTAACCTGATAGCCGGCGGTCAGCGGCCCGAGAGTAAGGTCGCCTTACCGCAACCGATCGGTTATCCGGTGGCGGGGGAAACCGCCTATGGCTTTCTCTATCTGCCCTTATCGGCCACTGAATCGACTGAAGACTCGACCGTGCGGCCACCCTTGCTTGTGTTCAGTCATGGTGGCCCAACCGCGGCGACCTATCCACTCTATAACCCGAAAATTCAGTTTTGGACCAGCCGGGGCTTTGCCGTGGTCGATCTTAATTATCGTGGCAGTACCGGTTATGGCCGTGATTATCGCCTGCGGCTGGCGGGGAGTTGGGGGCAAACCGATTGGCAGGATGCCGAAGCCGCAGTGGATTATCTGGCTGAAAAGAACCTGATCGATCCCGCCCATGTGTTTATTCGCGGCGGTAGTGCCGGCGGGTATACCACCCTATGTGCACTGGCCTTTAGTGATCGCTTTAAAGGCGGGGCGAGTTATTACGGCGTCAGTGATCCGATGGCACTCACCCGCGATACCCATAAATTTGAAAGCCATTACTTAGATTGGCTGATCGGTGATCCACAACAGCAGGCCGAGCTATATCGGCAACGCAGCCCACTTGTGCATGCGGATCAAATCAACTGCCCGATGATCTTCTTTCAAGGTGGCCAAGATAAAGTCGTGGTGCCACAGCAAACCGACGTGATGGTGAATGCTTTAAAACAGCGTGGCATCGCGGTGGAATACCATCTTTACCCAGATGAACAGCACGGCTTTCGCCAAGCCAGCAACCAAGTGCACAGCCTCGAAGCGGAGCTGCAATTTTATCAGCGTCTTCTGACTTGATGCGCTTATCTTCTGCTACAGTGCGCGGCACCGGGACATGAATAGCGATCAAGCGTACAGCGCAAGCATGCTGGGAGCGCAGCGAATCTAAATATGAGCACGTATGGGGTGACGCAATCGATCGATAAAAAGGGAACTCATGGTGTACATCCTTGTACTGTCTTTCTGCAGTATGATTTGAGTTTTTCAAGGAAAGAGGACACACTGAGTTTTCGTGCTTGCCCGTTTATTCGGTTGGTGATAATTTGATCATCTATAAAATCAATAGGTTATTGATTTACACGTTTATAGGCCACTCGTCATCGAAATAGTGTGCACGCACGCTTTTCTGGAAGGGAATAGTCAAACTATGGAAGGTTTCAGAATGAAATCAGTTGGTTATAAGCACAAGCCCAGTGAGTTCTCGCCAGTATATCAGGCACGCGCAGGAATAAGCTGTTAACCTCTCGTCATAGATTGGAGAAATCTTGAAACGAATTAAGCGAAATCCAGAGAAGTTCGAAGTAATAGATTTATTTACTGCTTTGGGCCGTGAGCATGGATACAAACTAAGCGTTGAAGAAGATGCGGATGACTTTATTGAACGCATTGGTAACTCTCTAAAGGCGTCTAAGGATAACCCTAACCTCTTACACGGAAAGAGAGTTGAATCGCTTTTTGCTCATGTCGCTGGGGCATTAGGTAATTGCCGCCTAATAAAACAAGAAGATAGTGGAGAGGCATTTACTACAGAGCAGGATATTCAGGCTCCGGATTATAAGGTAATACTCAACGACGGAAGTCAGTATTTTATTGAGGTGAAAAACTGTCACTTCCCTAATTTCAAGTCGCCTTACCCTTTCAAAAAGGACTATCTAAGAAAGGTTGAGAACTACGCTGAGCTGCACAATACGCCTCTATTATTCGCAGTTTACTTTTCACGACACAATAAATGGTTCCTGTTACGTAAAGAATCTCTAATCGAGCAGAAAAATCGATATGTTACAGATTTCATAAATGCTACGGCACAAAACGAGATGGCTTTATTAGGTGATCGTACAATCGGTACAGAACCAGATCTATCAATAGAGTTACTTGCTGACCCCACAAAAGAGGCAAAGGTCAACGAGAATGGAGAAGCAAATTTTATTATCGGTGGCGTGAAGATATATAGCTCTGATCGGGAAGTCACGGATAACTTGGAAAAGTCGATTGCTTTCTACCTCATGAGATTTGGTACTTGGGTTGAGAGTGAAGCTGAAGGTTTATTTGATGATGGTGAGTTTTCAGGTGCTAAATATATATACTCGCCAGATTGCCCTCCTGAGGGACAGAACTTTTCCATGATTGGTGAGTTAAGCTCAATGGTAAGTGCATCGTATGGAGAGCAAACCACTTACGAACAGAGTGTCATTGCATTAGATACGAATCTGGACCCTGGTGTATTTTCCGTAAAGATCCCTGAAGGTTATAAAGGGAAGGACTTGCCACTATGGCAGTTTATAATGCAACCAAATCCAGATTTTAAAGGCTAACAAGTGACTGTGGTGTTCTGTCAATAATATCAGGCTGATTTTTCATTCCAGCGCTCCTCATTTTTCAGCATAGTATTTAGGATGACGATCAGCTTTCTCATGCAGGCGATCAGGGCCACTTTAGGGAGCTTCCCTACGGCCTTCAGGTGCTCGTAATGGCGTTTAAAAACAGGATTGCACTGTATCGAAGAGAGCATTGCCATAAACATTACTGTGCGTATGCGATGGCGGCCACCTCGGATACGACGTTTACCGTTGTACGAACCGCTGTCGCGGTTCATTGGCGCGACGCCGACCAGGGCGGCAATCTCTTTTCGGTTTAGTTTTCCAAGTTCTGGCAGTTCGCTGAGCAGGGTGTAGGCCAGAACTTTACCGACACCGGGAACACTGGTCAGTATTTCGGTTTTAATGCGCCAGTGCTTGACTTCAGCCACAAGCTGATCGAGTTTCAGAGTGAGCTTTTCGATCTGAGTTTGTAGCGATTTAAGTAAGGCTTTGATGGATGAATGCAGCTCCTTTGGCATGATCTGGAGACGGTTTTTCTCCATAGTTTGCATCTCTAAGAGCTGGGCGCGCCGGATAAGTAAATCCTTGATTATACGGGACTGTCTGTCGGGTATAGGCTTGATATCAGGTTGAATAGTGGCTGCGAATTGCGCAATCACTGTGGCATCAATTTTATCGGTTTTAGCCAGTACGCCGATGGCTTGAGCGTAGCGTCGGATATTAGTGGGATTGACCACCACAACAGGAAGATCCGCTTTGTCGCAGGCAAAGACAAAAGCGTGCTCGTAACGCCCGGTAGCTTCGATTACGATACGTTTAACCTGATGAGTTTTAAGAACTTGAACGATCTTTTGAATATGTTCATCATCGTTGGGTATTGAGAAATGGAGATCTAATGGATGAAGGACTATATCAAGCTTCGACTTACCGACATCAACACCGACGTTGATTTCAATGTGACTTTCCGTATTCATCATAATAAGCTGACTCTGCCTTGCTATGCGGGCTCGAGGCCCCAATGACTGTTCGAGTTATTGCTTCGGAGTTATGCAGCGCTACCCACTTGTTATCGGTCTCTCGCAAGAGGAGCCGGCGCACAATCGAGCTACTGCATAAAGACCCTCAATGGCCGTTGAGGGTGGGCCTCCAATTTACCCTGAAATGGAACGGAATTAACCATACAAACGCATTAAATCTGACGTCGCACATTGTCCGTTTTTTTGCTTAAAAGAAAATGACGCAAAAAAGCGTCCAACATACTCCGCAGTTTATGCGGGCGTTAAATTTAGAGGAGTGGATCATCGATATTTCAACGGGCGTAAATATAATTGTAGGTTTAATCGCAGCCTTGTCCGCAATTTATGCAAGCCGCTCGGCTAAACAAGCTGAAAAATCGAACTACATTGGCCGTTTGAATGCTTTGTTAGCACTCCGTCTGCATTATCTAGAGTTAATTGGGAAGAGACTGTCATTCATGGAGCAGTTTAAAGATACTGAAGGTGGGGAAAAAGCATTCGAATCATTTGCTAATCTTGATTCAAAACTACGTCAAGTAAATAAAGAAATTGAAAGTTACCATGATAAGGTAGTGAAATAATGAATTTAACAAGGCACAGCAGTTGCTCTAGTGGTCATTACACGATGAAGGAGGTAGGCGATTATGTTGGGGTTCTTCTACAATGAGTCAAAGAATAGCGGGTACCGCACGATGCAAAACCTGACCCTTAAGTGCTTAAGTTCCTCGCTTTACGTGCCACTTATCAGAGCGTCCGCTCTTTGACGAGACCTGCTAACAGGTGCTATACATAGGTCTTTAAAGAAAGGCTTTTATCATGAAAACAAAATTTTCCGAAGATATTATTCCGTTGTCTGACCTAAAGGTTAATCCTGGTAAGGTTGTAAACCATGCAAAGGACACGCATAGACCAGTACTAGTCACTAGCCGAGGGCGTGGAGTTGCTGTTGTCCAAGGACTCGATGATTACGAAAGCACCCAAGAAGAACTTGAATTCGTTAAGGCTGTGGCTCAAGGGTTAATAGAGATAAAGGAAGGTGAAGTTACCGATATCATTGATGTGAAAAAACAATTGGGTCTATAGTTCGTGAACATTTCTTTTTCTAAGTCAGCGATTGATGACCTTAAAAGTATCAAAGAGTATTACCAGGAGCAGGGTGTACCGCAAATAGGCCAAAACTTCGTAGAGGTAATTGTTGAACACATAGAAACGCTTAAGACCCATCCTGATATCGGTAGGGTCGTCCCCGAGTTTAGCGATGACTCTATCCGTGAACTTATTCATTCTCCGTTTCGGATTGTCTATCTTCGTGAAAGTGAATCAATCAATATTATTAGAGTATGGCGTAGTGAACGGTTGCTTAAGTTACTAAGTTAGAAGAGTTAAAAGGGTCAAAGCCCTTTTTTACAAGAGCGAGCAGAGACCGGCATACCTAAACGGACGTTGGCATATCAAGAGATAATTAAAGGGGTCAAAGCCCTTTTCTGAGGATCTCATCTGGACAGCAGCTACAGGCTATTTTCAGATAAGTGAGAAAACGGATATTAACGTGTCAATATGACTGGATAAATTTATGGGTGTCCCAAATTTTCCTTCTGCAAATTCTCGTATGTCTTTCTGTCTGTGTTTGTTTCGTTGCCACGCTCCCGCGTGGGAATGTATACGGAACCTGAATTATGCGGTGTAAAGGTTGCAGACCTTTTTCACTACCTCCCTCAACGGTATGATCGCTGATGGGAGTAGGCCAATAGGTTCCCCTGTAGACAGAGGGCTCTTAAGCGTGGTCTATATAGGGATTGGCTCTTAGTCGCTCAATCGCCAGGTCGATAAAGGCTCTGATCTTTGCGTTGGCTTGTCGCCCTTCGAGATGAACAATGCTGACCGGCAGTGGCTGGCTTTCATAGTCTTGCAGGATGCGCGTCAGGGAGCCGTTTTTTAATTCCTCGCCAACCTGATAGGACATCAGGCGGGTGATGCCAAACCCCTCTCTGGCCGCTGTTATTGCTGCACCATTCTGGGAGCAGTGCAGGCGTGGAGAGAGTTTTACGGCTTCCCTGCCTGTGGGGGATTCAAATTGCCACGTGGTTGACGGTTCAACCGTTGAAGCCTGAATGATTTCATGATCTCTGAGCTCGGCAGGGTGCCTGGGGGTGCCATGCTTTTGCAAATAGCTGGGCGAAGCACATACCAGCCGCTGCACGCTTCCGACTGGGGTGGCATAGATGCTTGAATCCTTGAGGTGGCCAATGCGGACAGCCACGTCCAGACCCTCATCGAGTATATTGCTGATGCGATCGTAGAAAACCGCTCTGACGGTTACCGCTGGATTCTGCTGCAAATATTCCGTCAGAATCGGTGCGATATGTATCTGACCAAACAGTACCGGAGCCGTCACCGATAACACCCCTTTGGGCTCGGCGTAACTTCCGGATGCGGTAGCCACGGCCTGTTCGACATCTTCCAGAATACGTTTGGCGTCTTCGAAAAACCGGGCTCCCGAATCCGTGAGCCGGACATGACGGGTGGTTCTGTTGAACAGGCGCACCCCCAGGGTCTTCTCAAGCTGAGCGACCGATCGGGTTACTGCTGGTGCTGACAGGTCCAGTGTGCGGCTGGCGGCAACGAAGCTCTGACATTCCGCAACCTCGATAAACACCCGCATCGCTTCAAGTTTATCCATTCTGTTTCACACAGTTTTATCGCATATATTATTTCACTAACAGTAATAGATAATTAAATTTCAGTCTAATTATCTTTATTCTTGTTACTTGTATGCTGGGCTCTCCAATCCGATAACATTTAGGAGTTAATTATGTCCCGTATACCTACACCGGCATCTGTGATGGCTGCACCGGAAGCCTCCCGAGAATCACTTGAAGCGGTTAATTCCCTTCTGGGCAGTGTGCCTAACCTGTTTCGCATTGTTGCCAACAGCCCGCAGACTCTGGAGGGCTACCTGGGTCTGAATGGTGCACTGAGTAACGGTTCGCTGGATGCCCGGACGCGTGAGCGTATCGCCCTTGCGGTTGCCGAGATCAATGGCTGCAACTACTGCCTCGCAGCACACCAGTATCTTGGTTCCAATCTGGCCGGACTGAGTGCAGCTGAAATTGAAGCCAATCGCCGTGGTACCTCCAGTGACGAAAAAGCGGCAGTTGCCGTGAGCTTCGCCGCCAACATTGTGAACAACCGTGGCAAGGTCTCTGACCGTGACGTCGGGGCGGTTCGTGCTGCCGGTTATAGCGATGCAGAGATCGTGGAGATCGTGGGCCACGTTGCCCTGAATACCCTGACGAACTACGTGAATGAAGTGCTGGGTACTGAAATCGACTTTCCAGCTGTTGATACCCTGGCGGCCTGAATCAGTGTGAGGGTGGCGCTTTCGCCACCCTTTACCCTTAAGAGGAGAATTTACTATGTCCAGACCCCCTTTACCGCCGTTTGATGAAGCTGCGGCCATCGAAAAGATCAGACTCGCCGAAGATGGCTGGAATGGATGCGATCCCCAGAAAGTCGCTCTGGCCTATACCGAGGACTGCTTATGGCGAAATCGTGCTGAGTTTGTAACAGGGCGCGAAGCCATTGTGCAGTTGCTGGCACGCAAGTGGACCCGTGAGCTTGACTACCGGCTGATCAAAGAACTATGGGCATACACGGATAATCGAATTGCAGTCCGTTTTGCCTATGAGTTTCATGATGACTCCGGACAGTGGTTTCGTGCCTATGGCAATGAAAACTGGGAGTTCGATTCTAATGGCCTGATGAGTCGACGCATCGCCAGCATTAATGAGCATGCGATCAGTGCTGAGGATCGTAAATTTCACTGGCCTCAGGGTCGTCGCCCTGATGATCATCCCGGCCTCAGCGATCTGGGCCTGTAAAAGGCACCTTAAAAAACCGTAACGAGCGGGCTTAGAGGCACGGCGCGCAGTAGGTTGTTCGAGGAGCCCTGGAGAAAGAGGTATATAAAGTTGACCTATACAAGCGATATCGCCTTTACCGCGAGTGTAAAGGCTATTCAGGCCAGAAAGGGGTCCAGGGATATTTATGCCCGAATGGAGCAGGGCGGCGGATGGCAACGTGACATCACGCCCGATCTGGCGGGCTTTATTGCGGCACAGAGGAGTTTCTATCTGGCGACCGCTAATGCTGACGGTCAGCCTTACATTCAGCATCGTGGCGGTCCACCGGGTTTTCTGAAAGTACTCGACAGGCAAACCCTCGCTTTTGCAGACTATAAGGGAAACAAGCAGTTTATTACTCAGGGAAATTTAACCGATAATCCCAGGGCGTTTATCTTCTTAATGGACTATGCCAACAGCGTCCGAATCAAAATCTGGGGTCGTGCAAAAGTGATAGAGGATCAGCCAGCGCTGTTAGCTGAACTGATGCCCAACCAGGACCAATACAGGGCGCGGCCGGAACAGGTATTGCTGTTTAGCGTTGATGCCTGGGATCGGAACTGTCCACAACATATTCCACAACGGATGGATCGGGAAGCGGTTGAAGCACTGTTGCAGCAACGTGATCAGCGGATCGCAGAGCTGGAGGAGCAACTGCGTCTTCTACAAGGAGAGACCCGATGAGTGATATATGGGTTTTAGATATCGAAGCCAGCGGCTTGAGTCCTGTTAGTTATCCGATTGAGATCGGTCTGGTGAACTCTGAACAGACCTATCAGACACTTATCCGACCTGAAGAGTCCTGGGAACACTGGAGTCTGAAAGCACATGAGCTGCACGGACTTTCGCGTCAGGATCTCTTCGACAAAGGCAGACCGGCGGATGTGGTCGCAAAGGAGCTTAACAGCTTATTGGCGTCTAAAGTCGTGTATTCCGACCATCAAGACTGGGACGGTTTCTGGATAAGTCGCCTGTTTGAAGCGGTGGCTATTGAGCAAACATTTAATGTTGCGGATCTCAGTACATTGCTGGGTGGTCACCGGGCGGGTACCTTCGCTACCTGTTTTGATGAATTGTCAGAAGCGAGTGATTATCGTGCACATCGCGCTTTGAACGATGCCCGTCTTATTCATCAGGCAGCTATGTTTGCCCTGAATAGTGATGAATAACCGGAGTCATTGACCTGACGGTAAGCTGTCCAGAGGGCATCGGTTCTGCGGTTTTCCCGCTACTCTATAAGGCAAATTGACAACTGAGTGGCAGCATCACAATGTAATCGCCCGATACGCCGCAAGGATATGGTCCACCACGACCTTGTCGCCTTGCTGAATCCGTTGGTAGTGGTTGAGGGTTTTACGCAGATAGGATTCGACGATCCGTTTTTGTGCAGCGGTTTCTGAGTGCCAAATTCTGTTGCCCACGGGGCTGATGATACCAGTATCGCTTCATAGAAACGTTGATTCTCTGCAATCAGAATTTCATCTTTTAAACTGCAATTCAGTTCGATCAGTTTCTCGCGCAAAGCATACTGCTGATAGACCGGGCAGAGCAGCAGATCAACATTCAATTGGGCATGTTGCTGATGGATCGCTTCAAGAAAATGAATCATTAGATCACCGCCGACCCCGGCAATAATGATCAGTTGTTTGCCACTGTATTGTGCCAGAGGCAGTGTCGCTACATCGATGCAGTGTGTTTCCCATCTTTCCCTGGCGTCGGGGTAAAACCGTCGCAGCCTGTTTTCCAGCTGTGTTATGAGCTGAGGCACGATATCCACAAAGTGGATGGTTGCGCTGGTTGGCCGAGATAGCAGCTCAGCCCCAAGAAAGCCATGATCACAGCAACAATCCCAGATATGGTCATAGTCTGAAGCCACTAGCTGTTCAATCTGTTGTAGTCGTTTGCTGAGTTTCAATGCATCGCCCAGGTGAGGTTTTCAAACGCGCATTGTAGAGTTTTTTAGATTTTGGCGAGCAAAAGAGCCGTTGGCCTTTTATAGAAAATGTCCGGAGATCCGACTGTCCGGACTGCTGCGCAAGCGCTGTGATTAACGCGTTTTTAGTGTTGAAAAAGCGCTGTCGGGTGCCGGTTTCTGGCTGAAAATCTTTGCTGTCATCTTCATTTCACCTTGAGGACTCGCCTGTTAGCAACTACTACTTAAGGTAATCAAATATGAATTCTGGTAGCGCAGAAGGTTGTCGTGCTGGTCAGTTTAGGGAGGCATTTCTATGGCTATAGAGGAAAACCGGGACACCCATAATTTAATCCTACCAAAATCAGCCGTCTGACCTATGAGTTATCTGGCCATTATCGTTGGTCGAGCTTGTGCCACAACAGCGGAATAAAAAATATCGATTTTTTCATACCGCACCCATCGTATGAAGCACTTGGTAAGAGTCAGGAAGCAAGGCATCGAAAGTGTCTGGAGCTATTCAAAGGGCAGATTGATGAGGATGCGACAGGGTTAGCGATGATCGATCGCCTATGGATCGACGTGAGCAACGACGCGTAAAAAGTCGACACTACAGCGATAACTTAGGTTGAATGAAATCAATAAAGGCGGAGATCCGTTTAGCGACCGATGAGGATTTATAGAATACGGCGTTAATCTGTTCTCTGTCGGTATGGGGCAATCTTTCATTTTCAAGCAAAGTGATTAAACGTCCCTCTGCAAGGTCTTTCTTGATCATGAAGCCCGATAGGCAAGCGATACCATTGCCCGCTAAGGCCAGCTGTCTAACGGTTTCACCATTACTGGAGGTCAGTGCCGGCGCTAAGGTTTTAAAGCCTTTCAGTGGCCAATTATTAAGTACCTTAGCACCGGTAAAGCCAAGGGTGTCATGCTGCACAAGATCGCTGGTTTTGTTTGGCAAGCCGCGTCTCGATACATAGTCGGGGGCTGCCACGATATATAACAAACTTCTGCCCAGCGGGCGCGCATGCAGAGTTGAATCGCTTAATTGTCCAATTCGAATGGCTAAGTCGGTTTTCTTTTCGAGCAAATCGACAAACCCTTCATTGGAGGTCAGTTCTAATTCGATATCGGGATACTCCTGACTGAAGGCTCGCATTAGCGGGACTATCTGATGAAAAACAAATGGGCTAGCGGCATCCACACGTAACCGACCTTTTGGTAGTTCGCCTCGGGCAATAATATCCTCTTCTGCTCGTTGAATGTGGATCAACCCCTCACGAACCGATTCAATAAACTGACGCCCTTCATCGGTCAGTTCTATCCGTCTAGTCGTGCGGTTGAGTATAGAAACCCCCAATTGTTGCTCGACTTTACTCACGGCCCTAGATACCCGCGCCACTTGAATATCTAATGTCTCTGCGGCAGCCGAAAACCCACCGCTATCCACCACCGTCAATAATATCTCTAAATCATCAGATCGTGTCAGCATGTCTCTATCCTATGGACGTTAGTATTCATGCACTGCCTATCAGCTTTATGTTTATTGCATTTATAACAAATATCATTTGTTAAAACCTCTATTTTTAACAAATAAGATCCGACGCATAATGCCCTTCATCAAAATCAAGCAGGATATGACGGTTATCTTCTTTCATATCGTGCTGTGTAATCCATTAACTGTAGTGAGTAATATTATGCCTTTAGCTCTTTTTGCATTGACGCTCAGCGCCTTTGCTATCGGGACCACCGAGTTTGTGATTGTTGGCTTAATTCCGACCATGGCCGCTGATCTGAATGTCTCTTTACCTTCCGCCGGGTTACTCGTTAGCCTTTATGCTTTGGGGGTTGCCATTGGTGCCCCAGTATTAACGGCGTTAACGGGGAAATGGAACCGTAAATATGTACTGCTTGCGGTGATGTCACTGTTTGTCATGGGTAACCTATTAGCATGGCAGGCGCCGGGCTATGACACCTTAATTATCGCGCGTATCTTGACTGGCCTAGCCCACGGGGTGTTTTTCTCGATTGGCTCAACGATCGCGACTGGCTTAGTGGCTAAAGAGAAGGCCGCCAGTGCTATCGCTATTATGTTTACAGGTTTAACGGTGGCATTAGTTACCGGTGTGCCGCTGGGTACTTATATTGGGCAAGTGTTCGGTTGGCAGGCAACCTTTCTAATTGTGGCGTTACTCGGCCTGATTGCATTGATCGGTAGCGCTATTCTCGTCCCTGCAAACTTAAAACAAGCGGCACCTGCGAAGCTATCTGAGCAGCTAAGTGTGTTAACGCAACCTAGGTTGTTACTGGTGTATGCCATGACGGCAGTAGGTTATGGCGGTACATTTGTCGCGTTCACTTACCTTGCGCCTATCTTAGAGCAAGTATCGGGTTTTGCCTCTAGCTCAATTGGTTTGATCATGTTGGTTTACGGTGTATCGGTGGCCGTGGGTAATATCTGGGGCGGAAAATTGGCTGATAAGTTGGGACCAGTTAAAGCGCTGCACATTATCTTCACTGCTCTGGCACTGGTGTTATTAGTCTTTACATTCACTGCGGGTCATCAAATAGGTGCAGTTTTAACCGTACTGATTTGGGGTGCCTTTGCGTTTGGTAATGTCCCTGGGCTACAGGTCTATGTGGTGCAGTTGGCAGAGAAGTACACACCGAATGCCGTGGATGTGGCATCAGGTCTGAATATCGCGGCTTTCAATGTGGGTATTGCTATTGGCTCTATTCTTGGCGGCATGGTCGTTGAGGACATGGAATTGATGGACACAACTTGGATCGGCGCATTGATTGTAGTGCTGGCTATTATCTTGACCAAAATCTCAGGTTTTCTTGATTCACGCGATCAAGCTAGAACAGCTTAAGACAAATATCAGGGGGGGCTTCCCCCCCATAGAGGAGTGCATATGAGTTTCGATAAATTACAGCATTTAGGCTTCTCAATCGGTATTGAGCTGCCTTTAGATAACGACTGGTCTCAAGACGGGCAGCATAAACGAGTCAAAGCGGGTAGACCATTTGGAGTGCCAGACATGCGCTTGCACAAAGAGCGTATTCAACTAGCCGATCGTTTAGGCTTTAGTACGGCATGGGTCAGAGATGTACCGTTATATGATCCTCAGTTTGGTGATGCCGCTCAGGTGTTTGAAGCGTTTACTTATCTGGGGTATTTAGCGGGCGTGACTGAGAATATTTTGTTGGGTACGGCGGCTATCGTGTTACCACTCAGACAACCTTGGTTAGTGAAGAAAGCCGCGAATACCACGGCAGAGTTAAGTCATGAGCGTTTGATACTAGGGGTAGCGAGTGGAGATAGGCCATCAGAGTATCCATTATTTGGGGTGGATTATGAATCCAGAGGGCAGCTCTTTCGGGAGGCGATCGACATCATTAAGGATCAATCAAATACAGCATTAACTGAAGGTCAAAAAATTTATCCCGAGGTCGATAAGTTTCCCGTGTATGTGGCTGGGCTCGCACAACAATCGCCTGAGTGGATAGGCAAAAACCTAGATGGCTGGTTGGCTTATCCCGGAACACCAACAGAGCATCAGCAGCGTGTCGCTTTATGGCGTAAAGTCGCCGGTTTAAAACCGTATGTCAGCTTCATTCATTTAGATTTAGTGGCTGATATTGATGCCCCTATCACACGACAACGTTTTGGAATAAAAACCGGCGTTAACGGTCTTATCAAAGAGCTTGAAAGCATGAAAGCGGCGGGAGTCGATCATATCGGTCTGCATTTCAGAACAAACGAAAGGCCGATAGAAGAGAGTATGACGGATATAGCCAACAGCGTGCTCTCCAGTTTTCATCAAAGGTGAGTCACTTATGAAAATTCAATCAAGGATCAATCAGCTCAACGATGATTGATCTGTTATTGAGCTCATGCGTTAGCGAGGCCGAAATTTTATATGACGCATCAAAAGGAGGTAATGTCTTTTTAAGCGTGGCAATTGCGGTGACTTTTAGTGTTACCGCCTAGTGTCACCGCTGATCGCATTAGCCTGTCGATGGACCTATGAGAGCGATCAACGAGAAAGTTTTTAGACTTTGATATTTAAACAGATATGTTATCGCCTATGCGACGTTATCATTAAGGCAGGCCGCCATTCTATGTACATGCGGCCTGAACTCGCCATTGCTCGTGTTTACGAACGGCGTTAGGCTAACACCATGAGCTTTTTCGATATCCTTGGCGTTGCCGCGATCTTTATCACGCTTTTCGTTTTCGGCCTTCCAGCGAAGGTAAAGATTGTTAATGGCTATATTCACTTTAAGGTTTGGCCCTTTTTCCGCCGAACCCCAAAACACATTTCTGAGTTACGCTATTTCCACGTAAAAATAGGTGCAATGCCTGTGTGCTTCAAATTCAAAGATGGTACGGTATTCCGTTGGACATCCTTTCCCATTTCTCAGCACAACCGATTGAAGAAGGACGTGGAGAGCTGCATTCGACAATACAGAGATAACCCTCATCAATAGCGATCGCTTTTCAAGCACAGTATCAGCGTCCCTCATCACTCACGTTAGACCCGTGAAACAGCAAACCTCAAAAAAAGTAATATACTGGTAGTTACGCGCGTGTAAAGGAGAGATTATTGTGAAAAAAATGTGCTTGATACTGTTGGCTATGCTGGTGTTGACGCCCAGTGCATTTGCTCAATGGGAATTGCTAAATGATGAATCGACTCTTAATTTCGTTTCAGTTAAAAATTCAAAAGTAGGAGAAATACATTATTTTAAGAAGCTGAGTGGGGTGATTGAGAAAAACGGTGCGGTGTCGATTAATATTGATTTGAGTAGCGTGGAAACGAATATTCCGATTCGTAATGATCGAATGAAGACAATACTTTTTGAAATCGCAGACTTTGCTGATGCAAAAATCACAGGAACTGTTAACGTCGATGATGTGTCTAGCTTGGCCGTTGGCGGTACCTATAGTGATTCAATCAAATTAACGCTGTCTCTACATGGCGTTTCACAAGATCTTAACAGCGATGTACAGGTCACTAAGTTAACCCAGCAAAGCGTACTCGTCACCACCTTGAGGCCGATTCTGATTAATGCTGAAGACTTTAACTTAGCTGACGGAATAGAAAAACTACGTTCAGTTGCAGGCCTTTCTACAATAAGTACCGCTGTACCGGTTACATATAGCTTAGTGTTTAAGAAGTAATTTATTTAACAAAAGCGGTTAAGCGGATGGTCTTGGTTCTCTGCGGTGTTCGTTTATGCTTAATAGCACTAAGGAAGGTGCGAATAAGTCCGATATGTTCTCTGCGGACATTAGAATGGCCAGATACGCGAAAGCCAGAGGCGTAATTGACTTTTTCGCACCTTCCCTAAGAGTAAAGCCCTTTTCTATATTCTGACGGTAATGAGATACATTGAGCTGAATCCGGTTCGGGCAGGTATGGTTGAGTTACCCGATCATTACCGTTGGTCGAGCTTTTGTCACAACAGTGGAATAAAAAATATCGAGCTTTTCATACAACATGCATCGTATGAAGCACTTGGAAGAACCAGGAAGAAAGGCATCAGATGTATCAGGCGCTATTCAAAGGGCAACTTGAAGAGGATGCTATGAAACGTATTCGAGAAGCTTGGCAGACAGGTGCCCCGCTGGGTAATGATATATTGCGGGACGAGATTGAGCGGCAGTGACACTGTAAAGTGGGATATGCAAAACGAGGACGCCCAAAGAGGAGAATTGATCAAAAAGGGCTTTTATCCCTTTACTCTTCAATTGAATTAATATATTTGAGGCGATAATGGATAACTATAATCCAAATAATTCAATAACTGCACAAGAATGGTTAGCACTCGATGAAGCTAAACAAATAGAATTGATTAGCGATTTTCATGCTGAATTCGTTAAGGACTTGCCCGATGATGCACTGATGGTACATTCATCAATTCACGTTATAGTTGAAAACCAGCTAGCTATGGGTGTTGATTTAATACCTGAAACAATCGCTAAACTTATAAGGCAGGGTGGATAGGCATGAAGCAATTCATGCAGTAGGTGCAATAATATCAGAAGATATTTTTGATGTTATCAAGGGGAATGTTGAGGAGCTTTCGCCTACTAAGTACCGAAGAAAACTTGAAAAAATAACAGCAAAAAGGTGGCGTAAAGGCCAATATTAAAATCAGCACCTAACAAGCCAATACGAGGTTTAGGGAAGGTGTAAACTTCATAAAGCCGCTGCTTAGTATGGTGCGATTCGCAAGCTCATCTGTACACTACGTATGGGGAAGGGACGTCATGGCAGGCGTCAGTAGGATATTCAGTGTCAGGGTAAAAAATATAGGGATATTGACTGATTCTGCTTGATAGCCGAGTATTACTGTTTTAATAACCCATTATCAAGGACGATCAATGCCGGTTCACCTCTCTTATAGCGCTTCGGAGACTAGCGATTTATGAAAGTAAGTAATGATTTTAGGGGTGCGCTTCGAACGTTTGCATATTTCATGGCAAGCGGTACGCATTACATGCTTAAAGATGTTGAATACTTGGATTTATATGGCGAAGATCCCAGTGCTATCGAAATGGCATATGCAATTTTTTCAAATGTTATAGAAATGGATTCAAAGGGCAACGTGTTAAATTTTACGGTTGCTCAAAGAAGAGCAACAGATTATATAAAATCATATTGCATACCTTCATTTGAAGTTTCTCCACCTTACGAAGATTGGGAAATAGAACTATATGATCCACCAGCTATACATGAAAAAATATAGTGTTATCGAAAATTGATCAAAAGAGCAAAAATAGTTGGCCTTTATTTCTTCGTGATATGCAATGGTGAATATTAAAACAGTAATAACACAAACAGCGAGAATGAAAATCTGTGTTAATGTTATTTTGACGCTTTTAGTGTCTAGTTGTGCATTAGTTTTTATTCCACTTACATATGAAAAAGCGATGGTTTGGTTTGTTGGGGTTTCAATTGCTACTTATCTCTTTGTTCACTTTGGAATGGTGCTTCGTAGTCGAATAACTCTAGATAAAAATCTAAAATATACCATGAGTATTCCAGATTATTATTCAAATGCAAATATTTATATTCCAATAGAGTACATTGCAAATATTGAAGTCTGTGAATATAAGCTATTTGAAAAAGATTGTTGTTATCCCGATGGCGTCAATAAAGAATATTATTACAGGAAAAAATTATTTGGCTACTTAGGCGCTGGATTGATTGTATGCTATCAGCTTCCTAAAGCTATGACGGGAGATTCAATTATTCGAGGCATAAAGTTTCCCTAATGAAGTCATTGATTTCATCAAAAAAGTCAGGACTGATACTAAACATGAGAATATTTTGTGAAAAATCACTCAATCAATGACGCTGACTGCATTCATCACAATGCACATCAGTTTAGTCTATGCGCTTGCTATCGTGACGGACACGCATATGTTCGCACAGTTTATGAATAGAAGGAGAGCTTTTAGGGGTAGGCTTGTAGTGTGTTTATGAAAAGTGTTCAATGAGGTAGAGGTTTGGGATTAGTTGGCCACGACAATTAGTCTCATTAATCGTGAAATAACCTAGGAGCGAAAATGAAAACGGCTTTACTTCCTTTTTTGATGCTTATGTTAGCCTCAGTGCTGACGGGCTGTGTTACTAAAACGCCGCTTTCGGATACGACGGTTAAGGGCGTGAAGTTAAGCGGTGATTGGCAGATCGAAATGATTGATCAAGGCGGTATTATCGATAATAGCCTGATCACATTGCAATTTACAGAAACCAACCGCATCGCCGGTTCTACTGGATGTAATCGATATGTTGCGGCAGTCGATACCCGTAATAATGCCTTCCGTGTCTCTCAGGCAGGGGTCACTCGGCGCGCTTGTTTAACCGCCTTAGCAAAGCAAGAACAGCGCTTTTTAGCCGCGTTAGATGACGCGGTGGCTTATAAGATGACAGCAGCAACCGGCTTAATAATTTACGATCAACAGCATCATCCACGGCTTAAGTTGATTCAGATAGTCCCTAAAGTTGATTAATCGTTATCACGGTGAAGGCGTTTTCACTGTGAATTATTAGGCTCGTTTGTTAGCCGTTTTATCGGGCCTGAAAGTATTGAGTTATGGCTAGCAAAATGGCTGGCGTTTCAACTGTATATTTTAATGGCCATGCTGTTTGCTGTTCGTTACAAGGGTGTGTCCGTTGGTGCAATGGGATGAGAGGCTGACAAGATTGATAGCGAGTATTTGAGCGGCTGAGGTAACGCTTCTGTTTGCAGGGCAAAGCGATAATGAGTAGAGGGTAAGGAGTACATATAGGGGCGCTAGATGAGTGTTTTTTTGCCAATATGTCTAATCAGACTGTCTCGTGATACAGAAGGTACTTCGACATGATTGATTTTGTAGCAACCTTTATTACTTTTTTCGCCGTCATTGATCCTATCGGTACTGTGCCGGTCTTTATTGCCGCTACGTCTCATTTCGGTACCGCTGCGAAAAACAAGATAGCGCTGATGTCGATCGGTGTGGCTGCCTTGATTTTGCTGTTTTTCGTCGTCGCGGGTGAATTCATTCTGCTTGCCATGTCGATACCGCTACCGGCATTTCAAATTGCCGGTGGCATCGTTCTGTTTTTATTTGCCTTGACGATGATCTTTGGTGAAAGTAAACCGGACGAAGAGTTAAAGCTGGTTCGTGATCACCGTGATACGGCTATCTTTCCGCTCGCCGTGCCATCCATCGCCAGCCCCGGTGCCATGTTGGCCGCCGTGTTGTTGACTGAGAACAAACGCTATAGCACTTGGGAGCAAGCGCAAACCGTTTCTATGATGTTTGCGGTACTGGGAGTGACATGCCTGTTTATGCTGCTTGCCGGTAAAATCAATCGACTCATTGGTGCGAGTGGCGCAAGTGTCGTGAGCCGAGTGATGGGGCTGATACTGGCGTCGGTGGCTACATCCAATACCCTCGCAGGCATCAAAGCGTATTTTGGTTTATGAGTGCTGACGGCATAACAAAAGCACTCTATCAGACACCGAAATGGACTGCTTCCTTGGTTGGAGGGGTAGCTTGTGAATGTGGTGAAATACCATCTTTAGCCTAATTAATAGCGCGGTTTTCGCCAAACAAGCAACTAAAAGCATCCTTTGAAACCGAACTTCTGCTTTTTTGTAGGCAAATAGCCTGATCGTGAGACAATCTTCTGGTACAATGCGCGGCTTCAAAAATCGGCCTTTATCCTGCGGCTCTGGGGCAGAGGCATGGTGACTAACCTAACAGGAGTGAACATGAGTACAGAACAAGCCCTTCGGGATCGCAGCGAATCCAAGTGTGAACTGTGTAGCGCAACCGATAACCTGAGTGTTTATGAAGTACCACCGGGTTCGCTTGGCGGTGTTGATGATTCTGTTTTGCTATGTGGCACCTGTAAAGGTCAGATTGAAAATCCAGAAACTACCGATGCCAATCACTGGCGTTGCCTTAACGATAGTATGTGGAGTCAGGTGCCAGCCGTTCAGGTAATGGCTTGGCGGATGCTGAATCGTTTGCGCAGCGAAGGTTGGCCGCAGGATCTGTTGGATATGCTTTATCTGGATGATGAAACCACTCTTTGGGCGAAAGCCACAGGCGATCACCTAGATGACTCTGAAAAAGTTATTCATCGTGATAGCAACGGCGCGATTTTGACCGCCGGCGATAACGTCGTCTTGATTAAAGATCTGGACGTTAAAGGCGCAGGCTTTACGGCTAAGCGTGGCACCGCTGTACGGGGTATCTCGCTGGTGCAGGATAACGCTGAACATATCGAAGGCCGCGTTAATGGTACGCGTATCGTTATTTTGACTAAGTTTGTTAAGAAGTCTTAAGTCTCGATAATGACGACAGATAAAACGCGCCAATCGGCGCGTTTTGTTTAAGGAAGATGCGAATAAGTCCGATATGTTTTCTGCGGACATTAGAATGGCCAGATACGCGAAAGCCAGAGGCGTAATTGACTTATTCGCACCTTCCTTATCCATTGCCTATTTGTTTATCGCTTGCCTAATAGGCTAATGCGTAACGCGTGAACGATTTACTTTCTGTATATGGCTAGGCTTAATCAGAACCCCGCGCCATTCTAATCTGTCAGTTTTAGTCTATAGTGAATAGCAGTCATTAATTCAAGAGACTTCCTTGCTGTTGACGGTCGAGCACGCGAGCCACTATCTTAATTAGAAAGGTGGCGCTACTTGGCTAACAGCCGCTCATGACTAACAGCCGCTCATGACCAATCAGAAGCACATGGTTAAAAGAGGCTATGATCAGATAGCCGGTCTAAGCGTTTTAGCATCTGCATGGTGGGTGTGATCTTAAATAGTAATGAATTATGATAGTGCTGAATGAGGTAAGCTTGTTATCTCTAGCACAATTTCATTGAGGCTGTTGGCTTTGTATCAAGAAGACGTATGTGCACCGGATAAATGCCCATTGTGTGGTAAAGATAATAACTGTGGTCACCTCAATGTAAGTGATCAAAATCAACCTTGCTGGTGTTTTGATAGCCAAATCAGGTTTGCTGATGGGCTATTAAGTCAAGTGTCAGCATCGCATCTTAATCTTGCGTGTATCTGTAAAGATTGTGTCTTAGGGGCGAGATTTAACGACGAGCCCTGATATCCCTTTGGATCATCATCTGTTGTGTCTCGGCTGGGTGTATGTAGCCGATTAGGGCCACTCAAGAGACCCGCACTATTCTGAAATGGAGCCGACAGGGAAGAGCCGGATAACTATGAAACGTTATAAAATCATTCATCGTACTTATTACAACTATACCGACACCGTCACCCTTGGCGCGCATCATCTGCTGTTACGGCCTCGGGAAGATCATGAGTTGCGTATTGAGTCTTTTGCGTTGCAGATTACCCCTGAGGCGAAGCTCTATTGGCATCGCGATGTCGAGGGAAACTCTGTCGCTATTGCCAATTTTACTCAGCCCACTCGACAGTTGATGATCGAAAGTGATGTGATCATTCAGCAATATAATGAGTCACCGTTGGATTTTATCGTGGCGGACTATGCCATGAACTATCCATTTAACTATCACGAAGGGGATCAGTTTTTACTGTCACCTTACCGTGTGCTGCCGGATGAAAAGACGCGCCGCTTGTTAAATAATTGGATATTCGATGTTTGGCAAGCCGGAGAGTCGGTACAAACCTATACGTTATTGCAGCGTTTAACGGCGAGAATCTATCACACCTTGGTTTACAAAGTGCGAGAGGAACCCGGTGTTCAATCGGCGGAAGATACTTTGCAGTTGGGGTCGGGCTCTTGTCGTGATTTTGCTTTGCTCTTTATGGAGGCGGTCAGGTGTCTTGGCTTGGCCGCGCGTTTTGTTAGCGGCTATCTGCATGCGCCATTAATGTCTAATCAGGTGGGGTCTACACATGCTTGGGCTGAAGTCTATTTGCCCGGCGGTGGCTGGAAGGGGTTTGATCCGACGATTGGCGATATTGTCGGCTCAGATCATATTCCTGTCGCGGTGTCGCGCTTGGCTAAATCGGTGCCGCCTATTGCAGGGTCCTATGCAGGAACGGCGACCTCGGAGCTGGATGTGGGGGTTTGGGTGAGTGAATGCTAAAACCGAGGTCAATGTTGCTTGTGCTAAGCGGCTCAGCATTGTCTAGTTGAACTACGTCTGCGGCAGCATTAAGCATTAGCGACCACTTCTGCTATCAAGCACCTTCCCTAACTGTATGGGCCGAGCGAAATCGATGGTTTTCACTCGATAGTGGGATCTATCCGTGATTGACGTTTAGAGTATTAATGATGGCTATTAGCCATCGATCTCTTTTATCCAACCGCTGAAAAAAAACAGGCTGACGTGTCATATGGATGCCGTTCGATAACAATATCTCAATGTTTAGGGAAGGTGCGAATAAGTCAATTAGGCCTCTGGCTTACAGAGAAGCTGGAGATCTAGGCAACAGTTACAGGCATACTGGTTGTACGTCGAAAAATGTTAACGCTGAGATCCCGCTTCTCTGAAAGCCCCGAAGGGCGGATATTAGAATGGTCATCTACTTTGTCAGCCAGCTTGAAAAGGTCTAGACATTTCGCTGCACTGGCTTTCGCGTATCTGACCATTCTAATGTCCGCAGAGAACATAACGGACTTATTCGCACCTTCCTTAGGAAGGTGGCAGTGGTGCGTGGTTTCCTTGATAAATGAATGAGAGAAGATTGCTGATTAAAAAAACATTTAAAATCAGTTGGTTAAGATGGATTTGTCTTCGCTGATCCTGAAAATTGACCGTTTGGCATAAATAAATGACACTTCTGTTTTGTAAAACTCTTATAATGGGCGCAATTTGGAAAGCCAAGGTATTATGACGGTTTGCAAGCGCTCAGGTTAGCGCTGCTGGTATCATCGCCTATTGACGCCTTCCTTCGGTCTTCAGGAGAGAATAGTGACTTACTGCGTTGGTATAAGAACAAATCAGGTGACAATAATGATTTCAGATTCTCGCACGAGTGCGGGAGTCGATAACATTAGCAGTTATAGCAAAATGTGGCGCTATGGTGTGCCTGGCCAACGGCAGTTTGTGATCTGTAGTGCTGGCAATCTGGCCACCACGCAAGCGGTCATTGCGGCGCTTGAACGAGATATTAAGAATACAGAAGAAACCAGCTTACTCAATGTCACTGATATGCATCAGGCCGCGGAATATATCGGTAAAATCAGTGTCGATGTCCAGGAAAAAGCGGGTGGCGGTTCGGTGTTTGAATCGACTTTCCTATTAGCGGGAGAGATTTTAGGTTCACAAAGCGCACTGTTTATGATTTATGCGCAGGGTAACTTTATTGTCAGCTCGTCTCAGGTGCCTTTTTTACAGATAGGTGAGATGAAATACGGTAAGCCGATTTTGGATCGAGTTATTCAGGAAAGCACCGCAACCGATAGAGCGGTGGTTTGTGGCCTTCTGTCAATGGATGCGACCTTGAAAAGTAACTTAACCGTCGGGCCTCCGATTGAACTGTATATTCTACAGCATGGCAGTTTGACGCTGGGACGTTATCGTTCGTTTGGTGAGGATGATGATTATATGCGTGATCTGCGCAAGCTTTGGAATACCGCCATGGAAGACGCGATTGATGCGATGCCGCTGTTAACATTAGGCTAATGTGTCAATGAGGCGATTGTGTTTAATATCGTTGCTTTAGAACTCGATTAAGTGATGTCGCTAACCGCCCTGATTAACGCCTTAAACGTTGCTTGATATCAGGGTTTTTAGTCATCATTTATGTAAACTTAGGTTAGCGCCGCTAAGTCGCTAATAAAGTGTTGTCTTTATTTTTAAGGCAAGATTTATTCAGTGCGCTACCCTGCGAGTGTTGTATAGAAAAGTCTAGATAACTTGTATCGATACACTTTGTATAGATGAATTGTATCGATGTGCTTTGTATCAATCAGTTGAAGTTGTATTGAGGTAGTCAGATGAAAATAGCTGTTGCCAGTAGAGATGGTGTTTCCGTGACCGATCGTGTCGGTAAATGTAAGAGCTGGATTGTGTTTCAAGCTGATATATCGCCAAACTCTCCATCGCAAGCACCACGATTAAAGATGTTAGAGTTGATCTCGTTACCAAAGCCGTTGGTATTTCATCATTATAAAAATGATGTGCCGCACCCGCTAGCCGACTGTGATGCGCTTATCGGTGGTAGTGCTGGAGAGTGTTTTATCAGTCAGGCAGCCTTGCTGGGTGTTGAAGCGTTCACCACCGATCAGTCTGATCCTGTTCAAGCGGTTAAAGATTACCTTAAGCATCATGCGCTACCAATAGCCCCTCACGTTATCGGTGAATTGGGTATGAATAGCAGTGATCTTTTAAGCTCAGGGCATTAATCAGTAGGGTTTCATTCAGTACTGTTTATTTAGTAACATTTCATGTAATACCATTCAATCTAGGGCAGTGTGACACCCGCACTGCCTCCTTTCTTGCTTATCTATACTGTAACTTGGGTATCTTTTTTGGCTCTCTTGTGTCGCTGAGGCTTGTCGCTTAAATTAGTCCCGATGAGAGATCGCACATGATGCAGATTATTTGATGTCACCGTCGGGTGATGGAAATTGTCGGTCGCATTTGGACGCTATTACGCCTTTTCGATACTCTACAATAGTGATTTATGGTCGCGCGAGTGTGACGGTAGGTGATAGATCTTTAATGGAGTGTGATGGCATATGCAGGATAATCTTTGCTTGGGTATTATTGGTGGCGCTGGTCACTTGGGCGGGGCTATTGCTCAGGGGGTGCTACGTAATGGCGCGGTGTTGCCTGAAAATCTGTGGCTATCGAGTCGAACGCTTGCCGCGAGTCATGGCTTGGCAGCAGACCCTAAAGTGCATCGCACCACTAGTAATCAAACGCTGATTGAGCATTGTGATATTGTTATTGTCGCGGTGCCGCCGCATCTAGCCAATAGCCTAGCGATTAATGCGAGCGAGACCGGTTGTCTGATTATCTCGGTGATGGCTGGGGTGACCGTAACGCAGTTACAGCAGTTAAGTGCTACCGAGCGGGTCGTGCGAGCGATGTCGAGTCCCGCGGCTGAAACTGGTTTGGCCTATTCACCTTGGTTTTCAAGTGAGGCGATTACCGATACCGATCGGCTTAAGATCCGTCGAGTGTTCGAGGCAATCGGACAGACAGATGAGGTATTTGACGAGTCGCATATTGATCAGTTCACTGCTTTAATTGGTCCTGTGCCTGGGTTTGTGGCTTACTATGCTGATTGTATGGTCAACTATGCGATCGATCAGGGAATTGATTCAAACGTGGCTGAGCGAGCCATACGGCAGTTGTTTAAAGCCAGTGGCGTGATGTTAGCCGATTTAGATCTATCTCCTCGGGCCCATGTGGATGCCATGATCGATTATGATGGCACCACGGCGGCGGGGCTGAAGTGTATGCAAGCGTCAAGGTTATCGGCCTCGATTGATCAGGGGCTGACGGCGGCGGTTGAAGCAACGCGGAAAATGAGTGAGTCGTTGGGCGATTCAACGTCATAACAGTCATTGTTAAACAGGGTGATATTAAGCAGGAGGGTGAGTGATGGCCGGTGGATGGGCGCGTGATGGCGCGGTACAAGATCAAATTGATGCCAGTGTTGATGATGCCGTGCAATTGGCGCGCAGCCGTTTAAACGCCGGTGAGAGCTTAACCGAGTGTGAAGAATGTGATGCGCTGATTCCAGAGAAACGGCGGCTGGCGATTCCCGGTATTCGTTTATGCATTCAGTGTCAGACAAAACGCGAGCAGCAAGAGAGCAGTAGCGGCGGGATAAACCGTCGTGGCAGTAAAGACAGTCAGTTAAGGTAGTTTTGTCTTTATCATTGTTATCACGTAGCTCCTTAAGATCATCCGTCAGGTTAATCCAGTTGGAAAAACCTGACGCTTGGTTTGCGCTTTTTTAGCGGTTTTTTTATAGGTCTTTTACGAGGCGTAACGCATCATAAATCGCTGCATGCGTGTTACGGGCCGAAATCGCATCACCGATGCGGAACAGTTGAAACTGCCCCTCATGGTTATGAGTGAGTGCCTGCGGTGTGCCGTGAATCAGGTCGTTATAGTTCACTTCCCCCTCATTGGATGATAAACCGCGTAGTTCAAAATAGAGATCATCAAACGGCAGGGTGCCATGATTGATGATCACTTGATCGACTCGACGGGTCTGAGTAAAGTCGCGACTACCATCATCATAGTCGCTGCCGATGGTGGCCAGCAGTTGATCGCCATCACGGCTCACGGATTTCAGACGATAGGTGACCGTAAAGGTGACAGCCTGTTGCTGCAGTGTGCGCATGTAGGGTACCAAGTTCATCGCCATCACTTCTGGTGCGAAGCTCCGATCGGGGGTAATAATCTCAAGGTTTGCACCACTGTTAGCGATGACTTCAGCCGCTTGAAGGGCAGCATGATCACCGGCATCATCGAACAATAAAACATTACTGCCGGGTTGGATGCTGCGAGAGAGAATATCCCAGCTTGAAACCACCAGTTCATTGCCTTTATCGAGTACCTCGGTGTCGGGTAAGCCGCCGGTGGCGATAATCACTACATCGGGTTTTTCCGCCTGTATGTTGTCGACTTCGGCATAGGTATTAAAGTGGAACCTAACGCCGAGCCGTTCACACTGCGACATACGCCAATCGATAATACCGATCATCTCTTGCCGACGAGGGCTTTGTGCCGTTAATCGGATTTGCCCACCGGCATCGTTTAGGGCTTCAAAGACGACCACTTCATGGCCGCGTTCGGCGGCAACGCGGGCCGCTTCGAGTCCGCCAGGGCCTGCACCGACGATAACGATCTTCTTGCGCACCTCGGCTTTAGGGATATCGTGCGGCATGGATAGTTCACGGCCGGTGGCCGCGTTATGAATACAGAAGGCGGCACCGCCCTGATAGATTCTATCGAGACAGTAATTGGCACCGACACAGGGGCGAATGTTATCTTCGTCGCCGGCAATAATTTTACGGATAATATGAGGGTCAGTCATGTGCGCACGAGTCATACCGACCATATCGACCTTGCCGCTGACGATGGCGTGTCGGGCGGTGGCGACATCGGGTATTTTAGCCGCATGAAAGGTTGGCATATCGGTGGCGGTGCGAATCTCACCGGCAAAATCAAGGTGCGGTGAGTTACGCATCCCTTGAATCGGAATCACATCAGTCAGCCCCGCATCGGTATCGATATGACCGCGTACCACATTCAGGAAATCCACCATGCCGCTGTCTTTCAAGCGCTGAGAGATCGATAAGCCATCTGTCATACTTAAGCCTCCAGCAAGCATCTCATCACCGGTATAGCGCAGACCGACAATAAAGTCATCGCCCACCCGCTGACGGATCGATTTGAGTAGCTCAAAGGTGAAGCGAAGACGGTTATCGAGATTGCCGCCGTAAGGGCCATCCAGAGTATTGGTTAAGGGCGACCAAAATTGATCCATGAGGTGGCCATAGGCCTGTAGTTCGATGCCATCTAATCCCGCCGCCACCATGCGTTCGGCCGCGTCAGTATAGTCTTTGATAATCCGCTGAATATCCCACTCTTCCATCTTTTTCGGAAACGCTCGGTGCGCCGCCTCGCGTCGATGAGACGGGGAAAGCGCCGGTAGCCACTCGCCTTTATCCCAGCGAGTACGTCGGCCTAAATGTGTTAGCTGAATCATCACGGCAGCACCGTGTTCATGGCATTCATCGGTCAGATCTTTCATCCAAGGCACAATTTCATCCTTGTAGACCAACAGGTTATCGAATACCGGCGGGCTATCGAGCGATACCGCGGCGGAACCGGCGGTCATGGTGAGGGCGACACCGGCTTTGGCTCGCTCAACATGATAGGCGCGATAGCGTTCGGTGGGCATACCGTTTTCAGAATAGGCGGGCTCATGCGAGGTGATCATGATGCGGTTGCGTAAGCGCAAATGTTTTAGTTGATAGGGTTGCAGCAATGGATCATTGGACATCTTGAGTCCTCCCGAACGGTTATCAATATGAACGTAGAACAGTCAATTTAGTTTAAAATGTACATATACGTCAATTAAATGTTCATGATTGTTTTAGTGCTCCGAAGGTTCGCTAAGAGGTTAGGTTTACTTCAGCTAAACAGTTATGTACATTCCCTTGGCAGGGTATGTCGGTGTGGCGTATGGGCGGTAGGCTCGATGGCATCCAGCGGTTGGCAATAGAAGATTAACGGGGTGATATGAGTAACGATCAAGCGACGGATCAGACGAATAACGGTGATGCGGGTGTTGTTAGTGTCACAGATAGCGGCTGGCGGGGGTCTGCGGATGTTTGGTTGCAGGCCGCCTATGAAGCCTTGATTGAGTCGGGATTGGATGCGGTGCGCATTCAGACATTAGCGAAAAAACTGTCGTTATCTCGAACCAGCTTTTATTGGTTTTTTAAAAATCGTCAGCAGTTACTCGATGCCCTATTAACGCAGTGGCGCAATAAAAATACGGGTAACTTTGTCGCGCAGACGGACGCGTATGCAGAGACTATTGCGGAGGCAATATTAAATGTATTTGATTGCTGGCTGGATGGCGATCTATTCGATTCACACTATGAGTTTGCGGTGCGTAGCTGGGCGTTACAATCCGCCGAGGTGACGGCTCAAGTCGCGCAAGCGGATGCACAGCGGTTGACGGCTTTACAGCAGATGTTTATCCGTTTCGGTTATCAAGCCGATGAGGCCGATGTACGTGCTCGCACTATTTACCTGACGCAGATCGGCTATATCTCGATGAAATCGGCAGAAGATGTTACGACTCGGTTACAGCGTATCTCGGGGTATGTTGAGATCTTTACCGGTCGAGCGCCCGAGCCACGTGAACTCGAACGCTTTTATGCGCGGCATACCGATAGGCATGGATTATAAATCAATCGGGTGTTGCAGCCGATAATGGCGTTGCCAGCGTTGCTGCGTTAGCAGTACAAGACTGATGAGCAGACCGATTATTAAGGCATAGAGCATGGCGGCCCCTAAGCAGTAGGTAAACAACGCGCAGGCGCATAGGCCGATGATGATGGCCGGTTTATGACGGTGAGGTAATAGCTTCCATGCGGCCAGCATTGAGGCGCTATAAATCACGATAAACGAGCCATTAACCCAATGGGCCATCAGCGAAAAATCGAGATTTTCCAGATAGCTGATCAATAATATAGCCGCAGAGATCAGCATAAACGTGATCAGCGCTGTGGTGGGTATTTTGTGCCGGTTAAGGGATTGTAACCCTTGCGGGAGAATCCCTTCTTGGCTGTAATTCCAAGCGAGTCTGGATAGGCTGGCAAAATAAATATTGATAGTGGCGATGCCACTGATAAAGCCTAGCGCACCGATAATCCAACGACCATTGCTGCCGAATAGCATCTCAAATACACCGACCATTGCCAGTGGCTGCTCGGGTGCCAGCATCGATAACCAAGTGCAGCCGATAAAAATCAGACCGACTAAGCTAACACCAAGCAGGCTCGCGGGAATGAAATCCCGTTGGACATCTTTGAATTCGCCTGCCAAGTGAGTGATCGCTTCAATGCCGATAAAGCTCCAGATAGCAAGACCGATAGCGGGCATAAGACTGCTACCATCGGCGGATATGGCTGTGGTGGGATCTACGGTTGGGGGATGAATAACAACCATGACCATCATTAACAATACGACCAAGAGAATCAGTAGCGTGAGGCCCATCTGAATGCGGCCGGATAATTGAAGCCCACGTCGATTGATAAAAAATAGCAGCGCAAAAACCAAGAGTTCAGCAACCAAGGTTTGTGCGTCACTGAGGGTAATGATCGGTTGAATGAATTTAAAGGTCATGATTAATGCGGCCGCGACGCCCGGTGGCACGGTAAACAAAAATAGTAGGCCGATAAGCCGTCCAGAGAACTGACCGAAAGCCCGTTCAACAAAGTAAGCAGGGCCCGCCGCGTGGGTAAACCGTCGCCCTAGTTCGGCAAAAATATAGGCCAACGGCAGAATACCCAGTAGTAGAATCACCCAAGCCCAGATCGCCTTATCACCGGCGGCGGCAATGGTGAGTTGTGGCAGGATAAACACACCGGTACCTAAAAGCGTGGTGGCAATGAGTCCTACCCCTTGCCAGCGAGTGATTGTTTGATTTAGCCTAGGCATCTTTTTTCCAGATCGAAATTTTTGTCAGTAGAGTGTACGCCGAGTACGGTCATTAATACGTCGTGGTTTACTGTCGATCTGCAGCATTTTTCACAGAGCTACTGACGTTTTGAAACCTCGGGTATACGCATGGATAGTTTTGATCAAAAAATAATCGCCGCGCTGCGACGTAATGCTCGTCAGAGTGTCTCCGCCATCGCCGAGCAGGTGAGCCTGTCTCGTCCTGCGGTATCTGAGCGCATCAAGCGCATGGAAGAGCAGGGGGATATTCTTGGGTATCGGGTGTTGACCTCCACTCACGTCGATCCAAGTGGGCCACTGAAGGCACATTTTGAGATTAAGAACGGTGGTTTTAAGTGTCGGCCCTTGGTGCAGTTTCTGCTGCAATACCCCGAAGTTAAGTACTGTCATGGTATTAGTGGCGCCGTGGATCTGTTGGTGTATCTTGAATTTTCATCGATGCAGCGCCTGCATGATATTCTCGAAGAGGTGGATCAAGAGCTGCCCAGTGGCGTCAAAGTGGTTACGCATGTGGTGATGCAGGAGTGGCAATAACCGCTGCGCCGGACTCAATAGCCCGATAGTTGAGATACCCCCGTCAGTCATAATGGCTGTATGGTTAATGACGGCGGTTGTGTGCTGATAGGACTAAGGCACTGTGTTTCTTGATCGCTTAAGCGGCTTGCTTAACTTGCTCATTTAGCTTTTCAGTTTAGCTTTCCTGATTAAAACTCTTATAGGACCAAGCGCCGACCTGCAGTTTGCGATATTGAGTCGGTGAAATCCCCATCACTTTTTTAAATATTCTGGAAAAATAATAGGCATCTTCATAGCCCACCATAAACGCGACTTCGGCAATGGTGCGGGTGCTTATATCCAGTAGATGGCAGGCCCGTTCGATCTTTAATTGAATAAAGTGATTGATTGGTGTGGTGCCGGTGGCATCTTTATAACGTTTGATAAAGTGGAATTTCGATAGATTGACGCTGCGAGCGAGGGTATCGATATCCAGTTGTTCGTGAATATGCGCTTGCATCAGACTGTGAATTTTTTCCAGATTGAAACTATCGGCATCCTGACTCCGCACCAAGGGTTGCAACAGCGCAATATGGGTGAGTATCTGACGCAACTGATTCGCCGCATTAATAAAGGCGTTGAGATGATAGCTGCTATGGCGGGCCTCTAAGAGAGCTTCGAACTCGCTCACTAGATTACTGTGCAGGCCTAAATGAACCACCGGTTTGTTACTCGGAATCTGGAGGTGATGAATAAAATCATCGGCCAACTGACCTTCAAAGTGACACCAGTAGATGGTCCATGGAAAGTTTTGGCTAGAGGCGTATTGATGACTCGCACCTCGAGGCAGTACCACTAAGTCACCACTGTTGACCGCAATATTCTTCTGGTTAAATCTGATTTTACCCTTTCCCTCGAGACAATAGATGAGTAAGTGATCATCGTGTTTAAGGCGTTCCATTCGATGCCCTACGGCATGTTTATAATAACCCGCACCAAGCGGGTAAATATCTCTTGAAAGACTGTTTTGTATGAGTTTTTTGATGATTTTATGCGGTATGACAAAGCGAATACTCTGGGGGGGTAAAGGCCAGTTGGAAGGGGTACTCATTGGCAGCACTCGACTAAGGTATTAAGGGGTTATTAGGGTATTCATGTATTAAATAGCAATATAGTCCATTAATATAGCAACATTATCAATCATAGCGAATCAGAAGCTATGGTTTAATGTGAACCCATGAGTTGCTCGACCCGCTTAGTAAACGGGATCTACCAAAAACAAAAATAGATGGTTTAACAAACTTCAAAGGTGCAAAAGATGACGCAACAAGTTCCTCTACTGATCAATGGCGAGTTGGTTCAAAGCCGTAGCGATAACTGGATTCCGGTGACTAATCCGGCGACTCAGGAAGTGATTGCACAGGTGCCCTGCGCGACAGCGGACGAAGTCGAACAGGCGATTGAAAGTGCCAAGACGGCATTTGAAACATGGAAAGAGATGCCTGTGGGTGAACGTGCCCGTTTAATGCTGCGTTATCAGGCGTTGCTAAAAGAACATCATGATGAGATTGCTGAACTGCTATCTCAAGAAACCGGTAAAACCTTTGATGATGCTAAAGGGGATGTATGGCGTGGTATTGAAGTGGTTGAGCATGCCGCCAATATCGCTTCCTTGAGCATGGGTGAAACGGTAGAAAACGTTGCCCGTAAAATCGATTGTTACAGTATTACTCAGCCGTTAGGTGTGTGTGTCGGTATTACCCCCTTTAACTTCCCCGCGATGATTCCGTTGTGGATGTTTCCGATGGCGATTGCTTGCGGTAATACCTTTGTCTTAAAGCCCTCTGAGCAAGATCCGTTGACGCCGATGCGCTTGGCTGAGCTGTTTGCAGAAGCCGGTGCGCCTGCAGGTTTGCTACAAGTTGTGCATGGCGCTAAAGATGTCGTTGATCAGCTGTTAACGCACAAAGATACCCCCGCGATATCGTTTGTCGGTTCGGTGGCGGTAGGTGAGCATATCTATCGTACCGGTACTGACCATATGAAACGGGTACAGGCGTTTGCCGGTGCCAAAAACCATATGGTCATCATGCCGGATGCGGCTAAGAATCAGGTTGTTAACAGTATTGCAGGTGCCTCTGTTGGTGCGGCGGGTCAGCGCTGTATGGCGATTTCGGTAGCCGTATTTGTCGGTAAATCTCGTGAGTGGATTCCTGAAGTACGTGATGCGCTGGCTAAAGTACGCCCCGGTGCATGGAATGATCCAGAAGCCGGTTATGGTCCGCAGATCAATCCACAGGCTAAAGCGAAGGTGCTTAACTTCATTCAGGAAGGTAAAGATGCCGGAGCGGATTGTATCCTTGATGGTTCTGAGTGTGTGGTCGAAGGTTATCCCGATGGTAACTGGGTAGGACCCACCATGTTCCGCAATGTCACCCGTGATATGTCAATCTACCAAGAAGAGATCTTCGGACCGGTTCTGATTACTCTGGAAGTGGATACCATTGAAGAAGCGATTCAGCTGATCAATGAAAACCCATACGGTAACGGTACCTCTATCTTCACCTCTTCGGGTGCGGCGGCGCGTAAATATCAGCATGAAATTAAAGTGGGTCAAGTCGGTATCAATGTACCGGTGCCTGTGCCACTGCCGATGTTCTCTTTCACCGGTTGGAGAAAATCGTTTTACGGTGATCAGCATGCTTATGGTAAGCAGGCGGTTAAGTTCTACACCGAAACGAAAACAGTCACGGCGCGGTGGTTTGAGGATGATATTGATCAGGGTGTTAACACCACCATCCACCTTAAATAACGATGCCTCAAGGCCGCTGATCTGTAGAGGTTAGCGGCTAACGTTGCCTGCAATATTTGACGACAGTCAACGGCGGGCTTCGGCGGTGAGCGTCATTAAGCATAATACGTGAATGGTTATAACAATAAGAATCTACTGAGTTTGTCGGTACGGAGTATTTATGGATTTTGAACTGAACGAAGAACAGATAGCGTTTGCCGATATGGCCCGCGCGTTCGCTCAGAACGAGCTGACGCCGCATGCGGGTGATTGGGATCTACAACAGACATTTCCTGTTGAGGTGCTGAAGGCGGCAGGTGAATTAGGTTTCTGTGGTTTGTATAGCCATGAAGATGTCGGCGGCTTAGGCCTCAGTCGCTTAGATGCCAGCATTATTTTCGAACAGTTGGCGATGGGGTGTACGTCAACCACGGCCTTTATCACGATCCATAATATGGCGACTTGGATGATCTCCGAGTTTGGCGCAGACGCGGTACGGCAACAGTGGTGTCCTGAGTTAACCGCCGGTGAAAAGTTAGCCTCTTACTGCTTGACCGAGCCGAATGCGGGGTCCGATGCGGCCGCGTTGAAAACCAGTGCCCGTCGAGACGGAGATAACTACCTATTGAATGGCAGTAAGATTTTTATCTCCGGTGCCGGAGCGACCGATTGCTTAGTGGTGATGGCGCGTACCGGTGGCGAGGGAGCCAAGGGGATTTCTGCCTTTGCCGTGGATGCCAAACTGCCTGGCATTACGTACGGTCGTAAAGAGGAGAAAATGGGCTGGAATAGTCAGCCGACCCGCATGATTACCTTTGATGATGTGCGCATTCCAGCGTCCGCCTTGTTGGGGCAAGAAGGCGATGGCTTTAAGATCGCCATGCGTGGCCTCGATGGGGGGCGTATTAATATTGCCACTTGTTCTATCGGTACCGCTCAGCAAGCGTTAAATAATGCCACTGAGTATATGCATGAACGTAAGCAGTTTGGTCAGAACTTGGCGAATTTTCAGGCACTGCAGTTTAAGTTGGCTAATGCGGCAACCGAGCTGGTGGCCGCCCGTCAAATGGTGCGCATGGCCGCTTCCCGTCTCGATAATAATCATCCAGATAAAACCACTTACTGTGCCATGGCTAAACGCTTTGCCACCGATGTCGGCTTTAGCGTGGCCGATGAGGCCTTGCAGATTTTCGGGGGTAATGGCTATATCAAAGAGTATCCGATGGAGCGTTTCTTAAGAGATAACCGTGTCCACCGGATTCTGGAAGGTACCAATGAAATTATGAACGTGATTATTGCCCGTCGATTATTGCTAGAGAATGCGGCCGAGTTGCTATAACGGCTCGCGTCACGGGTAAATTTTAATACTTCAATCACCCTCGATGAGTGATAACCGGTGTTAAGGCACCGACACGGTAAAGGAACATCAATATGACCGACAAGTTGATCGTTGAAAAACGGGGCAATATTGCGCTGCTGACTATGAATAACCCGCCAGCCAATACCTGGACTGAAGAGAGCCTAAAGGGGCTAAAAGCGCTGGTAGAAGAGCTGAATGCGGATCGCAGTATCTATAGTTTGGTGATTACCGGTCAGGGTGAGAAGTTTTTCTCTGCTGGGGCCGATCTCAACCTGTTTGCCGATGGTGATCGTAGTGTGGCACGGGATATGGCGCGCTATTTTGGCGAAGCCTTTGAGGCGCTCAGTCAGTTCCGTGGCGTCTCTATCGCGGCGATTAATGGTTTTGCTATGGGCGGTGGTTTAGAAGTGGCATTGGCCTGTGATATTCGTATCGCGGAAGAGCAGTCCCAGATGGCTCTGCCTGAAGCCAAAGTGGGGTTATTGCCCTGCGCCGGTGGGACACAGAATCTGACCATGTTAGTCGGTGAAGGCTGGACGAAACGGATGATTCTCTGCGGTGAACGCATTAAAGCGGCTAAAGCAGAGCTGATCGGCTTAGTGGAAGAGGTTGTTCCGCAAGGGCAAGCATTAGAGAAAGCGCTGGAACTCGCCGCCAATGTCGCACAGCAAAGCCCAACATCGGTCGCATCATGTAAACAGCTGATTCAGAATAATCGCACGCAGCACTGGGATGCCGGCTATATCCTAGAGCGTGAATTGTTTGTCGATCTCTTCTTTACTGAAGATCAAAAAGAGGGTGTAAATGCGTTTCTTGGCAAACGCGCACCGGAATGGAAAAACCGCTAAGCGGGATACAGGAGAATAATAATGAGCTGTGTGCTGTTTAATGAATATCCTACTCAGGATGGTAAAAAGATTGTTGAGATTCAGCTAAACGCAGAGCGTACCTTGAATGCGTTGACGTTAGAGATGATCGACTTGATTCAACCTAAACTAGAGAGTTGGAGAGAGGATGATACGGTCGTCGCCGTGCTGTTTGATAGTGCGGGTGAGAAGGCGTTTTGTGCCGGTGGCGATGTGGTTAATCTGTATAAATCGATGAGCGGCGATGCCGATCCTGACTTCCCCACGGATTTCTTCACCCGAGAATATATCCTCGATTACAGCATTCATACCTACCCTAAGCCAATTATCTGTTGGGGCCACGGTATCGTCATGGGCGGCGGTATGGGCCTGATGAACGGTTGTAGCCATCGGGTTGTAACCGAACGTACTCATATGGCGATGCCTGAGGTGACGATTGGGCTGTATCCCGATGTCGGTGGTAGCTGGTTTTTGAATCATATGCCGGGCCGCACGGGACTGTTTTTGGGGCTCACCGGTAATCCGATGAATGCTGCCGATGCTCTGTTCTTAGGCTTAGCGGATCGCTTTATCGCTTCGGATCGCCGCGCTGAACTAGTTGAAAAGCTGCAATCTGAACAGTGGGAAGGTTGTGCCTATGGCGCGACTAATCGTGTCTTACGGCAACTAGAAGCCGAGTCTCAAGCAGCCTTTAATGCTGACTCACCAGTACAGAATCATTACCGCTTTATTGAGCAGATCACCGATGCCGATTCGTTAGCCGATTTGGTTGAGGGGCTGATGGCGGTTGAAAGCGATGATAAATGGATCTCGCGGGCGAAAAAAGCGATCAGCCATGGTAGCCCACTGGCACTGCACCTAATTAAGAAGCAGCTTGAAGTGACTCAACATATGTCGCTTAAAGAGGTGTTTGAGAGCGAGTTAGTGTTGTCAGTGCAGAGTTGTAAACACCGTGAGTTTCCAGAGGGTGTGCGGGCGTTGTTAGTCGATAAAGATGGCGCGCCGCAATGGACCTACAAAACAGTACACGAGGTTGATCCGGCGTTTGTCGATCAGTTCTTTGTTGCGCCTTGGGCGGTTAACCCTTTGGCGACGCTGTCAGCATAAAAGTACTGCATAAAAGTACTGCATAAAAGTAGAGCATGAAGGTTTCGAGTTAAAAACGATTGATAACAGTTTTTTGCAATCCAAGGACATCGATAAAGGCCGTCTGAAGTACGTCACTGTTATGATAACCGAGCGTTGTCGAGCGGCGAATTCAGTCGGCGGCGGTTGAAGTCCAGAATAAGTATAAGAGGCAAAGTGATATGGCAACTATCGGATTTATTGGTTTGGGCAACATGGGCGGTCCCATGGCAATTAACCTGCTGAAAGCAGGACATGAGGTTAAGGCATTTGATCTATCTCAGGCAGCACTAGATAGCGTCGCGGCCGAGGGCGGACATGCTGCCGCATCCGCAGCCGAAGCGGCCACCGGCGCCGACTTTGTGGTATCGATGTTACCCGCCGGTGTCCATGTGCAAGGGTTGTATCAAACCGGTGATGCACCGTTGTTTGATGTCATTTCAAAAGACGCGCTGATTATTGACTCTTCAACCATTGATGCAGCCACTGCTCAAAGTGTATCGGCCGCGGCCAATGAGCGAGGCTTAAGCTTTATCGATGCGCCGGTTTCTGGCGGTGTCGGTGGTGCCGTCGCGGGAACGTTGGCCTTTATGGTGGGGGCGACGGATGCACAGTTTGCCAAAGCTAAGCCGATTCTTGATTGCATGGGTAAGAATATCTTTCATGCGGGGCAAAGTGGTGCCGGACAGATCGCCAAAGCTTGTAATAACATGATGCTGTCGATTCTGATGGCGGGCACCAGTGAAGCGCTGAATATGGGCATGAAAAATGGCCTCGATCCAGCCGTATTGTCTGAAATCATGAAGCAAAGCTCTGGTAATAACTGGGCGCTACAAGTGTACAACCCAGTGCCGGGTGTGATGGATGGTGTGCCTTCCTCGAATGATTATAAAGGAGGTTTCCAGGTCGACCTGATGTTTAAAGATCTCGGTTTGGCGATGCAACTGAGTCAGCAGAGTAATTCACCCGTCCCGATGGGGTCTGCTGCCCGTTCCTTGTTTAGCCTGCACAAATCCAAAGGCAATGGCGGTCTCGATTTCTCGAGCGTCATCAAACTGTATCAAGACAATTAATTAGCACTAAAAATCTAGCACCGCTGCCGGTGTTCATCGCCGGCAGACTCCCTCTATAAAAACAACACCGGAGTCGGTAATGGGATATAACGAAGAATATCTGGCCGCGCAACAGAATCCAGAAGCCTACTGGGCTGAACAAGCAAAGCGTATTCAATGGTTTAAAGCGCCGGAAACGATTCTGAGCAAAACCGAAAATGGCACCTTTAGTTGGTATGCCGATGGCGAAATGAATAGCTGCTATCTCGCACTGGATCAACACCTCGAAACGCGAGGTGATCAGGTTGCCCTGTATTACGATTCACCCGCCAGCAACAGTAAACAACAGATTACCTATAAACAGTTGCATGCCAAAGTGGCTCGCTTCGCGGGCGGCTTAAAACGGCTGGGCGTTGGCAAAGGGGATACGGTGGTTATCTATATGCCAATGATTCCCGAGGCGGCGGTGGCCATGTTGGCATGTGCCCGCTTAGGCGCGATTCATTCGGTTGTTTTTGGGGGCTTCGCGCCTAACGAGATGGCGATTCGTATCGATGATGCTCAGCCGAAGGTGATTTTGACCGCTTCCTGCGGCATCGAATTTGATAAGACCATTGCTTATAAGCCGCTGGTCGATAAAGCGATTGATCTAGCAACCCATAAGCCAGAGCATACGATTGTCTGTCAACGGCCGATGCTACTCGCCGAGATGAATTCGGCGCGAGATCTGGATTGGTATGACTGTCAGCATGGCGTAGAGCCTGCCGATTGTGTGCCCGTAAAAGGCAGTGATCCGCTGTACATTCTTTATACCTCAGGCACCACGGGGGCACCCAAGGGTATTGTGCGTGATAACGGCGGCCATGCGGTTGCGTTGAATTACGCGCTGCATAATGTCTATGGCATGAATCCCGGTGATGTGTGGTGGGGTGCATCCGATATTGGTTGGGTGGTGGGCCACTCCTTTATTGTCTATGGCCCGCTAATGGGCGGTTGCAGTGCGATCTTCTTTGAAGGTAAACCGATTAAAACCCCCGATGCGGGTACCTTCTGGCGTGTGATCGATGAATATAAGGTTAACTCGATGTTCTGCGCGCCCACCGCGTTTAGGGCGATTCGTAAAGAAGATCCTGAAGGATCGTTGGCCCAGAAGTATGATCTATCCAGCCTGAACTGGGTGTTCGTTGCCGGTGAAAAACTCGATTCGTCCACCTACCAATGGCTCGATACCTTGTTGCAAGTACCGGTGATCGATCACTGGTGGCAAACAGAAACGGGTTGGCCGATGACCTCGCCGATGATGGGGTGGGAGAATCCCTCAGAGGCGCGTTTAGGGTCCACCAATAAAGCAATTCCTGGTTATGATATCCGCGTGGTCGATGGTGAAGGACAGCCGGTTGAAGCCAATGAAACCGGGAATATTGTCGTTACGCTGCCAATGCCGCCGGGTGTGGCTTGGGATATCTGGAATCAACCGCAGCGGTTTACCGATTCCTACCTCACTGCTTTCCCCGGCTATTATCACACCGGTGATGGTGGCTTTATCGATGATGATGGCTATGTCTACATTACTGGGCGTACCGATGATGTGATCAATGTCTCGGGCCATCGTCTGTCAACGGGGGAGATGGAAGAGGTAGTGTCTTCCCATCCTGCCGTCGCCGAATGTGCGGTGATCGGCGCTAACGATGCACTCAAAGGGCAAGTACCGGTAGGACTGATTGTGCTAAAAGCGGGCGAAGAGGTCGATGAATCCCAGCTAGAGGCTGAACTGGTGCAGCTAGTGCGTGATCAGGTTGGCGCATTGGCTTGTTTCCGTCGAGCCATCATCGTGCAGCGCTTACCGAAGACTCGCTCCGGTAAAATTTTACGGGCTATCTTACGTAAAATTGCCGCCAACGATGAGTATAAAATGCCATCGACAATCGATGATGAAAGCATTCTGGGTGAGATAGCAGACCTGATGGATCAGGCAGGCATGCGTTAAAGCCCTGAGCTTCGCTTGATAAGCCTCTCCCCCGATAGGGTGGTTGTGTCATCGGGCTTGAAAGATAGAATGAGGAGTAACTTAAGCTTCTGTTTTTATTAGAAATATGAGTTAAGCGTGATCCATTTTAGATATAAATATAAGTAAAAGGCGAAAGACAGATGAAAGTGCTAGTAACTGTCAAACGGGTTATCGATTACAACGTTAAAGTGCGCGTGAAATCTGATAACAGTGATGTTGATCTGAATAATGTAAAGATGGCGATGAATCCCTTCTGTGAAATTGCCGTAGAAGAGGCCGTGCGTTTGAAAGAAGCCGGCGTTGCGTCTGAAATCGTGGTGGTTTCTTTAGGCCCGCAAGCGGCACAAGAGCAGATTCGGACGGCCTTAGCCTTGGGAGCCGATCGGGGAGTCTTGATTCAATCCGATGATAATCTTGAATCCTTAACGGTGGCCAAGTTACTGACCAAAGTGGTTGAAGAAGAGCAGCCTGGGCTGGTTATTTTGGGTAAGCAGGCAATTGATTCTGATAATAATCAGACTGGTCAGATGTTGGCAGCATTGACGGGTATGCCTCAAGGCACCTTTGCCTCAGAGGTTAAAGTGGCGGACGATAAGCTTCAGGTGACGCGTGAAGTCGATGGTGGCTTGCAAACAGTAGAACTGCAGATGCCGGCTATTGTGACGACCGACCTGCGCCTCAATGAACCGCGCTATGCATCATTGCCGAATATCATGAAGGCGAAGCGTAAACCGCTAGAGACTAAAACGCCAGAGGCGTTGGGTGTTGAGGTGAAAGCTCATACACAGCTATTAAAAGTCGCTCCGCCAGCTGAACGTCAAGCGGGTATTAAGGTGACCTCGGTTGATGAGTTAGTGGATAAATTGAAGCATGAAGCGAAGGTGATCTGATGGCTATTTTGATTATTGCAGAACACGATAACCAATCTTTAAAAGGCGCAACGTTAAATGCGGTGACGGCGGCGTCGCAAATTTCCGCAGATATCCATGTGTTAGTTGCCGGAGGACAATGTCAGGCGGTTGCCGATGCTGCCGTCAAAGTGACAGGCGTTAGCAAAGTTTTACTGGCCGATAATCCAGCTTATGAACATCAATTGGCTGAAAATATGAGCTTATTGGTGGCAGAACTCGGCGCGAATTACTCACATGTAATTGCGCCTGCGACAACGGCCGGTAAAAACCTCCTACCACGGGTCGCCGCGTTGTTGGATGTGGTTCAGTTATCTGATGTCATCGCGGTTGAGAGTGAGGATACCTTTGCACGACCCATTTATGCGGGTAACGCCATTGCAACGGTTAAATCCCTCGATGCGATTAAAGTAATGACTATACGCACAACCGGCTTTGATGCCGCGGCGGCTGAAGGTGGCAGCGCGGAGATTGAAACTATTGGAGCGCTTCATGATGCGGGTATTTCACGCTTTATTGGTGCAACCATGGCTAAAAGTGATCGTCCAGAACTTACTGCGGCAGAGGTGATTGTGTCCGGTGGTCGAGGTATGGGTAATGGTGAAAACTTTGCCTTGCTGGATTCGTTGGCGGATAAGCTGGGAGCGGCTGTCGGTGCATCCCGAGCTGCCGTTGATGCCGGTTTTGTACCGAATGATATGCAGGTTGGTCAGACTGGTAAAATTGTCGCTCCGGATCTGTATATCGCCGTGGGTATCTCCGGCGCGATTCAGCATTTAGCGGGGATGAAAGACTCTAAAGTGATTGTTGCTATCAACAAGGACGAAGAAGCGCCCATTTTCTCTGTGGCCGATTATGGCTGGGTGGCGGATCTGTTTGAGGCGGTGCCCGCACTCGATGCAAAGCTTTAAGCGTTAAGTTAACCTCAGGAACAAGGCGGATGTGATCTTTTTCAGGGAGTCATCGCCGCTTATAACCGCCTAAAAGCTCGCTTTATTCAGTTAAAGTGGGCTTTTTTTATGTGCTATACGTCTGCTTTACCTGTATTGTCGGGTTAAAATCAGTTATCTTTATCGGCTGTTTCAGCTGCCGATTCAAACAGCGATTTAAAATCATCTCGGTACGGATAGCTTAACCACATCCGACAGAGAGAATGACAAGTAAAGTGGATCCATAATGATTATCAAACCGAAGATTCGTGGCTTTATCTGTACCACAACTCACCCCGTTGGATGTGAACGTAATATTCAGGAACAAATCGATTATACTCAGGCGCAGGGGGCAATAGAAAATGGCCCTAAACGTGTTTTGGTAATAGGTTCTTCCAGTGGTTACGGTATGTCGTCACGTATCTCTGCTGCATTTGGATGTGGTGCCGCGACAATTGGCGTGTTTTTTGAAAAACCTGCGACGGAAAGAAAGACCGGCACGGCGGGTTGGTATAACGCGGCGGCATTTGATAAAAAAGCGCATGAAGCCGGTTTGTATGCTAAAAGCTTAAACGGCGATGCTTTTTCGAATGAAGCGAAGCAAAAAACAATCGATTTGATTAAAGCCGATTTGGGTCAAATAGATCTAGTGGTTTATTCATTGGCTTCGCCCGTGCGTAAACTGCCGGATACCGGCGAAGTGGTGCGTTCATGTTTGAAGCCCATTGGCGAAAGTTATCGTTCGACGGCAATCGATACTAATAAAGATACTATTATCGAAGCCGAAGTCGAGCCAGCAACCGAACAAGAGATTGCCGATACTGTTACCGTGATGGGCGGTCAGGATTGGGAGTTGTGGATCAATATGCTGGATGAGGCTGGGGTGCTGGCCGATGGTTGCAAGTCAGTTGCCTATAGCTATATTGGTACCGAGATTACCTGGCCAATCTATTGGGATGGTGCGCTGGGACAGGCAAAAAAAGATGTCGATCGTGCGGCGGCAGAGTTAAACACTAAATTAGCCGCAACGGCTGGTAGCGCCAATGTGGCGGTTTTGAAATCCGTGGTGACGCAGGCGAGTTCTGCTATTCCGGTAATGCCACTGTATCTCTCGATGGTGTTCAAAATCATGCGGGCTGAGGGCGTTCATGAAGGTTGCATGGAGCAGGTGTTCCGTTTATTCAGCACCGGTATTGCGGGTCAAACGGGTCAGGTCGATGACAAAAACCGCTTGCGCATGGATGACTGGGAGCTGCGCGATGATATTCAACAGAAATGTAGCGAACTCTGGCCGCAGGTAACCAGCGATAACCTCTTTGAGTTGACCGATTATCAACTTTATAAGGATGAGTTTTTGAAACTGTTTGGCTTCGGTTTGGCGGATATCGATTATGATGCCGATGTGAGCCCATTAGTCGAGTTTGATGTGATTGACATTTGATGCATTACGTCAGTATGAAAGCGGCTTATGCCGCTTTTTTTATGTCAGTTTGATCTATCTGTTTTGTCGCTTCGTGGCCTGCTTTATAGGGCCTCGAAATGGTGAGTCTATGATTGAAAACTGTGCCGATTGTGTATGTAATATGCCTAACCACTTATAAAAGAGACTCGTTAAATGGCTTTATCAATCAGTAAGCGTCTTACCATCATGAGTACTGTTCCTGTTGTTGTATTGGCGCTCGTTTTGTTTGTGCTCACGTTCATTGAAAGTGATCATTTAAGACAGGAGCAGCTTAAGCTTACCGAAGCTAAGTTTATGGACATCAAGCGTGAAGAGCTTAAGTATATGGATCAGATCGCCTATGGCGCTATTAAGCATCTTTATGAAACCGGCGGCTCGCTCGCAGAAGCCTTGCCTATCCTGAAGAATCTTCAATATGGCGATAATGGCTATTTCTTTGGCTATACCGGCAAGGGAGAGCGGGTATTTACAGGCAATAGTGATAAGGGTATAGGCAAGAGTTATTGGGATTTGCAAGATTCAAACGGTGTTTATATCGTGCGTGAACTGCTTAAAGTGGCTAAGCAGGGCGGCGGTGTTGTCAATTACCATTATCCGAAGTTGAATCAACAAATACCGGAAGCAAAGCTGTCTTATGCGCTTTACCTTGATCGTTGGGATTTGATGCTCGGTTCTGGGTTTTATCTCGATGATGTGCATTCGGTACACGCTGAGATGGATCAGGCTTCTAGCGCTAGTCTAAACGATCTAATGACCTATTTCGGAATCGCGAGCCTGGTGCTATTGCTGTTGGTTGTTATCTTTAGTTCGCTGGTTAAACGTTCCATTATGTTGCCGTTACAGAGTATCTCCGTGTCGATGAAAGAGTTGGTCTCAGGTGAAGCGGATCTGAGTGCTCGATTACATGTTGATGGCAATCATGAATTAGCCGAACTAGCGCATAACTTTAATCACTTTGTTGAAACGCTAGAAAAAATGATTAGTGATGTTATCAGCCTGTCTAACAGTGTGACTCAACGCGCGAGTTTTATCAGCGATAGAATCCATGCGGTCAGTGAACAGCAAGAAAAGCTGCAGATACAGATAGAACACTCGGCATCGGCAATGTCTGAGATGTCGGCAACGGCTGCCGATATTGCGCATAACACCGCTGAAACAGCGACCTCAACCAACGAATCCCGTGACAATGTGGGACGTGCGGGGGAAAGTGTTACCGAGTTGACGACATCGGTCAAAGTGTTGGCCGAAGATGTCTCTGGCTCGAATAAAGCGATTTCGACTTTAGAGCATAATGTGCAGGATATTATTTCGGTGGTCAGTGTGATTCAGGAAATTGCCGAGCAGACTAATCTATTGGCCTTGAATGCGGCTATCGAAGCGGCTCGTGCCGGCGAGCAGGGGCGTGGATTTGCCGTAGTGGCCGATGAAGTGCGTACCTTGGCAACCCGCACGCAAACGAGCACCTTGCAAGTACATGAAAGTATTGAGCAGCTGAAAAAGGCCTCGGGCGAGGCGGTGAGAAGTATGCAACATAGTTTTCAGCAAACCGATCTGGCAGTGCAGCAGTCAGAGCAAGGCATGTCAGAGCTGAATAAAGTGGTTGAACATATGAATCAGATTCAGGATATGTCGGTGGTGATTGCCACGGCGGCAGAAGAGCAGAGTCAGGTATGTGAAAATCTGAATCAAACGGTAACTGAGATCGCCGGTTACTCGGAGAATTCTTCGACGATGGCCAATGAAAATAAAATAGCGGTCAAGCAGCTTGCTGAGGATGCCGACAAGCTGCAAGCATTGGTGGCGCGCTTTAAATTATCTTGATGGTGTGTGACTTGGGTATAAAGAGGCCGTTGGCCTTTTTATAGCCCCTATGTTGATGGCGATGCTGCGCCTGTGAGGCTGCGTTATCGGGTGTTTCGCAAGCCAACGCATATCAATCTGTTTTACAATCCTCCTTACGTTCATACGCTTACTACTTTAGGATGACAATAAGCCTAAGGGATGATGACATTTTACCGCGATGCACAAGATTTTTTCGTTGGAATGGGTATAATCAGCGGCACAGCATAAGTCTGAGATATTGTTGAATTGCTTTTTCGAGCGAGCATTAAGTGTATCTACTCAGACTACCAGGGATTGTTTCAGTTATATCAAGCGGTTATATCACTAGTTCTATTGTTGTATGCGCTTGTTCGGCCAAAAGCTTCCTTTCTGAAAGGGTCTCTGCATCCATATTTCTATATAAAGTGGTGAAGTTTGTATGACCTCAAAATCTGTTGATGTACTGCTGGTTGGTGCAGGTGCAATGAGCACTACATTGGGGGTTCTGCTAAAACAGTTGGATCCCTCCCTAACAATCACCATGGTCGAACGTCTTGATCATGTGGCTGAAGAAAGTACCGATGCGATGAATAACGCGGGTACGGGTCACGCGGCCTATTGTGAACTCAATTATACCTCTCAGAATGATGATGGCAGTATCAATACCGACAAGGCTTTTGATATTAACGCCGCATTTGAACAAAGTTTGCAGTTTTGGTCTTATCTCGTCGAGCAACAGCATCTGCCTGAACCGCACAACTTTATCAATAATGTGCCGCATCAAAGCGTTGTGATGGGGGCCGAAAATGTCGCTTTTCTGCGTAAACGCTATGAAACGTTGAGTGCGACAGCGCAATTTGCAGAGATGGAGTTTTCCGAAGACCCTGATGTGTTGCGTCAGTGGATGCCACTGATTATGCAGAATCGCCAATCCGATGAGCCGATTGCGGCGACTCGGGTAGCGCATGGTTCTGATGTGAACTTCGGTTCACTGGCCCGCAATATGGTTAGCTATCTGCAGCAGCAAGAGGGTTTCGATCTGTTGCTGAGTCACTCGGTTGAAGGCATGTCGCAATATAGTGATGGCGATTGGCGAGTTGAGGTTAAGAACGGTCATACGGGCAAGACTGAAAGTATTCGTACTAAGTTCTTGTTTTTTGGTGCGGGTGGTGGCGCATTGCCACTGTTACAGATGTCGGGTATTCCAGAAGGCGACGGTTACGGCGGCTTTCCTGTGAGTGGTCAATGGTTGGTGTGTAAGAAACCTGAGATTGTTGAACAACACCTATCTAAGGTTTATGGTCAAGCACCCATTGGGGCACCACCGATGTCGGTGCCGCATTTAGATACCCGTGTTATTGATGGTAAGCGTGCACTGTTATTTGGGCCGTTTGCCGGCTTCACCACGAAGTTTTTGAAAAAAGGCTCTGCGCTGGATATGCCGTTGAGTATGCGACTCAACAACCTTAAACCGATTATGCAGGTCGGTATTAAGAATATGGATCTGACGCGTTACCTGATCAGCGAGGTGATGCAGTCTCACGCCGACCGAGTCGATTCATTGCGGCGCTTTTTCCCCGATGCCAAGGATGAAGATTGGGAACTGTCTTACGCGGGGCAGCGAGTACAGATCATTAAGAAAAATGAAAAGGGGCAGGGTAAGCTGGAATTTGGCACGGAGGTTATCTCCTCTGAAGACAAGCGTCTGGCAGCGTTGCTGGGTGCTTCTCCAGGGGCTTCAACGGCAACCCCAACCATGATTGATGTGATTGAACGCTGTTTTCCCGAACGTATGGCGACGCCTGAGTGGCAGGCGAAGATGAAACAGATGGTACCGTCTTATGGTCAATCGTTGACCGATAATGGTGAGTTACTACGTAATATCCGACAGCGCACCTTATCCACGTTGAAGCTTTCTCAAGACTATCGAGCGTGATCGCAGTATGAGCGATTGATTCGCCTCAGTATAGAAACCACTCTTCGGAGTGGTTTTTTTTTGCTTTTTTATGGGTATTAATCTATTTAAGTCTTTTATTTATTAGCATTCTCTAATATAGTGTTTTCATCAAATGAGGAAACACTTCTGGAGAATGGAAATGAGAAAAACACTGATTGCAGCCAGCCTATTGAGTTGCTTGATGGTGACACCATCATTTGCCGCCGAAAAGCCTGTTAAAGCCTCAGCGCAAACCCAACTCGATCTCTATGCGACGGCCACTGAAGCATGGGATATTTTAAATCAAGATAGCCGCGCTATTTTGATCGATGTGCGTGATCCTATTGAGATTAAGTTTACCGGTTTTGCGACGCCAACACGTATTCATGTACCTTGGATGGTGGCTGATACGCAGCGCTGGAATGATAAGCAAGGCTGGGCGATGGTGAAGAACACAAACTTTGTTCAGCAGGTAACGGATAAGCTGACGCAGCTCAACGCGACCACCGATACACCGATCATTATGATGTGTCGTTCAGGTTCAACACGCAGTGCGCCGGCGGTGGATGTCCTCGCTGAGCAAGGCTATACCAACGTCTGGACCGTGGTCGATGGGTTTGAGGGGGGCAAGTTGAAAGAGGGTGATTCTAAAGGTGTACGGGCACTTAACGGCTGGCGTAACTCGGGACTACCTTGGAGCTATAAGGTGGATCGTGCGGTTGCATGGCATCCGGCTAAGTAACGGCTTTACCTGAATATTCCCTACAACGATTTTTTACTATTGGAAGAAACCTAATGAAAAAAGTAATGACAGCGATGGCGATGACCACCGCACTGAGTGCTCCTGTTGTCGCGAATACTGCTGCGGCAACTGAGCTGGTTGATAAAGTTGTTATTACCCTAACCAGTGCGGAACAGCAAACCCGTGGTATGGCGATGGTGCTGGGCAATGCGATGCAGGCTAAAGGTGCGCAGGTGAGTGTACTTTTGTGTGATAGTGCTGGTGATATGGCGCTCAAAGAGCAGCAAAGTGCAGCGTTGAAGCCTAACGATGTGACGCCCGAGGAACTGATGAAAAAGCTCATGTTAGGTGGTGCGAAAGTAGAGGTGTGTGCCCTGTATCTGCCTAATAAAGGCGTCGCGGGTGATGCGTTGATTGACGGCGTAGGTATGGCGAAACCACCGGCGATGGCGGAGGCTCTAATGGATAGCGATGCGCGCGTGTTTAATTTCTAAGCGCAGGCTTGTGATACCAAAACGCATCGACGCTGTATAGCCGATGCGTTTTTTTATATATCAGGACAATTATTCTGAACTATCACCGATAGCGGTTAACGCTCTATAATGAGTGGATGAAAACGTTACCGTTATTTCCTCTACCTGTTGTGCTGTTTCCGGGTGCCTTACTGCCGTTGCAAATCTTCGAGTTGCGTTACCGGCGCTTAGTTAAAGAAAGTCTCGCCGATCATGCCGCTTTTGTTGTCGTGCAGTCGCGAGAGGCTGTCCATGGAGATCATCATTTTTATCCGTTAGGCACCACCGCCACCATTATTGATTGGCAACCGTTGCCGAATCAGATGATCGCTATTGAGGTGCAAGGACAGCAGCGAGTTAGCGTCACAGATATTACTCAAGATAGCGATGGCCTGTTGCACGGCCATAGTGAGCCGTTAGTCGATTCTTCGACGATGAGCGATGCGCAGTGGGCCCGTTATCTCGCGATTTGCACACATCTTCAGCAGCATTCTCTGTTATCATTCGACGCTTCTCAGATTCGTGTTGCGACAGCTGAAGCCTTTAGTTTTCAGTTGGCATCGTTGTTACCTTTTTCAAGCGTCAGTAAACAGCGCTTATTGGCAATAGACAGCCCGCTAGAGAGACTCGAATTGATTGATACTCTGCTTAAGGAATTTTGATGCTTGATTTGATTCAAACGGCGTTACGCCATCGAGGCCCATTACTGCAAGCTCTAGAGGCTGAAAACAGTGATTGTTATCGGCTGTTTCATGGGGTTAATGAGGGCTTCCCCGGTCTGACTGTCGATCGTTATGGGCCTCAGTTATTGATTCAGACATTTCATGAATCAATTACCGATGAGCAAGTGAGCGCGATTCAACAACAGGTAGAGGCATCGCTGGGCTGTACCCTTGAGTGTGTCTATAACGATCGAAGTTCGGCTAACTCTCGTCGCCGTGATGACTTTAAAGTGGATCACTGGCAAGGGGTTGCTCATGAGTTGGGCATTCGCTATCGAGTGAAGGCTAAGCATGAGGGGCAAGATCCGCTCTTGTTTCTCGATATGCGCGCCGGACGACGCTGGATACAGCAGCATGCCGCCGGTAAATCGGTATTAAATCTGTTTTCCTACACCTGTGGTGTCGGCGTCGTGGCTGCTGCAGCAGGCGCGAAACGAGTATTGAATGTCGATTTCTCGACCCGTTCGTTGGATATCGGTCGCCAGAATGCGCAACTCAACGCGCTAGATGCAGCACAGATTAGTTTTTTTCAGAGTGATTTTTTTACCGCCGCTAAGCAACTCGCCGGTTTACCGATTAAGCAGCGAGTCGGTCGGGGACGTAAGCCTAAACCCTTTCCTCGTATCGATGCAGAGCAGTTCGATCTGGTTTTTTTAGATCCGCCGCGTTGGGCTAAAAGTGCCTTTGGCACGGTGGATCTCATCCGTGATTACCCGAGTGTATTGAAGCCCGCATTGCTGGCCACTCGTCCGGGTGGGCAGTTAGTGTGTGCTAATAATGTTGCCAGTGTTGGCTATGATGAATGGCTTGATATCTTACACCGTTGTGCGCTTAAAGCCGGGCGACCGATTAATCAAGTGACGCGGCTTGAGCCTGAAGCGGATTTTCCTTCCCCAGATGGCCAATTTCCATTAAAGCTGGTGGTGTTACAGCTCTGATCATGGTTTCAATCATCTTCGCGGGTAAGTAAACAGTGCCGCTCTCGCACCGTGTCGTTCTCGAACGCTAATCTCGAGTTTGTTGCGTTAAATGCGATGCGCTTCTAGGGTGATGCCGGTCACCAGTAAGCCGAGTAGTACGATACGTCCTTTAGCGCGGTCATCGCCGGTGGCGGTGAAATCAAATAGATAGGATCGCCAGATCCTTATCTTGCCCTGTTGATCTCGCTTCAGCCAGAGGCCTCGCAGGTAGACGCTTTGATCTAAGAGCTGTAGATCGAGTTCTTTACAATGCGATGAGGCGGCCTTCAGTGCTACCTCTTTGACTTTAAGCGATTGCCACCAGTGCAGTAGTAATAACACCATTAGGGTAAGCCAAAATAGATCAGATAGGTCTAGATACATCAGTTTTTCTCCCGTCCCAGCCATACAGAGCCTATGCCGCCGCAGATCACTAATGCCGCGCCGATCAAGGACATTATATCCGGTAGCTGTTGCCAAAAAAGCCAGCCGAGCAAGCCCGCAAACAGTACCCCAAAATAACTAATCGGGGCAATGATGGTTGCTTTCGCATAACTATAGGCTTTGGTGTATAGCCACATGGTACACCAGATAGACACACTAATGGCCAGCAATGATGGCAGATTGGTAAGTGCGATGGGTTGCCAATCGACTAAGGCAAGAGGCAACGAAAAGAGAGCTGAGAGAGCGAAATAATAGAATAAAATGCGGTTGGTTGGTTCTGACATCGTTAATACGCGAGTGGTGACAATGGATATCGAGAGTAAGACCGCCGAAGCAATCCCAGCAAGATGCCATGGATTAAATGGGGTTGCTTCGGGTTTGAGTACCAAGGCAATACCGATAAAACCGATAATAACGGGTAACCAGTTGATGGGAGGTAGGCGATATTTTAACCAGACCCAAACCAGTAAAGGCACGATTAAGGGCGCGGCGTTACGTAACAAAGCCGCTTCGCCGAGGGGGATTTCGTTGAGCGCTAAATAGTAGCTATAAAAACCCAGCCAACCGGATAATCCTCTGATCAGGTGTAATCCCGGTTTATCTGTTTTAATGGCGCTGAGCCCGTGACGGCTTAGCCATGGCAGCATGACGCAAGTGCAGCAGATAAATTGTGCCAGCACGATCTGTTCAATAGAAATCTGTTCTGCCGTGTATTTTGTGAGTGCCGCTGCTAGGCTCATAATCAGTGTGGTCGCCAGAGCGAAAGCAGCGCCTAGGAGAAGCTTGGAATATTGGCTGAGCAAGGTTGTCTATCCTGTTGTTTTATTTACAATGACACTCTGCTTTTAATTGACGGGAATACCTATGGAACAGTTGCTTAACTTTCTTCATACCAACTGGCTGAATCTGTTAGCGCTGAGCTGGTTTCTGCTCTGTTTTAAAGGTTATAACTCCTATTCACGCCGCAGAGCGAAGAGTTGTTATTGTCTTGCCAGTGTCATGCATAGCTATCGTTTGGAATGGATGACGCGCATGTTACGACGAGAAGTCCGTATTGCTGATACGGCAGCGGTCGCCAATCTGGAGCGTAGCGTATCATTTTTTGCTTCTTCGACCATGCTTATTTTAGCGGGCTTAATGACGGTGCTCGGTTCTACGGATAAAGCGATCGATGTGGTGGGGGATATTCCGTTTGTCAGTCATGCCACTAAATCCGAGTGGGAATTGAAGCTGCTAGTATTGATTGGTTTATTTGTGTATGCGTTTCTGAAGTTTACCTGGAGCCTGCGTCAGTATGGCTTTACCTCCGTGATGATCGGTGGGGCACCGCAACCCGCTGATGCCTCAGAGAGTGAAGTGAAAGCCTATGCATCGCGGTTAGCGATTATGAGTTCAATGGCGGCGAATAACTTTAATTTGGGTCTGCGGACCTATTATTTTAGTTTGTCGGTGTTGGCCTGGTTTATCAATCCGTGGCTGTTCATGTTGATGGCGACTGGTGTGGTGGTGATTCTTTATCGACGCGAATTTAATTCCAGCACATTGCATCAATTGGTGATCAGCCGAATGGAGTAATTTGTACGGCATTTCTCTATCGTCCCCTTGAAAAGCAAGGGGCTGTCCCCATCTTTAGGTTCAACGGTAAACGTTTTAACAGTAAATCTTTGTCACAATAAGATTGGGAATTGATAGATGAGCACAGAAACTCAGCAGGAAACACTTGGCTTTCAAACTGAAGTGAAGCAATTGCTTCACCTGATGATTCATTCTTTGTATTCAAACAAAGAGATCTTTCTTCGTGAGTTGATCTCGAATGCTTCGGATGCCGCCGACAAACTGCGCTTTGAAGCATTATCAAATAATGATCTTTACGAAGGTGATGGCGATCTGCGTATCCGCGTTGAATTCGATAAAGAGGCTAACACCGTTACTATCGATGATAACGGTTTGGGTATGAACCGTCAGGATGTGATTGAGCACCTCGGTACGATTGCTAAATCGGGCACGTCTCAGTTTTTGTCTGAACTGAGCGGCGATCAAAAGAAAGATTCTCAACTGATCGGTCAGTTTGGGGTTGGTTTTTACTCTGCTTTCATCGTTGCTAAAGAGGTGGAAGTGATTACCCGTAAAGCGGGTGAGTCAACCTCTAACGGTGTGCATTGGGTATCTCAGGGTGAAGGTGAATTCACCGTTGCGGCGGTTGAAAAAGCACAGCGCGGTACCACCATTATTCTGCACCTGAAAGATGATGAAACTGAATTTGCCGATGGTTTCCGCCTGCGTAACTTGGTCCGTAAATATTCTGATCATATTTCACTGCCGGTGATTATGCAGAAAGAGCCTGAGCCGGTTGAAGAGGGTGAAGAGCCTGCTGCGCTGGAAGATGAAACGGTTAACTCGGCGACGGCATTGTGGACCCGTTCGAAAAGCGATATCAGCGATGATGAGTTTAAAGAATTCTATAAACACATCTCCCATGATTTCCAAGAGCCGATGAAGTGGAGCCACAACCGCGTCGAAGGTAAATTGGATTACACCAGCTTGCTGTATGTGCCAGCCCATGCGCCTTATGATTTGTGGAATCGTGATACGCCTCGTGGTTTGAAGTTGTACGTTCAGCGCGTGTTTATTATGGATCAAGCCGATCAGTTCTTGCCAATGTATCTGCGCTTCATTAAAGGTGTTGTCGATACCAGCGATCTATCACTCAACGTTTCGCGTGAGATTCTGCAGAAAGATCCCGTGGTTGAAAAACTGAAAACTCAGTTAACTAAACGTTCACTCGATATGCTGGGTAAGCTAGCTAAAAATGATCCTGAACAGTATGCCAAATTCTGGACTGAATTCGGCGAAGTGCTGAAAGAGGGTCCTGCTGAAGATCAAGCTAACCGTGAAACCGTCCTCAAACTGTTACGTTTTGCCTCGACTCACAATGACTCTTCAGAACAGAGTGTCTCGCTAGACGATTATGTTGCCCGTATGCAGGAAGGTCAGGAGAAGATCTACTACGCAGTGGCCGAAAACTACAATACGGCTAAGCATAGTCCGCACCTTGAGATCTTCCGTAAGAAGGGTATCGAAGTGTTGTTGATGTCAGACCGCGTCGATGAGTGGCTGATGAGTCAGTTGTTCGATTTCGACGGTAAGTCATTCCAGGATGTCAGCAAAGGTGAACTGGATCTGGGTGAAACTGAGAACGAAGACGAGAAGAAAGCTCAGGAAGAGACGGCTAAAGAACTCGAAGGTTTGACCGAGCGTCTGAAAACTAGCCTTGAACAACAGGTGAGTGAAGTGCGTATTACGCATCGTCTGACCGACTCTCCTGCCTGTGTTGTGCTCGGCGCTTATGATATGGGCTTGCAGATGCGTAAGATCATGGAAGCGGCGGGACAGGCTGTACCTGAAAGCAAGCCAATCTTTGAGATCAACCCAGAGCACCCATTGATCAGCAAGCTGGATAACGAAGCCGATGAAGATCGTTTCGGTGAGTTAGCGTTGGTGGTGTTTGAGCAAGCGCAACTAGCCGCCGGCGGTCAGTTGGATGATCCTGCGGCGTACGTTAACCGTCTGAATAAGCTATTGCTTAATCTGATCAGTTAATTTGCTATTTTCTTTATAACTAAAGGCGACCATGGGTCGCCTTTTTTATGCCTGAAACACTGCTATAATCATGCCTCTACGCGTGAGCGATCATGCGCACAATAACAATAAAATAAGTGACTTGTTCACTTTGATCAGGATCCAAAATGAGTAATGATATTGCCAACCTGCGTAAATTTGTGGCCCCTGAAATTGTCTTTGGCGTTGGCGCTAGAAAAACAGTTGCTAACTTCGCCCGCTCATTTGGTGCGCGCAAGATATTACTGGTGTCGGACCCCGGCGTGGTGGCGGCCGGTTGGATTGATGAGGTGGTGCAAGATCTGCGCATGGGCGGCTTTGAATATGAGTTGTTTACCGCCGTTTCGCCTAACCCGCGTGCTGAAGAGGTGATGAAAGGCGCTGAGCTTTATCGTCAGCAGGGCTGTAACTTGATTGTGGCCGTCGGCGGCGGTAGTCCGATGGATTGCGCTAAAGGTATTGGTATCGTTGCCACACATAATCGCCATATTCTCGAATTTGAAGGCGTGGATACCATTGAGGTGGCGATTCCACCCTTGATATTTATTCCTACCACGGCCGGTACATCGGCTGATGTCTCGCAGTTTGCTATCATCTCTGATCAGCAGGAAAAGATGAAAATTTCTATTGTCAGTAAAGCGGTGGTGCCCGATGTCTCGCTCATCGACCCGGAAACGACCTTGACGATGGATGCCTTTTTAACCGCGTGTACCGGTATCGATGCGCTGGTACATGCGATTGAAGCCTTTGTATCGACAGGCTCGGGCCCGCTGACGGATATGCATGCGCTTGATGCCATTAAGCTGGTGAATGATAATTTAGTGGCATTGGTGAAAGATCCGACGGATCTTAAATTACGCGAACAAGTGATGCTCGGTAGCATGAAGGCGGGGTTGGCTTTTTCAAATGCGATTCTCGGTGCGGTACACGCGATGTCGCATAGTCTCGGCGGTTTTCTTGATCTGCCACATGGGATGTGTAACGCCATGTTATTGGAACACGTGATCGGTTTTAACTTTAAATCGTCAGAAGATAAATTTCGTGTTGTGGCTGAAACGATGGGCATCGATACGCGAGGCATGAGTAATCAGATGGTGCATAAGCGGCTGCAGGATCGAGTGATTCAATTAAAACACGATGTCGGGCTGGTGGAAGGGCTAGCCTCGAGCGGCGTTAATCTTAGCGATATACCTACCTTGTCTGCTAAAGCGATTCGAGATCCCTGCATTCTGACAAATCCGCGTAAATCTAATAAGCGGGATGTCGAGGTCGTGTATGAAGAAGCGCTCTGAGGTTCATTATTCTCCCAGTGATCGTCTGACTGTCGAGCGCCTGATGGGACTCGGTGGGCAGTCCGCTCGCAAGAGTCATTATCCGGAGTTAGTCGCTAAGATTGAAGAGCTGGAAGCTGAGCGCAACCGTTATAAGTTGATCTTCGATCATGCACAGCACGGTATCTTTCAAGCGCGGCTTGATAATGGCCTCATTACCGCAAATCCTGCGTTGGCGAGAATCTGTGGCTATACCGATCCGCAGCAACTGTGTCGTCGGGTTGATGCCTTTGCCACCGATCTATTATTCGATGCCGATGAATATTCGCCGTTATTAGCCAAGCTACAACTGTGCGGTAAATTGTTTGGTTATGAGACCCGATTTAAGCGTCAAGATGGCAGTGCTGTGGCGGTCTCGTTGAATGTATTGTTAAAACAAGATGATCGAGGGGATCTGCTAGAAGTTTTTGTTGCAGATATTACCGAGCGTCGAAAAGCGCAGAATAACTTAAAGCGCTTGAATGAAGAGTTAGAGCAGCGAGTGGCGGATCGCACCCGAGAGCTGGTTTCTTTGAATCAGCAACTGGTGAGTGAAAACGCCGAGCGTAAAGCGATAGAGCAAGCGCTGAAAGTTGCGCGAGATGCAGCGGAGCAGGCCAATAAGAGTAAGGATAAATACTTGGCGGCCGCCAGTCATGATTTGTTACAGCCGTTGAATGCCGCGCGGTTACTGGTTTCGACGCTGCAAGAGCGAGAATTACAGCAGGATAATAATCATCTCGTTGAACGGATACATATGGCGTTGGAAGGCGCTGAAGAGCTGCTCAGTGATCTATTGGATATCTCCCGTTTAGATCAAAATGCGGTACAGCCCGACCTGATCAGTATTCCCGTCAACTACTTATTTCGTATGCTGCAAGTGGAGTTTCAACCGGTGGCTGAACAGCGACAGGTGCTGTTTCGCGTCTGTGGCAATGGCCTGAATGTACAGAGTGACACGCGTTTGTTGATGCGAGTGTTGCGTAACTTTCTTAGTAATGCGTTTCGTTATACTCCGCGAGGGCGGGTACTACTCGGAGCTCGCCGTCGTGCTGATCGGCTCGAAATTCAAGTATGGGATACCGGCCCCGGTATTCCCGAAAATCGGTTGGATGATATCTTTAGAGAGTTCCAGCAGATCGATCATCAGTATCAGACCGGCCGTAAAGGCGTGGGCTTGGGGCTGGCGATTGTCGAGCGCATCGCCGGGATGTTAGATCATCCGGTAGGGGTGCGTTCCCAGTTGGGGAGGGGCACGATGTTCAGTGTCTCGGTGCCCCTAAGTGGTGAGGTGATCGAGCCGATCCTGCAGCCGCAGCAATTACCTCAGCATGACCTGAGTGGGCGCACGATTCTGGTGATCGATAACGAGAAAGACATTCTTGTGAGCATGAAGGCGTTGCTAGAGCAATGGAATTGTCAGGTTTACGTGGCGATTGATGCTATCGAGGCTATAGATTATTCTCTGAGTGAAGGGGTGATACCCGAACTGATTCTGGCTGATTTTCATTTGGACCATAATACCACCGGCGTTGCGGCCGTCGCGCAGGTGCGTGAATATGTGGGAATGGCCATTCCAGCAGCGATTATTACTGCTGATCGTTCACCCGAGGGACGTAAATTGTTTCGCGCTCATGGTTTGCCGGTGCTCAACAAACCAGTCAAAGCCGGTAAGCTAAGGGCTTTAGTAAGTCACTTGTTGCAACCTGGATGTAGGGTCGGTGAGTAATCAGCAGGCACAAGGCTATGCCGCTTTAGCTGCACTCAAAGCTGAGTTGAGCGAAGAGCTAGTTGGCTTTGGGTTAGTAACCAATCGGTGATATTTGATCAGTCAGCCATTGGGCCAGAGCCTCGGAAGGGCTTTGTCACACACAATTTTAATGGCCATGGTTGCACGGCGGCTTCTGCTGAGTACTATTGAACCCCCAAGGCTTGCATCAGAAAGATCATGCCGCAGCCCGCTGTTAGCATCACCAGATTGTAAGGCAATTGATGGCGGATAATCTCACCATCTGTGACGTTAAAGCGAGACTTCATAATAAAGTTAAGACCACTGAAGGTGCTGCCGGACATCGCTAATGAAGTGCCGAGCACATAGGCGACCGCCATTAGATTGGGGGTGACGGTAATATCCGCCAGCAAGCCGGCAAAAATAGCCACTAGCGCCAATTGATGAATGCCTAGATAGGCTAAGCCGACAATCATTAGCAGCACTAAAGAGGCGACACTCGCATCTGTTTGCGTAAACGGTAAGCTAATCAAACCTACTCCGATGCAGGCTTTAACCCCCGCGGCTAGCACCCCCGCACTCATAAAGAGGCTGATTTCTGCACGGCTCTCTGATAATTTTTCGCTCACATGTAGCGAGACCCTCCGGCTGGTGGAACGGACATTAGACATTACAGTCATCAACGCAATCGGCACGATAATCGACAGTAGCGATACTAGAAAGACCATCGGCAGTTGCGGCATCTGCCAACTGAGTAACAAAATCAACGTGATTAATACTATCGGAAGTGCCAATGTTTCGGCCTTCAGAGGGTATCCGGAAAAACGTTGTAATGCGGTGGCGGTCCTAACGCGCGCTTCGATGATACTCAAGCTTAAACCGATCACCGCTAGGGTAATGGCAAAGGGATACACTTGCGTTAAGTCAACGCCGGGTACCTGTTCTAGCACGAGTGGTAAAAGGCTTAGAAAAGGTGACCAGAGCACTGCCATACCGAACCCTCGGCTGAGCACCCATTGAGACAGCTGATCGATTCCCTGTTTCTGCTTAAGCTGATCCCCAACAATAATTACCGAGGAGAAGTTGGCTACTGAGGAGAAAAAGTGCATTCCCAGTAATGTCGTGATAAAGCTTCGTAGACCGGGCTTGCTTACTTCACTGCCTACCTGACTGGCCATGCCGATGAAGCTGATGGACGTTAATAGCATAGCCAGTTTGAGGTGTTCACCAAACAGTGCTTGAGTCGATAGAGCAGCCCCCTGACTCCATGCGAGCACTGCGGCCGCGATGCCAATACTTAATAAGATAAGAATCTGTTTTCGTTGTTTCGGCTTCAGGCGTGGCATCTCGATTGTTATATAAAGCCAGCACAGGAGTGTTGCGAGGCCGGCCAGCCCCACTGGGAACGCAATAGTGAGTAGTGTCAGTAGGCACATTGTGAGCACGATACAGCCGGAAATTTTGGCACCGGGCCAGCTTTTGCTTAACGTGTGAGAAAGTGAATTAGACATCATTGTGACCCTATGAGCAAAAAAAACTGGAAATTACTTAATATATTAATTATATTATTGGCATAGGGTAATCGCTACCTTTGAATAGGTAAATGGGCAAGCAGGTGTTTTGCTACGAAGATTGCACAAGACAATGCGAAGGTGAAAATCAGATATGCTAACAGAACAACAGATACAACTAGCGGCGGAAAAGCTTTATCAGGCAGAGAAGGACTGTACACAGATTCCTGCGTTGACGCTTGAACACCCCGAGATGACCATGGATGACGCGTATGCCATTCAGAAGACTTGGGTTGATCAGAAGATCGCCAACGGTGCCAAAGTTAAAGGCTATAAAATCGGGCTGACATCACGTGCCATGCAGATGGCTGTGAATATCAATCAGCCGGATTACGGCGTGTTATTGGATGATATGTTCTTCGCCGATGGTGCCGAGATTAAAGCGTCTGATTTCCCTGATCCACGTATCGAAGTCGAACTGGCGTTCGTCCTGAAAGATCGCTTGGAAGGGGATGATATCACCATCTTTGATGTCTTGAATGCCACGGACTATGTTATTCCATCGTTAGAACTGATTGCGGCTCGTTGTCATCGTACTGACCCTGAAACCGGTTATACCCGTAAGGTGTACGACACGATCGCCGATAATGCGGCGAATGCCGGTATTGTGCTGGGTGGTCGGCCGATTAAACCGATGGATATCGATCTACGTTGGGCGGGTGCGCTGCTCTATCTGAACGGTCAGATTGAAGAGACCGGTCTTGCGGCGGGCGTCTTGGGTCATCCGGCTAACGGAATCTGCTGGGTGTGTAAACGTTTTGCCCCTCACGGTGTGGCGCTGGAACCCGGTCAAGTGATTCTGGCAGGCTCCTTTACCCGTCCGGTTGCGGTAAAAGCGGGTGACACTATTCATGCAGATTACGGTCCACTGGGTGGTATCTCTGTGAAATTCGTATAAATAAGAGGACGTTATGGAACTTCCTGTTAATAAATTTAAGCAAGGCCTCAAAGGTGATAAGCCGATGTGGGGTTTGTGGCTCGGTCTACCCGATGTCAGTTGTGCAGAGATTGTCGCCGGTGCGGGGTTTGATTGGTTGCTGATCGATAGCGAACATGCACCGTTTGAACTGAGTTCAACGATGCATCATCTGCAGGCGATTGCGCCCTATGGTGTGCCAGCGATTGTTCGTCCTGAAGAGGGTCGCACGGCGCTGCTAAAACGGATTCTCGATATCGGCGCACAAACGGTCTTAGTGCCGATGTGTGATACCGCTGAACAGGCTCGTGAACTGGTTAAAGCGGTTAAATACCCACCGCAAGGTATCCGTGGCCTCGGTAGCTCATTAGCCCGTGCGGCTAACTGGAATCGAATTCCAGGCTATCTGCAGAAAGCCAACGATGAAATCTGTCTTGTGGTACAGGCCGAAACGGTCACCGCGATGGAAAACCTAGCAGAAATCGCGGCAGTTGATGGTGTTGACGCGGTCTTTATTGGCCCCTCTGATCTATCCGCATCAATGGGGCATATCGGCAACCCGGATCATCCTGAGGTGGTGGCGGCGATCGAGCAGGGTTTTGAGGTTATCAATGCGGCGGGCAAAGCTGCTGGGTTGCTCTGTATCAATCAGGCTAAAGCGCAGCACTATGTTGCCAAAGGTGCCAAGTTTGTCGGTATCGGTGTCGATACCCTGCTGCTGAGTAATGCAGCTAAACAGTTAGCTGAAAGTTTTAAAGCCGGTGACTCAACGTCTCAAGGGCAGGCTGAGTCTTCTCAGTCCAGCGGATATTAATTTTAGGTAGAGAGTTATGAGTAATAATCCAATCGTTAAAGGTAAGTTGGTGTGTGTTGCGCTGAATGATTCAGAGCAGTTCAATGCCATGCAAGCAGAGTTCGCAGAAGCGCCGTATAAAGGCGCGCCAACACAGCCGGTTCTGTATTTTAAACCGCATAATACTTGGAGCACCGATGGTTCCGTGGTTGAGTGGGCTGACGGTGCTGAGAGCATGGTCGTCGGTGCCTCACTGGCGGTGGTTGTTGGTAAAGAGTGCTGCCGTGTTAGCGAAACAGAAGCACTGGACTATGTTGAAGGCTATACCCTAGTCCATGATTTTTCACTGGTTGAGCAAAACTATTACCGTCCCGATATCAAAGGTAAGTGCTTGGACACTTCTGCGCCGATTGGGGCTGAGGTCGTTGCCGTTGCAGACCCTCAAGCATTGACCGTGGTGACATCGGTGAATGGCACGGTGGTTAATGAAACCCCGGTTGCACAGTTGGTACGCGGCGTGGCTGAACTGATCAGCACTATCTCTTATATCATGACGTTACAAGCCGGTGATGTGATTGCTGTCGGCTTCCCTGGGCAACGTGCTCCGGTAGCGAAAGGTGACAAGGTGAACTCGGTGATTGCCGGTGTCACAGAACTGAACAACACACTTGGCGAATAAGGGGATCATTCGAAATGAAACACGCACGCGTACTTTTTAATGGCTCCGAGCTGGATGTAACGGTTGAAGATTCTTTTGCTGAAACGGGCCTGCTGAAATCAAAAGTTGATGGTCAGTTGATCAATGAAGCTGATGTGACTTGGCTGTCACCGATTAAAGAGCCAGGCACTATTTTTGCCTTGGGTCTTAACTATGCGGATCACGCCGCCGAGTTGGCCTTCGAGCCACCGAAGGAGCCATTGGTGTTCCTGAAGGGGGCCAACACGCTGACCGGCCATAAGCAAAACGCTTACCGTCCCGACAATATCGAGTTCCAACACTATGAGTGTGAGCTGGTGGCAGTGATCGGTAAAGAGGGCAAGAATATCGCCCGTGAAGATGCGATGGATTACATTGCCGGTTATACCGTGTGTAATGATTTCGCCATCCGTGATTATTTGGAAAACTACTACCGTCCTAATCTGCGAGTTAAGAGCCGCGATTCACTTTGCCCAATCGGTCCATGGTTGATTGACAAAGATGACGTAGGCGATATCAGCAACCTGAAACTGACCACTCATGTGAATGGTGAGTTGACGCAGGAAGGCACCACCGCCGATATCATTTTTGATGTACCTTTTTTGGTGGAATACCTGAGTAAGATTATGACCCTGAAACCCGGTGATATGATTGCCACCGGTACGCCAAAAGGTCTGAAAGATATGCAGCCAGGTGACACAGTGGTGTGTGAAATTGAGAAGGTAGGGGCGTTGGTAACGAATATCGTATCCGAGCAAACATTCTACGGCGACAAGTATTGAGGGATAGATTGATGAGTGCACAATTACAAGAGAATATCGCTAAGGCCGAAGGTTATTTAGCACGTTTTAAAGACAACACGCTGGGTCATTTCATCAACGGTGAATGGACGCTGGGTAGCGGTGAAACCTTCGATAACACCACACCGTTTGATCAAAGCTATCTGGGTAAAGTGGCAGCGGCGTCTGAAGATGATGTGAATGCGGCTTGTGAAGCGGCGGCAGCGGCAGCGGCGAGTTGGGCGGCCACACCGGGGGCAGAGCGTCGTAAAATCCTACACCGTCTGGGTGATGAGCTAGAAAAACGCGCAGAAGAGATCGCCATGGTTGAAGCAATGGATTGTGGTCAGGCGCTGCGTTTCATGCGTCAGGCAGCGGTTCGTGGTGCGGCTAACTTTCGTTTCTTCGCTGATCAAGCTCCTGAAGCACGTAACGGTTTGTCTTTGCATCAAGCAGAACACACTAACTTCACCGTGCGTAGCCCGATCGGTCCTGTGGCGGTGATTACGCCGTGGAACACGCCGTTCATGCTGTCGACTTGGAAAATCGCGCCAGCACTGGCATCCGGATGTACTGTGGTACATAAACCAGCAGAACTGAGCCCGCTGACCGCTTCTATCTTGGCAGAATGTGCCGATGCTGCCGGTTTACCGAAAGGCGTTTGGAACATGGTTAACGGTTTTGGCACCGTGGCGGGTAAAGCGCTAACACAACATCCGGCCATTAAAGCAGTGGCGTTGGTCGGTGATTCTGCGACGGGTAAGCTGATTCAGGCGCAAACGGCACAAACCTTGAAGCGTTTACACCTTGAGCTGGGTGGCAAAAACCCAGTGATCGTGTTTGATGATGCGGACTTTGAACGTGCCCTCGATGCGACTGTTTTCATGATCTACAGCCTCAATGGTCAGCGTTGCACCAGCTCTAGCCGTCTATTGATTCAGAGTGGTATCAAGGATAAATTCTTAGCGGCCCTGAAAGAGCGGGTTGCTAACATCAAAGTCGGCCATCCTCTCGACCCTGAAACGGAAGTCGGCCCGCTGGTACATACCGGTCACTATGAAAAAGTGACTAGCTACTTTGAAATTGCTAAGCAGGATGGTGCCACTATTGCCGTTGGTGGTAAATCACTGCGCGATGAGATGGGCCCGGGTAACTTCGTCACCCCAACCCTGTTTGTCGATGCGAAAAACACCATGCGTATCGCTCAGGAAGAGATCTTTGGTCCTGTGTTGACTGCTATCGAATTCGACACCGAGGAAGAAGCGATTCAACTGGCCAACGAAACGGTTTACGGTCTGGCTGGTTATATTTGGACTAGCAATACCGGTCGTGCCATGCGTATGGCTCACTCGGTTGAAGCGGGTATGCTGTGGGTTAACTCGGAAAACAACCGTAACCTGCCATCACCTTTCGGTGGTGTGAAAATGTCCGGTATCGGCCGTGACGGTGGTGATTGGAGCTTTGATTTCTATATGGAAACCAAAAACGTCTGTATCGCTCATGACACCCATAAGGTGCCTGTACTCGGTCGCTAATTAAGCGACCGATTGACGCATCTGATATCGACAGCTGGCTGAGATACTCTCTTTGCCAGCTTTTTCCGTCTTTAGGTAGCATGATGCTGGGTGATTTTGAACCTAGTGTGAAGCAAAAGCGGACACATTAATCGGAGTAAGTTATGCCTCATTTCATTATGGAATATTCAGCCAACCTAGACGATGATCTAGATATTCCAGCCCTGTTTGAAAAGCTCAATGAAACCGCCATCGCCACCGGCGTCTTCCCTATCGGTGGTATTCGCACACGGGCTGTTCGTTGCGAACATTTTCGCGTAGGCGAAGGTGACCCAGATAACACTTTTGTGCACCTTACCGCGAAAGTGGGTTCGGGTCGTACCCCTGAAGTCCTCAAAGCCGCCTCAGACGCTATCTTTGAAACCTTTAGTGTCAGCCTAAAACCGGTTTTTGATCGTCGCTGGATGAGCGTTGGTTTTGAAATGATTGAGCTACACCCCGAGCGCAACTATCGGATGAACAACATCCATAAAAAACTGGCTGATAACGCTTAAACGGACCCTGTCAAAGTGACATCAGCTCGGTTTGCCGGACAACCTTTTATCGTCTGAGATGTTTGATCTGATAAAAGGTTGTGTCTTTTTGATAGTGTAGCTGTATGTATATGAGTCTTGTTAATAATGGCTTAGGAGTCGTGGTCAATTAACCTTAAGCGGTTTTTGCTTGTTGTATTCGTTGATTGAATTTATCGTTTACCACCAAGGCTAACAAGATGATGCCGCCACCGATAGATAAGCGCAAAATATCTGCATCGCGGTTCCAGAAAAGGACGTTAACTAAGATTCCGGCAGGGATGAGTAAATTGTTGGCGACCGCTAATGTGCCAACACTCACCTGCGTTGCGCCTTTATTCCAGGCGAAATAACCCAAGCCTGATGCTACAACACCCAAATAGGTCAAAATTGACCACTGAAGTGTGGTGGTGGGGAGTTTCTCGGGGTTGCCTAGCATCAGGTAGCAAGGGATAACGACGGCCAAAGCCCCCATAAAAAACCAACCAAATACTGTGCGCTGAGGTAGGTCTGGACGCTCTTTGGCAATGATACGCTTGTACGCCACTTGTCCTGATGCAAAGCAGAGATTAGCCCCTTGAACAATCAATAGGCCTGTTAAGAAGCCTTCATCAATACCCTGATAACGGATGGTAATCGCACCGACCACTGCGAGTAATGCGCTGATGACAAAGCCAATATTAAGCCGTCGATCCAGTAAATCATTTAGCAGGGTGATGTAAATGGGCGTCATGACTGTAAATAATAAGACTTCGGGTACTGATAGATAGAGAAAGGACTGATAATAAAAGCCATACATAATGCCCAGTTGGAACGCGCCACATACCATCAGTTGTAAGGCCATTTTAGGCTTGATTTGACGTAGCTTTAAAAACGGCAAGAAAATGATGGTAGCGAGTGCGACGCGCATCAATACAGAAAACCAAGCATCGACTTGTCCTGCAAGATAAACACCGATCAAGCTGAAAGAAAACGCCCACAAAAAGGTGACGGCAATAAGCATTGGCATGACAATCAGTTCCGCATAGATAAAGTGGCGCTCAGTTTAACGATTTCTCCAATTTGGGTAAATCTGTTTACTTAAATAATTCGCAAAGGTGACAGAAGGTTATTTATTGATCGCTTCTTTGTTGAAAGCTAATCCTGTATATCTTCGGTATTAAGATATAGTGCTGTCCTTGTTTATTTTCTTAGCCAATGTTAACTGTGGCTTTGACATGACGCGATAAAAACACGTATATTTGCTGCCGTCGAATTGTTTCGATTTCGTTCTCGGGGCGGGGTGAAACTCCCCACCGGCGGTAAAGAATTATTTCTAAGCCCGCGAGCGCCTTTAAGATTGTTCTTTTAGGGTCAGCAGATCTGGTGTGACTCCAGAGCCGACGGTGATAGTCCGGATGATAGGGAACGTGTCAGATAAAATATCCAACTGAGCCGCTTATTAGTGGCTTAGCTGACGTGCTATAAGCAGTATTTTCCTGTCCGTTCGCCCTGATTCTCCTTTTATTTATGGGTTTTTACAATGAATCAGAGCTCAACGAATTTCACTATTGCAAAACAACGAATTGCTTTTCTACATGCGACTTGGCATGAAGAGATCGTTCTCAATTGCTTGAATGGATTTAAACAAGAGTTAACTACGCGCGGTTATGATGCATCGCTGATTGAGGTGATTGCAGTACCCGGTGCTTTTGAAATTCCATTACAAGCGAAACTGCTGGCAAAAAGTGGTCAATATGCCGCCATTGCATGCAGTGGGTTGGTGGTTGATGGTGGTATTTATCGCCATGACTTTGTGGCACAAGCTGTCTGCAGCGGCTTAATGCAAGTTCAATTAGAAACAGAGGTGCCGGTTTTAACCGCGGTACTCACGCCCCATCACTTTCATGAACATGATGAACATAAAGATTATTTCTCGCGTCATTTTATAAAGAAGGGTGTTGAGCTAGCACATGCGTGTGATCAGGCGATTCAGTTAACCGCAAACGCGAAGAAAGCATTAGTCAGTTAAGCGTCTATGGATAATATGGCGTTGCTACCGTCAGGGTCTGTCGACGTCATCTATCATATTAATCGTACACGGATCGCTATAGAAAACTCATTAATATTGCCGTGTCTGTCCCATCACAACTCATCTCAATTAGATGATTATACTTTAACAAGCTCGGCCGAATTTTTGCCGCCTATAGCGAAGCGAATCTTTTTTAAAGATCCCCATAGTGTGAAGACACATATGCCTGAGTGTATCGGTTGCTTCGCCAATTATATCGGCAACGACCGCAGCGGCCGTTGTTCTACGATTATAGGTATTTTGCAGTAACTCTGGTTAACATCAAGAGCGTTCCACGCTGTTAAATAAAGTCGGACGCAATAGTAGCGGTATGACCCCTTTATAACAGGTAAAGCGATATCCTAATCTTTACTTGAGCTAAAGCTGTGTCCCAATTGTCACGTCTACTGACTCTATCGTTATCGTGAAAAGGGGTGACTGGTTAATCTTTCGTTGCAATAAGCTGGGCATGAAGAATGTGCTATTCCGCTGTTTGAAGGAAACTTTGCGCGGATCTGACCGGTTGAAAAGAGCCAGTTAAGAAGTGCCTGTCCCAATTGAATCTTGATAGTCAGCTATAGTGTATGGGTGGAGTGGGCTATTTTGGGCTACATTGTTGGATAACGGGTGGGATTGAGGGCAAGAGTGAAGCGTTATTATTCAGGCTTTGTTCCCTTATCCCTGTGTCGCAAGATAACAGGCCACCTTATCTAGACAATAGTGAACATGCTGACATGTTGATCAACATGTTACGTTTCAATTTCATAAGTTATGGAGAAACGAATGAATCAGCGATATATAGCAAAATTATATGCCGTTTTCTTACTGCTGTTGTTATATGGCTGTACACCGCTTATTGGCCCTCATAGCCCTGCGGCCTATGAGAACGCCACCTCACTCAAGGCTGAAGTTTTAACCGTCCTGAGTAAAGCGAATACACCCTATGCGGATAATGAAGCTGCGATTGACGTGATCAAACTTAAAGCGGAAATGGCATACGAGTTTGTCAAAGGTGTGCCCGGTAGTCAGCAGTCTGCTAAGCAGTGGGAGATACTGAAAGATCCTGAGGGTGATCTTTTAGGTCAATTCTTCAAACGTTGGCAGCAGCGGGGCAGCCTTTCTGACATTCTTATTCAAGAATATAAGGCGTTAGCGGCGGATGCATTTGACGAGATTATTTGCTTAGAAGCCAATAAGAAGGAAGCGACAGACTGCATCGTAAGAGGAGCACCTAATAATGGCTGATTTCGATGATTTTTTAGCAGCATTAAAAGACAACGCCGAAGTATTAGCAAAAGAGATCTTTGATGGTTATAAGGATCAAGCAAAGCAGGATGCCGAGGCATTTATTGATAAAGCCAAAGATGACCTAGAACGCTGGACGCGTCTACTTGCCAAGGGTGATATTAACGAGGAAGACTTTAGCGATCTCGTCAATGCTAAAAAGGCGCTGGCGGAAATGTTTGCACTTCGTCAAGCGGGTCTCTCGCTGATTAAGTTAGAAAAATTTCGTAAAGGTTTTATCAATCTGGTGGTCGATACGGCCTTTGAGGTTTTTGTTTAATTCCCTTCAGTACTTGGTCGCTAGGGCGCGGTGAGTTTATTCTACCGGCTGCATTCTAGGTGGCTCTAATCTAATGATCAACGATCGCAGGATGAGGTGTGTTTGTGCCTATCCTGTGGTGACCTCGGTTACGCGTGAAGAAAAACTCATACCTTGCAGGCCTTCGATCATTATTTCGACTACAATATTCGCCGTTCAATCGACTGTATGGTAAGCAAAGCCGGAAATTCGCACGCCATACTTGATTCAACAAAACGTTATCCTGCCATTCTTCATAGCGCATACAAAAGGAAATCGTATGACAGAGCTAGGGCTATACCTCGGCCTTCTTATATTAATTATTGGCGCAATCGGTTTGATTATTGCTGCTTTCAGAACAAGCATTCTCTGGGGATTAGCTGTTTTATTTCTTTGGCCCTTTTCCATCTTTTATGTGATTTTTCACTGGCAAGAGGCAAAAGGCGCATTCAAGCTACAAGTGTTTGGTTTTCTACTCCTTTTCGTCTGCGCTCTTATCAATGAGGACGGGACGTCTTCAGCGGTTAACGTTATTCGATCGGATGGGGGGTATTTTGGGTCAAACCCGACTCGTAATTCTATATCTGATGTTACACATCAACGGTTCAAATGCGATGGGCGGCAGCACTGTAGTCAAATGCATTCGAGAGCTGAGGCGATATTCTTCATCAACAACTGTCCTAACACGAAGATGGATGGTGATCACGACGGTCGGCCTTGCGAAAATGATTCTAGATTTTAAGCTATCACTGCTCACCGTGTTATTACGTTTGTTATGAGGAAAGTATTCAATGACGCGTTGTTTTAAGCCGATGAGTGGGGTCGTCATTGCATGGCTAATGGTTGGCTGTACGCATATACCACCGTTGCCTGACTCACAGCATTACCATGAAGTTTTATATCAATGTGAGCGAGGTAGCGCGATGGTTCATTTCTATCTGCAACAATCTCGGGCGCTGCTGATCCGTGACAATCATACAATTGAATTACGACAGGAACCGGCCGCGTCCGGTTTTCGCTATAGCAATGTCAAAGTCACTATCAGAGGCAAAGGTGATCGAATGTCACTCGAAATAGGGCGGATGATGCCGATTGCTTGTGAAGCTGAATAGGGACTCGCTTAATCGATTATTGTCTTGGGGTTTAATGTCTTATCAGGCGGGTGAAGAGCTGGACAAAGGCACATTGAGAAGTGTGTTAACCCAGTATGAAGAGGAGCCTTTACCCGTAAATATCATTCATATGGAAGGTCGTCGGGTTAATGCGAAAACTCGACGTTTTATCGATTTGGCTGTGCAGACCTTAAAGCAGAACCCTTTTATTATTTCATAACCTTCCTGCGGCATGTTGCGCTGAAGGTTTGCGACTTTCTCAAGCCGTTATTTTAAGAGCTTATTTTGAATGCCTGTCCTAAGTGTCAGTTCAAGTGTCAAAGGTTGTTGTGTATCAATGCGGGCGAGGTGTTTTTACCTTATCGTTCCTAAGGTGTTGTGCTCCTTAGCAAAACTTTACATAACCTTACATGAAAGGGCTCATTTGTGTTGTGACGAGCCGTGTAGAATAGGGTTCCGGATTTGAACAAGGGAGCAAGGCGGATGCTTCTTTCTCTTTGTCTGCCCGGTATGCATCGGTATTCTCTATCGGTGTTTTAAATGGAATTTACTGAAGACGATCGATCATGAAACAGATTAAAATTTTCTTTGTTGCGTTGTTGTTGATATTGACTGCGGTATGGCTGTTGGCTGATAGCTTACTCCCAGAACCGTTCACTTATTTCAGTTTTCGTCATGTGTTTGTGCAATACAGTGGTGTGATTGCCATCGGCGTGATGAGTATTGCCATGATGTTAGCGTTACGGCCGAAATGGCTTGAACCTCATCTTGATGGGTTAGATAAGATGTACCGCTTGCATAAGTGGCTCGGGATTACCGCGTTGGTGGCCTCAGTGATTCACTGGTGGATGGCGCAAGGTACCAAGTGGATGGTGGGATGGGGCTGGTTAGCTAAGCCAGAACGAGGCCCGCGTGGACAAGAAACGCTTGGTTTTATTGAGGGCTTGTTTCGTAGTCAGCGTGGCTTTGCTGAATCGGTGGGCGAATGGGCATTCTATGCCGCTGCTGCCCTAATAGTGTTAGCGCTCATTAAGCGGTTTCCCTATCACTTGTTTATTAAAACGCATCAATTGATCTCTATTGCTTACCTCGTGTTGGCCTACCATGCGTTAATCTTAATCGAATTTGATTATTGGTTGCAGCCTGTGGGTTGGTTGATGGCGCTGTTACTCGCGGGCGGCAGCGTTGCAGCTGTCGTAGCATTGACGGGACGGATAGGCAGAGATCGGAAAGTGACAGGGGCGATTGATGGTCTCATTTATTTCGATGCCTTGCGAACATTAGAGATCAGTGTGCAGCTGAAGCGTGGCTGGCATGGACATCGAGCGGGTCAGTTTGCCTTTGTAACATCCAACCCCAAAGAGGGGGCTCATCCTTATACCATTGCGTCTGCTTGGGATCGTGATGATGGGCATATTGTCTTTATTACTAAGGCTCTGGGGGATCATACCCGACGTTTGCGCAACACGCTTAAGACCGGTATGCCGGTGACTGTGGAGGGGCCCTATGGTTGCTTTGATTTTAACGACCCTCAAGCGCGTCAGATTTGGGTCGGGGCGGGTATTGGCATAACGCCTTTCATTGCACGGCTGAAAGAGTTAGCTAAAATACCGGGTGATAAACCCATCGATCTATTTCATGCGACGGCTGATTATGATCAGTCTGCTATGGATAAATTAACGGCGGATGCTGAGGCGGCAGGGGTTAAACTGCACGTGCTGGTGAGTGGCAGAGATGGCCGTTTGGATTGTAATCGAATCTGTCAAATAGTGTCTCAGTGGCAGTCTGCCAGCGTGTGGTTTTGCGGCCCCTCTGGATTCGGTTCCTCGCTACGAAAAGATTTTTTGGCGCAAGGTTTATCCGCTAAACACTATCATCAAGAACTGTTTCAGATGCGCTAGATTGGCGTTGATGGCGTGAATGACTAGGGTGTAACGCAGGCTAAAAATACAGTCGCTTGCTGGCCTAGAAAAAGGCTGACAAACGGCGAATTTAGTTGTCATAATAAGATCATAGATTTTTTGCGCGTTGCATGGTCTAGGTCAACAAACTATTGTCATTAACCGGCTATAGTTGCAAGCTTGAGTTGTATTTTAGAATTGTATTTTCAATAAAGGGATTGTTTTAATATGTCTATTCATGAATTTTTTGTTCCTAATGTATCCCTAATGGGCGAAGGCTGTTTTGGTAAATTGCCTGAGCGGGTAAAAATGCTGGGCGGTAAAAAGCCGTTAATCGTTGCAGATAAAGGTATGACGGGTTTAGGTTATACCGCTCGCCTCACCGAGCTGTTACAAAGTGCAGATATTGCCAGCGTTGTGTATGACGATACGGTGCCTAACCCAACGGATACTAATGTCGCCGAAGGTTTGACTGTTTACAATGAGAATGGCTGCGATATGTTGATCTCATTGGGTGGCGGTAGCGCACATGATTGCTGTAAAGGTATCGGTCTTGTTGCCTCCAGTGGTGGTACGATTCATGATTATGAAGGTCTAGATCAGGCGACAGCGCCACTACCTCCTTATATTGCGGTCAATACAACGGCGGGTACGGCGAGTGAAATGACGCGTTTCACTATTATTACCAATACCTCAAATCACGTTAAAATGGCAATTGTTGACTGGCGCGTAACCCCCGATGTAGCGATTAATGATCCTGCGTTAATGGTTGATATGCCACCCGCATTGACGGCAGCTACCGGTATGGATGCGCTGACTCATGCGGTTGAAGCTTATGTTTCGACGGCAGCAACACCGATTACCGATGCGTGTGCAATGCAGGCGATTCGTCTGATTGGTAAATACCTGCGTAACGCCGTTGCTCGTGGCGATGATATGGAAGCCCGCGATAAGATGGCCTATGCAGAATACCTTGCTGGTATGGCGTTCAATAATGCTAGCTTGGGTTATGTACATGCGATGGCGCATCAACTCGGCGGTATGTATAACCTGCCTCACGGTGTATGTAATGCTTTGCTACTGCCGCATGTTTGTCGTGTAAATATGATTGCGGCCACTGAACGTTTCGCTGATATCGCAGATGCCTTAGGCGAAGTAACAGATGGCCTATCTGAGCGTGATGCTGCGCTGTTGGCAATCGATGCGATTGAAACCTTGGGTCAAGATGTCGGTATTCCTCGCACATTGGGTGAGTTGGGTGTTAAGAGTGAAGATATTGATACGATGGTGGGTAATGCGCAGAAAGATGTTTGCTGCCTGACTAATCCTCGTAAACTGAGTGATGCCGAAGTGGCTGCGATCTTCCAGTCTGCACTATAAGTCTGTATTAAGTCTGTATTATTAATCAGTCTTGCTTAAAAACTAAACACCCGGGTGGATTACTTCACTCGGGTGTTTTTTTAACTTAGCCGTAGCGTTATAAACATTAGCGGGTAATCAGCTACCCTCTTTGATTGACTCTGTCTAGTCTATCTGCTGCTACTTAGATAAGACTTTTATGAACATAGTTCTCTGCTATCACCGCATTGCTTGATGGTATTGATAGGCTTAAGCGGAGATAGCCGCTATTTCGATGCACTTTTCACCGTGCTGATGGCCTTGTATAGCTTTATTAATCCGTTTAGTCATTCTCTTTCGTTGCTACTGTTGTTACTACTGTTGTTACGACTGTTGTTGTTAATGATGCTGCTGTGGTTGGACGAGGCATGCTCACATGATTTTTAGGCGAAAAGAGTATGCATTTATTATTGCCTCACGGTGTGTGATTATCGGCGAATAATTGATCGGTGGTTTCGGACAGAACGTGATTAAAGACGAGCCTCGTTGAGCGGCGTGTCGATGTTGATGGTAGGCATATACGGTGCTCAATTATGGCCGCTATTGACTCAAGAGACAGTAAGACTACTAGTCTGAGATCAATTAATCGGCTATTTGTCTGCATTTTCCTTATTTTAAAGCTGTTTTGAGTGATTAATGCTCAGATAATAGCGACGATATATTGTATGATTGCGCGAGGCTGGTGGACAGACCTACAGGTGTGAAATTGATCATATGCGAACGCTTTGATGACCACGAACACCGAACACTATTTTAAAACTAATAATACTGTTAAAACTTAATTTATTCAGAGAGAAGTGCCCATGTCGAATAAAGAAAAGAACGTTCATGCCCATGACGAAGATTTTCTGTCCCCAGGGGATCGCCGTGATCCTGACTACAAAGACCTTGATGAGGTATCACTGATACCGGTATCCGGATTGCGGCTTTTAGGCTTGATCGGCGGGCCAGTAGTGGCCGCCATCATCCTGATGTTTTCTGCCCCAGAGGGTATGCCGCTCGAAGCATGGCGTTTAGTGGCAATGGCTTCTTGGATGGTGATTTGGTGGCTAACTGAAGCGGTGCCTATTCCTGCGACGGCACTGTTGCCGTTAGTGCTAATGCCGTTGTTGAGTATCGATAAAATTAAACCCGTGGCGGCTAATTATGGTCACCCACTGATATTCCTCTTTCTGGGCGGTTTTTTGTTGGCCGCAGCCATGCAGCATGTTGGCTTACATCGTCGCATCGCATTGAAAATTGTCAGTTTAATTGGCACATCACCTTCACGTATTATTCTGGGTTTTATGTTGGCGACGGCCTTTCTGTCGATGTGGATTTCGAACACAGCCACCACCATTATGATGTTTGCTGTCGGTCTATCCGTGATTGATTTTGTGTCTAAGCAAACCGATGATAAGAAAATGGTGCGTAATTTCGGTGTGGCGCTGATGTTATCAATTGCCTATAGCGCCTCAATTGGCGGTGTGGGAACGCTTATTGGTACGCCACCTAACGCGCTGTTGGCGAGCTTTATACAAAACACATATAACATTGAAATCAGCTTTTTTAACTGGATGTTGCTGGGTGTGCCGGTTGTCGTCATTATGTTACCGGTCGCCTGGTTACTGTTAACCCGAGTCTTATTTCCGTCGCATCAGATTGCCATTAAGGACCCCAGTGCGGTTGTAAAGCGTGAATTGTCGGCGTTGGGGATTATGTCTCGCGGCGAAAAATTAGTGGCTGTGGTGTTTTTGTGTGCAGCATTGGGTTGGATCTTCCGTAAGTTTATCGTTGAGCTCACAGGCCTGCCATTGAACGATACCATCATCGCTCTGTTGGCGGCGTTAGTGTTATTTGCGGTGCCTATTTCAGCCAAAAAAGGTCAGTTCGCGTTGGATTGGGAAGCGGCACGTCATGTGCCTTGGGGCGTTTTGTTACTGTTCGGTGGCGGTCTGGCTCTTGCAGGCGGTTTCAAAGGTACAGGTTTAGCAGAGTGGATCGGCAATTCCGTTGCTGGGGTCGAGGTGAGTACACTGGTACTGGTACTGCTGGTTACCGTAGCAATTGTTTACCTGACTGAAATTACATCTAATACAGCATCAACGGCCACTTTTTTACCGATATTAGCAGCGGTCGCTGTGGGGTTGGGATTAGATCCTTTGATACTCTGTGTCCCTGTGGCGCTGGGCGCTTCAATGGCCTTTATGATGCCGGTGGCTACTCCACCTAATGCGATTGTATTCTCTTATGAGTTGATGGAATTAAGAGATATGGTGCGAGCAGGTTTCTTGCTTAATATAGTTGCGATTGCGGTGGCTTTCGGACTCTTTACTCTGCTGGCTGACTTTGTCTTTGGGGTTAGTATTTAAGCGCTACACTTAACGTCGAGCTGCGAATGCAACGATTGCCGCTCGGCGTTTATCTCCGTATATGACTTTTTTCAATGCTTCAGCATACGATTACCGTTAACGTCTCAATCAGCGTATCAAGTTCCGACCTAACTTAACGCGATTTTTCTCTCTATAGATTGAACCAATATTTTTAATTGTATTCTTACTTATAGCAACGAATAACTGATCGTTGGTATGCTAGGCCAGATAATCTAGGGCTGTCTGTTAGTGTTTGAGGCTCTGTAGACTGATGTAATAGGTTCAATATAAATATCAAGGAGTGTCTTATGTTAAAGCGTTATGTGATTGCGCTTACGGCTATTCTCTGGGGTTGTCCAGGGTTTGCCGCCGAGGGAATGGTTAATATTGCTAGCGAATATAGTGTGTCTGAAACGGGTGATCGGTTAGATAAAGTTTTAACTAAAAAAGGCATGACTGTGTTTAACCGAGTGCAACACTCGGAAGCTGCTGCTAAGGTTGATATCAATTTACGCGACACTCAGGTGATTATTTTCGGTAATCCGAAGGTGGGTAGCCCTCTGATGGCCTGTCAGCAAACGGTTGCTATTGATCTGCCACAGAAATATCTCGTTTGGCAGGATGTTAGCGATCAGGTTTGGATCTCCTATAATGATCCGGCTTATCTGCAGAAGCGACACGAGATTGAGGGCTGTGATGCGGTGATCAATAAAGTGGCAAAAGCGCTGTTAGGCATGGCGAGTGCGGCGGCCCAGTAAGCTGTTGCTGTTGTTATAAACGACTGCCATACAATCCTTAACATTGTTAATCGTCTTAAATGCTTACCATGCTCTGTATATTGACGATAAAACAGTGTGATGTTGTGGGGCAGTCAATTTTTTAGCTTCTTCCTATCCATATTTTTAAGTTGTATGTGGTGGCTGCTTTGCGGCCACTATCTTCACAGTCTTCATAGCGCTTTTCGAAGGGCTACCTCCTTATTGCACATCGTTTTAGCGATGTTGACATCGATGTTACCGAGTACGCGCTAAGGTTGATGATCGTCAGCGTATCTGTGTCGGTTAATTTTTTGAACAAATGTTTGAATTGCATCTAGACTTACAGAAACGGCTTAAGTGATTTCGTTAGCTAGACATGTGCTTAGTTGCCGATGTCGATAATCCCTAGAGTAGCTTGGACGTTAGGTTGAGGTTTTACAGAGGCGCTGTGTATGTTGAAACGCTATCTCATCATGTTGCTGATCGGTCTATGGGCCTGTGTCGCGATTGCCGCGGAAGGTGATGACAGTAGCGAGGCATCCATACTAACAACTCAATTAAAGCCTGAATATATTGTTGCTCTTTCCGTGTTAGCAACGGCGGCTTTAGTGCTGATGTGGGGGTTATTTTGGCACTCGGTGGCTAAGTCTCAGGAAAATGTAATGGATATTCTCAGGAGCCCAGCATTTTTTAAAACAGTCACGGTGATGGGCGTGATTGCAGCCACGGTGGTATTAAGTTTGGCAGGCCGCCTCGAGGGAAATATAACGGGAGCCATTTTGAGTGGGATTGCCGGCTATGTTTTGGGGCAACTATCGGGAAAAAATGAAAAATAAACGTGTGAGCGTTAACGCTTTGAAATAAGGGGGCATCTACTATGAAAAGATCCGAAATTGTTCGTTTACAGGAACGTGTGGGGACGTTAGGCGATGGTTTTTGGGGGCCGATGAGTATTGCTGCTTGTCAGCAACATCTTAAGAGTTTGATGCCATCGCCTCATCCATTTCCCATTGAGGGGACGCCTGAATTTATTGAGTTTTTTGGTCCTCACGGCGATAAGCAGTACAGCCCACCACGCAAAAAAATCATCCTGCCATTTACTATTTTTTACGCTGATACGCCGGTAAAAACTCTTTGGGCACATGAACAGTGTGCTGACAGTTTATTACGGGTATTCGAACGGCTAGCAGAGGTTTATCCTGATGACGCTGCACGAGAAGCTGCCGGTATTCTGGTTTACAATGGTTTATATAACCCTAGATTAAAGCGCTACAGCTTAAGCTCATGGTCGATGCATGCGTGGATGAATGCCATTGATATGAATGCCGGTCGAAATGGAAATAAAACGGCTTGGCCGGTCAATGCCTCAATGCCCATCGAGGTGATGGAGTGCTTTGCACGGGAGGGCTGGTTATCTGCCGGTGCCTTTTGGGGGCGTGATGCGATGCATTTTCAAGCCACTGCGCCTAGTGCATGATGAGATCCTGAGTGGAATTAACGCTCTCGGTGACGATGAGTTGATATGATGTATTGTGTTTTAACCGAGTGATGATGCACCGGTACATCGATCTTGGAGTTGAACATGGCCATGATAAGCTGCGATGATTGTCATCAGGCGATCTCGGATAAAGCGGATAGCTGCCTCCATTGTGGTTGCCCAGTTGGGGTTGAGCAGTATGATGACAAGCGACGCATTAAGACCGCATGGGAGGCGGTGAGTCGTGCAAAAACGCCGATCAATCTATTTGCTATCGCGATGATGTGCTGTGCGTCTATTTTAGGGATGAGTGCGACTCAGATTGATAACGCAACGGCGCTAACGGCTTTCACCTATACGTTGCATGTGTTTATGGCGATCACGGGGATGTTTTTCGTTACTATTCTGTTTTGTCGTAAAGGCGTTTATCATCCTGATGATTTAGCCAAAGCCAAACGTGACGGCGTGAGTGATGAGTTGGGGGTTGATCGGCCGCTGATCGCGGCGCTGTTAATTGTCATTATGCTAACGGCTTATGCGGTTTATCAGGCAAAAGCCGCCGAAAGACAGTCGCAGACGTCGACTCAATCGCAGCAGGCCGCTAGCGTTACTGAATAGTGCTAGCTTAGGCTTTAGGTGTATTATGTATCGCACGCTCATGCGAATGCAGCCTGAGTGGAGTAGCTGTCATTGCGATTATGGGTTCAGATTAGTCTTCTCACTGCGGCTCTATGCTAATCATTATTCCCCCCGTTAGATGAGATCGATAAATTCCATGTTTGAGTTAAAAACCCTCGCGCTTTATATCCTCACCGCGGTTGCTGAAATTGTCGGTTGTTATCTGCCATATCTCTGGCTGAAGCAGGATAAAACAATCTGGTTATTACTGCCGGCGGCACTCAGCTTAATGCTGTTTGCTTGGCTATTATCGTTGCATCCGACGGCAGCAGGGCGAGTCTATGCGGCTTACGGTGGCGTTTATATTTTCGTCGCTTTGGTATGGCTTTGGTTGGTAGATGGCATTAAACCCACCGCTTGGGATATGGTCGGTGCCAGTGTGGCATTACTCGGTATGGCGATTATTATGTTTGCTCCTAAATCGGTTTGATCAGTGATAGTTTTACGTACTGTGAAAGTGATATGAGGGTGAGGTGAATGTATGTTAGGGCCGAATTGTGAGTGTTGTGATAAAGACTTGCCACCTGATTCAACAGAGGCTTACATGTGCAGCGATGAATGCACCATTTGCCATGATTGCGTTGTACACCGTTTAGCGAATGTTTGTCCTAATTGTGGAGGTGGTTTTAGTCCGAGGCCAATACGTCCTGCAATAGCGCGTCGAGTAGGGGGGAGTTTGCACCATCAGCCAGCCTCAACGGCACGCATTCATACTCCCTATACCACGGCAGAGTTGAGCGACTGGCGTGATTCAGTTAAAGCGATCAAGCCTGAGGATCGATAAACTAATCAGAAGGGATTTTGTTATGGATATCACAACGCATTTTATACGGCTGGCAGATTATAATCAGCGCATGAATGGTCAGGTCTATGACGCTTGTGCCAAGCTGACGGTTGATCAGTTAAACAGAGATTGTGGTGCGTTTTTTGGGTCTCCACTGGGAATTCTTAACCATATTTTGGTGGGGGATTTACTGTGGTTATTACGCTTTTCGTTACATTCCAAGGGGTATCATTCACTCGCCGAACTTAAGGCTTTGCCGAGTCCAGTGACATTGGATGAGATACTCTTTGCGGATTTAGCCTCCCTTATGGCTGCACGACATCGGGTTGATACGGCCATTAAACAGTGGCTAGTATCCGAAGTTAGCGCTGATGATTTTAACCGTACGTTACGTTATCGCAATTCGAAGGGGCAGGTGAGTGAACGTGAATTCGCCGGGTTAGTCAGCCACTTCTTTAATCATCAAACCCATCACCGTGGTCAGCTATCGACGCTGCTTTTTCAATATGATATCGATGTGGGCGTGACGGATTTATTGATCGATATTCCTGATCTACAGCAGGCTGCGGATCAACAGAGCTTGAGGGATTAATCTTTGTTGGTATGCCGCCAAGCGCCGCGTATCAGAGAAGGGGTTATTCGCCCTGACTACCCTTGATCGCAAACAGTGAAGCGAGTAGCGCCAAGGATACCAATACCAGTGGTAGCATATTGATGCTGAATTCAATCAGCAGTGGAGTGATTTGTGCGACTAACGAGCCAATGGTTAATTGGAAAAAGCCCAGCATTCCCGTCGCGGTTGCCACCGCGCCGGCGGTCGATGAGATAGCCGCCGCTTGTGCGCTTGGCTGACTTAAGCCACGACCATAGGTATACAACGCCATTGGAATAAAGAGTGTCAAAAAACTGAAGGGAGTGAGTAAAAACAGCCCGAGCATGAACAATGCACCGATGCCTGAGAGGCTATTGCCCGCCAACATCATTCTTCGAGTGCCAACTTTCGCGGAAATCTTGCCGGCGGTCAGGCTGCCAAACCAAAAACCACCCGCCACCAGTAGAAACCAGTTACCGTAATCCGCGGAGTTACCCTGTAAAAACTCAGAGACTAAGAAAGGCGCGCTGGTCATAAAGACAAAAAAGCCGGAGGCGATCATGGTGGCCGATAGTGCACAAAAAACATAATTTCGGGATGACAGCACGGTGCCGTAGCGGGTAAAGCTTTGTAGCAGCGAGCCCGTGTTAGATTTTGCTGTTGCGGTTTCCGGCAGCGTGAAGAGGGCGCCAAGCCAAACGAGGGTGCCGAGTATCATCGATACCCAAAAGACCGATTGCCAGCCCACCGCTAAGTTAAGATAGCCGCCCATGGTGGGGGCCAGTGCTTGAGCCGAAGCGATCCCCATGGTGATATAACCAAGCATCCCGGCGGCTTTATCTTTACCATGCTGATCGAGAATAATACTACGGGCCAGCAACATCCCGGTACAGCCGCCAGCAGCCTGAAGAATACGGGCCAGCAGTAGTTGCCATACCTCAACGGCAAAGGCACCCAGTAACGCACCCAAAATATGCAGCATAAATCCCCAGAAAAACACTGGCCGACGGCCATAGCGATCGGCTAATGGGCCGCTAATCAGTTGACCAATGGCCAACGTGAGCAGATAAAAGGTAAAACCTAACTGGATTGTAAATGGGCTGGTATCGAACTGCTCAGCCAACACGGGCATCACCGGCGCATAGAGGTTGAGCGCCACGGGACTGGCAATCGCCATTCCGGCTAACAATAAAATGGGAGTTTTGACTTGCGCGGTGGAAGAGGTTGGCATAGTGGGGTTATCGTTCTGTCAGGCTTGCTTGAAAATACTTAATAAGTTAACAGAATACACCCGTAGAACTGAGATCACCAGTAAAACGGGTAATCTCAGCGGTTTCTATCGATATGTTTTAGCGCTTATCGGTCGATCTCACTAAAGCCTTTTTGTAGGGCGTAAACGATCTTATCGACCTCTTCTGTGCCGATAGTTAACGGCGGCGAGAGAATGATCTTAGTGCCAACTGGGCGTACAATAACACCTTCACGCAGGGCTACAGCCGCGATTTGATTAGCAAAGCCAGACATCGGATCGATTGGCTCGCGGGTGGTCTTATCGGTGACCAAGTCGATCGCCAGCATCAAGCCCTTACCGCGTAATTGACCGACGGATGGGAAGTCACTCAGGGCATTGGTCAACTTGGTTAACATCTCCTGTCCCTGAACGGCAGCATTGGCCGGAAGGTCTTCATCTTGGACAATCTTCAGGTTAGCAATGGCAGCGGCACAAGCGACTGGATGGCCAGAATAGGTATAACCATGCATCAGAGCACCGGTGAAGCTTTGGCAGTTTTCGATCCCTTGTGCTACGCGTTCATTGATGACGGTTGCGCCTAATGGAATGTAACCGGAGTTGATGCCTTTCGCGAAGCACTGAATATCCGCAGCAACGCCCCAACCCCGGACACCAAACATGTTACCACTACGGCCAAAGCCCGTGACGACTTCATCGGCGATCAGCAATACGCCGTATTTATCACAGACAGCACGAATCAGTGGCCAGTAGTTAGCCGGAGGAACGATAACGCCGCCAGCCCCTTGAATTGGTTCAGCAATGAACGCCGCTACGGTGTCAGGCCCTTGGAAAAGAATTTCTGCTTCCAGTTGTTTCGCACAGAGGTGACCCAGCTCTTCAGGGTTCTCGCAATTCCAGGGATTGCGGTATAACCAAGGAGTATCGATATGCACACAGCCTGGCAACATTGGTTCATAGTTAGTACGGAAGACAGTGTTACCGTTGACCGAAGCACCACCGAAATGAACGCCATGGTAGCCTTGTTTAAGGGAGATATACTTGTAGCGCTGAGATTGGCCGATTGCTTTCCAGTATTGGCGAGCAACTTTTAGCGCGGTTTCAACGGCGTCGGAGCCGCCTGAACTAAACATCACTTTGGCCATGCCTTCCGGCTTAGTCATCTCGATGATCATATCGGATAGCTCAAGCACCCGTGGGTGGCTGATACCATCAAAGATCTGGAAATACTCGAGTTCATCCAGCTGAGCTTTAATGGCATCTTTAATTTCGCTGCGGTTATGACCGGCGTTAACGTTCCATAAGCCACCGACACCGTCGACTAGCCAGTTACCTTCACGATTCTGAACATAGTTACCGTCACCCTTAACAATTTGAATATGGTTGCGGGCATTGGGATCACCAGGGTGAACCATTGGGTTCCACAGGGTTTGCTTGTTTTCACTCATTTGATAACTCCGGATGCTTCTTGTTGTCAGAGCCGCAGCCATACAGCGATATGCACATGTTGACGTATGAACACAGGCTACGGGGTTAGATTTATTATGAATTGATCAAGCGAGGAGGGTATCAACCAGAAGGTTGATATAGGTGGGTCTCTGTTCACCTCATCCCTGAGGTCGGTGTCTATGGGGCAGAAATTAATGAAGGTTATAGAGCAATGATGTTATTTCAGTCTTACTGTTTACGCCGGTTTTGGTGAAGATATGTTGTAGGTGAGTTTTAACGGTTGCCAGGCTGCAATCAAGGCCTGAAGCGATGCTTTTATTCGGCAACCCCTGACTGACCAGTTCGACCACCATGCGCTCTTTTGGCGTGAGTTGGTATTGATCGCAAAACAACTGAAACTGACTATGCTTTGGTGCGGCTAGGCTTTGTTCCAGTGAGAACTGCATAAACTGGTGTAGTTGGTTCGCTTTACGAATATCTTCCATACGCATTTCGGGTTGCTGTTTGGAGGTAAACAGAGCGAAGCCGGCGATCAGTTGATTATCTACCCGCAGAAACAGCTCGACAATATCTTGCACGCCCCAAGGCGAGACGAAATCGCGGTAATAGGGGTGGTTATAGCGCTCTTGAGTATTGACCAGGTCATTCATTTTAACGACCGAGACATCGGCCTGTTCGACAAATTGAGTCGGGTGCAGCGGATCGAGCTTATAAAAGGTATCCATGTATTGTCGATGCATGGCGGGTTGAAGCTGCCATGTTTTATAACAGATCGGCTTACGCTGGTTGTCCACTAAATAGGTGGCAGCCTTGGAAACATTGAGCACACTGGTCAGAAGTTTCAGACATTCGTCTTGAAAATTGTATAGGCCAGCGGGGTAAATATTATCGTTTTTTTGCATTACCAGCTCCTGATTCTCAACCAAGAGAAACAGAGTACGATAATTAACCAGCAAAAACAACTTAATATATTAAGTTAAAAGCGTGTTTATTTGGACATACAAAAACGCCTGATCATCGTTGTTATCCAACAGGGATCAGGCGTCAGTGGGTTATCGCATCGGGGAAGTTACCCTGAGCGTTTGGTTTTATAGTTACTCCATAGATAGACCGTAATCGATAACACAATCAGAGACAGCAGTGTCAGACTGATCGGACGGCTAATAAAGATACTCAGGTCGCCGTCGGCAACACCCATCGCTTGGCGAAAACGGGTGAGAAAAACCGGCCCGAGTACCAGCCCTAGAATGATCGGAACCGCAGGGATATCATTTTTACGTAATACATATCCAAACACTGCAAAGCCTAAGGCGATCAGAGCATCGGAGAACTGGTAGTTTTGGCTATAACTACCGACAAACCCCAGCACGAGTATAAAGGCGCCGATAAAGCGTCCCCGAATGCGGGTTAGATTGACGATCCATTTGGTCGCAAAAGTGAGGTAGACAAACACGACGATGTTCATCAAAAACAGCGAGATATAAAGCCCAGAAATAAACTCGGGGCGTTCGGCAAAGAGGGCTGGGCCCGGCACATAGTTATGTACCATGAATACTGCCAACAGCATCGCCATTAGCGCATCAGCGGGAATGCCGAATGCCAGTAAGGGGATCATCACGGAGGCTGTGACCGCATTATTGGAAGTTTCTGAGGCGATAATACCTTCAGGAGCGCCATGGCCAAATTTTTCCGGTGTCTTGGAGAATTTTTGCGCCAGCGTATAGGAAAAGAACTGCGAACCAAATTCGCCCACCCCTGGCAATAGTCCCATGACAACCCCTAAGGCCGCAGAACGGATGACGGTGATCTTGTGCTTTAACAACACGCCGAAGCCGCCAAATAGCCCTTCACCTTCGAGTTTGGTGACACTGGAATCATTTTCACGGACAGAGAGCAGTACAAAGGCTTGTGACATGGCAAACAGGCCGATCACGGCTGGCACCAATGGGATACCGTTAATTAGCCATTCTTGATGAAAGGTGTATACCTGCGTACTGAATGACCGATCTAGACCGATAGTGCCAAGGAACATACCGAGCCCCAACATCATTGCCGCTTCGACAACATGTTTACGGTGGGCTAGCACGACAAAAATCATCCCAAGAGCCGCCAGCATTGCAAATTCAGCTGAGCCAAACAGCCGAGCAATTTGAGACAGCATCGGTGCCAGCAGCACGAGCGATAGCACGCTGATAATGCCGCCAACAAAGGATGAGGTGTAAGCAATAGAAAGGGCTTTCTTACCTTCGCCACGCAAGGTCATCGGATAACCATCATAGGTGGTTAACACGGCCACAGGGGTGCCCGGTGTATTCATTAGAATGGCCGGTATCGCACCGCCATACCAGGCACCACCGTAGACCCCTAACAATAGGGATACACCGGCAAGAGGTTCCATTGAAAAACTCAGCGGCAAGAGAATGGCAATGACACCCGCAGGTTCAAGGCCTGGTATTGAGCCAATGGTAACGCCGATCAGTGCACCGATAATAATGGCCAGTAACACATTGAGTGTACCGACTTCGTTTAAACCTAATAGTAGGGTTTCCATATCAAAGTTACGTCTTATAGATATTGGTTAGCAATGTCAGACCAGCTATCCGGTAGCAGGCTGTACAGCCATACATCCGGCAACCACAGGCTGACACCGACACGGAAAATCAAGATCATCGCCGCGAGAGTTCCCAGCGTCGCCAGAAACCAAGTGCGATTCAGCAGGCGAGATAGCCACAACAGAGTTGTGGTAAACAGCAGAGTCGAGAGTGTAAAACCCAATACCGACAGCGAATTGATATAGACAAAGAAAAGAACTGCCGAAATCAGAGCGGTACGGTAGCTACTGAGGGTTTCGAATAGAGACTCGATAACGTTCCAGCGCTTAAGGAAGCCATCGTTGATGGATTGAATAACCCGCACACTGGTAAAGATGACTAATAGCGATAGCCCCACGGATGATCCAAACATTGGCTGTAAAAACCAACCTCGCTGGGTGTGAATCAAGGGCGTTTGAAAGGGTAATAAACACAGTAATATCAGTGCTAGTGCGAGGATACACCAGTAGATGCCATAACGTTTTTCCTGAGGCAGCTCGTCGGTATCATTGTCGGTGTTATTTACCAGACTACTCATGAGTTAGACCCTTATTATTTTGAATTAGCAGGGAGAGACTGCAGCGAACCGAAGTGGAGGCTGCAGTCATTGTAGGCATTACTCTTTCATGTACTCCAGTAACGCTTTAGAGGCTTCATAGTCATTGGCGACCACGTCTTCAGCGAATTTGCCGCCGATCCAATAAATACCAGCACCGGTGGTGGCACTAAGCTCTTTAACCCGATCGCTGGAAAGAGCTTTCTCAGCAATCTCACCGATACGCTGCTTAACTTCTTCAGGTGTACCTTTCTTCACAAACAGGCCATTCCAAGTCGTTTGGCTTATACCGGTTTGTTCATTTAGTGTGGCAACATCAGGCGCAATGCTGAGGCGATCGCGGGTTAGCGATGCGAGCAGCTTAACATCGCCGGATTGCAGGCATGAAAGAATCAGCTGTGTCGTGGTGTTAATGACATCAGCATCGCCATTTGCAAGGGTAGAGCAGTCAAGCAAATCGAAAGCGGCATCAGAGGAAAATTTTATACCCTCTTGGGCAGCGGCTTTAAAGGTGACTGCAGTTGGCAGTGCCTGATAGCCAAAGTGACCTAGAGATATATTGTGAGTCTGGGAGTATTCGGCTAGTTCTTCAATGTTGTTGTATTTGGAGTCAGCTTTAGTGGCCAGCACAAATGGGTAATCGAGGAAGATACCAATAGGCTCAAATGAATCTTTGTCATATGGGGCATTACCGGATAGCAGATGGGTGGTAAGAATATCGGCCACAAATGAGCCGATGGTCAGGCCATCAGCCCGAGCACGGGCGACGTTAGAAGCCCCCACAATACCGCCACCGCCAGGTTTGTTTACGACAGTCGCAGGCTTATCCGTTTCTTTTGCCATCTCTTCCGCAATTATGCGGGTCAAGATATCTTCAAGATCACCCGGAGGCCATGGCACTACGAACTTTACCGGGCGGTTAGGGTAGTCGGAGGCATTTGCAACTGAACCGATAAATGGAGCCGTTGCAAGTGCAGCCAGAGCACAGATCTTTATTATTCTCTTCATGGGCATTCCTCTAAGTTTTTTCGGTTGTTATAAATTATTTTTTCTTTAATGGTACGATCAGTACAGGGATCTCACTATGGTGAATCACCTTTTGGGCTGTTGAGCCCAGAAAGACGCGAGACATGGACGAGGTTTCTCTATCTCCCATAATGATCATGCTTGCATTCAGCCGCTTAGCCGCTTTCAGGATAACCTGATCGGGCTTGCCAGGCGAAACCTGAATTGTTGGTTCATAAGGCAGCTCGAAATCATCCTCGAGCTCACTGTTAAGAAATGCTTCTATGCGCTCGCCGATACGTTTCTTGAAACTGTCGATCAATTGTTGCTTATGTTTTTGCGATGCATTGACCGGCAAGAAATCGTCGATAAAATCATCCATCGGTTCGAGTGCGTGCAGGAATACGATACGTGCGTGGTTATTAATGGCCTGTTTGACGGCCATCCGAAACGCCGGTCGGCTGCCTTCAGTGATATCACTGGCGTACAGAATGGTGTCGATGTCAGGTAGCATATTAATAGTCCGTTTGAATTTTTCTTACATCTCATTACAGAGCAAAATGCCGCCACTGAATATCAACCATATGGTTGATCGGGCTTTTATACGATCTTTATCAGCAGCAGAGCCAGCCGTCTCATCCGTTTGTGCAATTTACCGCTGTGCAACGGCGATCGGTTTCTGTTGCTGTCTGTAATCTATTTAAGCGGATTTGATAGGGGGGGCTCTATCGGCCAAAGGGTTGAGAAGGGTAAGTTAAGGACAAAAAAAAGAGCTTACCGGGGTAAGCTCTGAAAAGCCTTCAACAGAAGACGTGCGAAGCGACGCACTCACTGGATGTTGTTGCAAGTCTATCCATGGTGTCAGTAGTACGCTGCCTGTCAAGCCAGAACAACAGACTATGCTATTAAGCCTGTTCGTTACGCCGTTCGGTATCGACCAAAGGGTTGAGCCAAGGTTGCTGTTACCACCGAGCGAACCATTAACTTTGGTTAAGGCAGGCTAGCGTGAACTGTTTCTTGCCCCGACGTAGCAGCACAAATCGTTGATGCAGTGCCACGGCCTGAGTAATCGCTTGATCGGCATCTGTGGCGGTTACGCCATTCAGTTGTACCGCGCCGGCAGCGATGAATTCTCGCGCCTGACGGCGAGAGGAAGCCAGATCTGAGCTGACCAGTAGATCCGTCAAGGTCATGGGCAGGCTCACCTCGCAGCAGGGCAAACCATCCTGTTCGAGTTGTTGAAACTCCGCCTGGTTTAAGTCCTCGACTTGACCACTAAACAGCGCGCTGGAGATTCGTTGAGCCTGTTCAAGGGCGCAATCACCATGCACGAGGCGGGTCATCTGTTCGGCTAGAATACGTTGCGCTTCGGGTTTTTGTGCCCGCTGTTGATCATCTTGCTCTATTTGCTGAATCTCTTTTAGAGATAAAAAGGTGTAATAACGCAGAAATCGATACACATCGGCATCGGCGGTATTGAGCCAAAACTGGTAGAAACCATAGGGCGAGGTCTTGTGTGGGTCGAGCCAGATAGCGCCGGATTCGGTTTTACCAAACTTGGTACCATCGGCTTTAGTGATCAGCGGTAAGGTTATGCCGAATACCGATTGTTGATTGAGGCGACGGGTTAGATCAATGCCGGCGGTGATGTTACCCCATTGATCATTACCGCCAATCTGTAGCGTGCAGTCATAGCGGCGATTCAGTTCGGTAAAGTCGTAGGACTGAAGCAAACTATAGGAAAATTCAGTAAACGAGATGCCTTGATCAGGGCGTTCGATACGTTGCCGCACGGACTCTTTATTAATCATCGCATTGACGGAGAAATGCTTACCGATATCACGCAAAAAAGACATGATATCCATGCCGGCCATCCAATCGCCATTATTGGCAATGAGGGCGGCATTATTCGTCTTATCAGTATTGATAAAGTGGGATAATTGATGGCTAATGCTTTGAATCCAACGATCGACGGTTTCGGCCGTGTTGAGGCTGCGCTCAGTCGCTTTAAAGCTTGGATCACCAATCATGCCGGTGGCACCACCAATCAGTGCGACGGGGCGATGGCCTGCCAGTTGAAACCGCTTCAACATCAATAATGGCACGAGGTGGCCAATATGGAGGCTGTCTGCGGTAGGATCAAAGCCACAATAGAGCGTGCGGGGCGGTTGTAGGTGTTCAGCCAGTGTATCGATGTCGCCACTGTGTTGGGCGATCAGTCCTCGACCCTGAAGGTCATTGAGTAACGTGTTATCGGTCATTTGGGTGTCATTATCGGTAATTTAACAGTAAGCGGGGCGTTTACCCCGCAACGGACAGCGATTATTTGTTGATATTGATAACCTGCAGACGGGTATATTCGAGCATCCCTTGTTCGCCAAACTCGACACCGAATCCAGACATTTTACAGCCACCAAAGGGTGCGTGCGGCAGTACTTCGGCATGGCCATTGATCCACGCGGTACCACATTCAAGGCGGCTGGCTAATTGCGTCGCGGTGTCAATATCCGCCGACCAGATAGAGCCGCCAAGGCCTACATCGGCTGCATTAGCGCGGGCCAGCGCTTCTTCAACATCCTGATAACGGATAATTGGCAGTACTGGGCCAAACTGTTCTTCATCGACTAAGCGAGTGCCGTCAGTGATATCGGCGACCAGGGTTGGTGGGAAGAAGTAGCCAGGGCCCGCTAGTCGTTCGCCGCCGCACAAAATCCGAGCGCCCTGTGCTTTAGCATCATCAACCAAGGCGGTGACGATTTTTAATTGATTCGCATTCTGTACGGGGCCAAAGGTCACCTCGGCGTCCAGACCATTACCGACTACCTGCGCTTGGGCCAGTTCGACCAACTTGTTACACAGCGCATCATAGATATCATCATGGACATAGAGGCGTTTAAGGGCTGCGCAGGTTTGTCCCATATTCAGGAAGGCGGTTTGAAAAATACCTTCGGCCACGGCATCAACATCGACATCAGGTAAAATAATCGCCGCATCGTTACCGCCAAGTTCTAATGTCAGGCGTTTAAGGTTGGTGGCGGCGCTGCTCATAATCCGCTGACCGGTAGGTGTTGAACCGGTAAAGACTATTTTGCTGATACCGGGGTGGCTGCTGATCGCGCCGCCGATTTCCGCTTGGCCTGTGACCACATTGAGCACCCCCGCAGGCAGGACTTGGTTGATCAACTCTACCAGTCTGAGGGTGTTCAGTGGGGTATATTCAGAGGGCTTGCAAACAACCGTATTACCGGTGCGCAGGGCCGGCATGATATGCCAAATGGCGATCATTAAAGGCCAGTTCCAAGGGGTAATAGAGGCGACAACACCCAATGGCTTATGATGTGCTTCAATCCGCTTATGCTCGCTGTCTTCGATAATGTCGACGGGGATTGGAAGGTCGGCATTGTAACGGGTCCAAGCGACGGCACCGGCCACTTCTGCATGGGCAAGAAACATCGGTTTGCCCTGTTCCAAGACAATGATCTCAGCCAGTTCATCGGCATTGGCGGCGATAACATCCGCGATGCTGTGCAACAGCGCCTGACGTTCGGCATCAGGGGTGTGTTGCCAAGATTTAAACGCTTCGGCAGCGGCCTCGACCGCCTGATCGAGCTGATCAACAGAGGCCAGTGGGGCAGACGCAACCACCGTTTCAGTTGCCGGGTTAATAACATCAAAATTTCCGGCGGCTCCGGCTACTTTTTCGCCATTGATGGTTAATGAAAATGAGGTCAGCATCTTGATTCTCCTGAAGACAAGAGAGCCCTGCATAGACAGGGCTCTATTATCGTTATATGGATATAGCTTTTTAGAAAGGTACGATGGCCAGTACCTGAACATAGGTATTGGTATTGGTATTACCTTGGGTGTTATTAGCAGATTTTGGAGTATAGAGACCGACAAGAGGACTGATAATTAAGTGCTCATTAACCACCCATTCTGCCCAGATATCAACTTCATCTGCATCATTGTCTCCGCTATTGGCCGCAGTATCTTCATACTTGAAATACATTACACCAACAGTGAGTGTCTCAGCGGGGTGTGCTGTTACAGAAAAATAATGAATATCTGAATCCGTTGCAAATGGGCCTGCATAGCTTGCGGCAACTTCCCCCTGGAACCAGGTACCGTATCCACGATTGAAGCCGTAAAATAATGGATCATATCCTGTATCGTAACTGGTTAAGCGGTAGTTAACGCTTGGTGACCATGGAATATCGGCAAAGGTCCAGCCTGCTTCGGCATACCATGCGTTGGTATCAGCACCGGTCACGCCATTTTCTTGGGTTGTATATTCGGAGGACAGGAACAGGTTTTCAACACCGGCATTACCTTGGTAACGAATACTCGTTGTTGTTTGACCGTCGCGACCTTCATGGCCATTAAATGCGGCTTCGTTAGCATTAACACCGAGACCTTTCACGTGTAGCAGACCGAAAGTACCGTGATCAGCAGTATATTCTAGGTTTGCACCTGCAAGCTCCATGCTTGATTGTCCTGGATTGTCTGATTTAAGCCAGAATAGATCAGAGCGAAGACCGGTTTCAGGGCCTGCTCTTAGTACGAAGGTGTTGTCGAATGCGCGTCGACCGCCCAGCCAGTATGCACCACCATTATCCAGACTAGTGCCATAATCATCAAAACCTTCTCCTAAATTCAAGGCGTCGCCATTGATGATGAAACCGTCACCAAAAGAAATATTCTGACGACCTAAAGAGATCTCAAACATATCTGTTCGGAACCCTGCATAGAGGTCCTCAATTTCAGTATGGCGTTCTTCACCTGTAGTAAATCCGGCAGCATCACCATCCCCCCAGGTTCCTGTACTCATAGCATTGATTGCACCAAAAAGTGATCCGCTATTTCCGACATCAAAACTGCCTGAAAAACCATATTTGGCATAGGCTTCTGTCCATGCAGGGGACTCTTTAGTTTGTGATCCGATTGGGTAATTTTCTTCACTACTAAAATATCCAGCAATGATTTCAATATCCAGATTGAGTTCTTTGCCATCATCTTTAATTAGGTTGTAGGCAGAGGCAGAACCTGAAGCCAGGGCAATCGCTGAACCCAAAGCTACAGCGGAAAGCTTTTGTTTAAAGTGTTGCGTCATCGACATGATCCTCCGAGGGATTCTTGGTATTTTTTTATGGCAGCGGTGGTTACTGAAGGGGTAGATAACCACACATGCTGCAGCTTTATTCGACCTGTTATCCGGTTTAAAAGTAATCAACCTTATGGTTGATAAGTGGGGCTTGTATTTTTATTCAGGTTCTGGAAGGTTACTGATGAGGGAGCTGGTTAGTGTATGGCACTGTATAAAAATGTATTTCCCAATGAGTTTCAGCGTAAAGCGTTGGAGTTAATTTATGATCTGGCTCACTCTCAGTGAACAATTTTTTCTGATAGAACCGGAGATGCATCACCGGGGGTAGGTGTTTATAGTCGATGCACCGGCATTGAAAAGCAGTCCGATACAGCTTGTGGCAAAATGGATCAGCTTAGTCCGAAGCGATGTCAGTCATACCGATGACTGGGTGGTGACTCTGGATTTGTAGATGTCTCCGTATATCCTCAAGCAGGCAATTTATTATCAGGAATTTATAGTGTTGAATAATCATCGTTATGTGGCAGATATTTTTTAGCTATGACAGCCGTGTTATCCATGTGGCGTGAGGAATTATAGCGAGGTTGAGTTAGCACTAGTGCTAAGCTACAGACGTTTTTCGAATACAGTCTGAATGCTTTTATATGCCACAGCGAACTGGTAGCAAACGTTCTTTAGGATCGTCAGGGATCGTGTTTTAAGATAGATGTGATCATTTCCCCAGAGCCGGATGATGTGTAGCTCAGGCTGAGACACTATCGACTTACTCATAGCCGACTTAATGGTTTTATTGGTCTTTTCATCTGCGAGAAGGTGAGAAGCATGATGAGTAAAGAAAGCGGAGTAATGTTATGACGCAGTAGCCAGCGCATTCATTTTCTTGCCAACTTATACTGTATGGTGTAGAACTATTAATATATTAAGTAAGCTAGAGTGATAATATAACCTGATGAGGTACTGTGATGATAGCCGGTCTTAAGGTAACACAATCCAGTCTATCGTCTCTCCAGGATGAGAGTCTCAAACTTTTTACTGACGTATTTGGTATTCAAAAGGCGGCCGCCTATATGGTTGATAGCGGCTCGAAAATGTTTTCGTTTAAAAACTTCAACTTACAAACAGCTATGCAGCGGGAATATCTCGAGCATTTCCACCATTTAGATCCGTTCCATCCAAGCAATGTTGAGGATGAGGCGGCTGTTCAGCGATTGAGTGATGCGATTGCGTGGCATAGGCGGAATGACGACCCTTACTACTCCAAATTTCTGAACCGCTGGGGGATCGATGATACGATAGAAGTATACCTTCATTCTGAAGGGCGTATTGTCGCTGGGTTATCACTTTTTTTGGATGAGGGGGTTAGTGAGCTGCTGAGTGCGGATATGAAGCGAATCGAGAGCTTACGAAGATTCTTACAGTTCTCGATAGAGAACTATCTTGAATCACCTCAGCGGCGTAACTTTGAAGCGGTTTGTGACGAATACCATTTGACTGCCAAAGAGCGCGTAGTGCTGGAGCACGTTATTCAGGGCTTACCCCATAAAAGTATTGCAAATTGTTTGTGCTGCAGCTTGTCTACAGTAAAAACACACCTTCAGAATATCTTTGAGAAAATGGCGGTGCGTAGTAAAGCAGAAATAATTTCATTGCTTTACAGTCAACTAAACTATCATTGATGATCTGAAAAGAACTCCGCCCTCTTATTCAGGGCGGGGTTCTTTAAGGCAAAACGAATCAGAAAATTGCCAGATAATGTTTTACCATCTCATCTGACTCAATAATCCAGTCCAGATTTTCACCTTTTTCTATATACCAGCTCTCACCCGGGTCAAACGTCTTGCGTTCGCCACTGATGTTATCAACCAGTGTCACACACCCTTTAACCAAAGTCGCGTGTTCGGCAAAAGTGTGATCAACCTGGAACTTGCCTTGTGTGCAGGCAAAAATACCCAGGATCTGCGGATCGCCTTCCTGACCCACCAGTGCAGCGCCACTCGCCTGAGGGGCTCCTTCGAGTACTTTGGCCCCGAGATTAGCTACACTGCCAAACGGGGTAAGTTCAGTGGTATTTACTTTATCATTCAATATCAGCATCGTTGTTTCCTCTTTAGCACAATTGTTCAATGAATGGCGCACAGATCTGGCGCAATCCACCAGTGGGTAGTTCAGTGAAACTTCGCTTCAAGCTGGTGCCAGCATTTTCCTGCGGTCACCCAGAGGGCGTTGAGCGGACCTGCAGCGAATATGTTTGGATGTTTAATTCTGGACAAAATATCGAAGTTGCCCGGTTCGCCGCAGGCTGCGCCGGCCAGTGATTTGGCCACCAGGTGAGAGGGCCCAACTCCGAAGCCCGCGTAAGCCTGAGCGAAGTAGACATTCGGATGGCTCGGTAGCTGGCCGACTTGCGGGAACAGGTTTGTGCCCAAGGCCATACGGCCACTCCAGCTGTAGTCCACCTTAACATCGCCCAGTTGCGGAAATACGTTGCGAAGATTTTTGCGCAGGTGGCTCTCCAGATCCCTGGGCAGGTACTCCATAAAGTGGGTAGCACCGCCAAACAACAGTCGGTTATCCGCACTGATACGGTAGTAGTCAAGGACTGGGCGGTTATCACAGATCGCTGCCCTGGCGGGCATAAATTGTTGAATCACATCCTCAGTGAGAGGCTCTGTGGCGATGCTGAATGCGTTCGTTGTGACGAACCGTTTGTCAAGAATAGTATCAAGACCGTCAAGGTAGGCATTGCATGCATAAACCAGCTTGTTCGCGGTGACCTTGCCGCCCGGCGTATGCACAATGACCTTGTTGCCTTTTTCGATATGCGTTACGGGGGTCGACTGAAATATACGTGCCCCCAGTGCTTGTGCAGCCTGAGCCTCGCCAAGCACCAGGTTCAGCGGGTGAAGGTGGCCAGAGCCTTTGTCCAGCAATCCGCCGATATAGCGATTGCTGCGAACAACCTGGTTCAGCTCCGTGCCTTTTAATAGCTGTGTTTCGAACGGGTATTGCTGCTGCTTCAGGAACGTTTGCAAACCTGCCAATGCATCCAGTCGTTTCTGATCGTAAGCCACGGTGCAGTAGCCCCAGTTGAAATCGCACTCAATATTGTATTGATCAATACGGCTTTTCAGCGTTTGAATGGCCTCAAGCCCCATGCTGTAAAGCTGTGCAAACTGTTGGTCTGTCAGTTGCTTTTTGATCAGCTCCGGGTCATGACCTATTCCGCAGATTGCCTGACCACCATTTCGGCCAGAGCCGCCCCAGCCGATCTCACGGGCTTCCAGCAAAATTACATCGACACCGCGCTCAGCAAGCTCAAGAGCCGTATTGACTCCGGTAAAGCCGCCGCCAATGACACAGACTTCTGCTGTTTGATCCGAGGTTAACGCACTCGCGTCCAGGGAATATTGTGTGCTCGCTGTATAATAGGAGTTGATATCGTTCATAACGTCACCAGAAAAGACGGAAAAGTCACCCAATCCGCGTTGTTTAGTCTGGCTTCTATATTGAGCGCCGCCCCGGCCTCTGGGTATCGACCACATGGACGAATTTTCGCGAAGCCGTGGCTGTATTGTCAGAGTCTGCTGGTGAACATGGAGTCAATGGAGAGAAATTCTGGTACCGGTTGTGTCGTGGTCAGGCAGTAAGGATTTTCAATTACAAACAGTCTGAACTCACCATAGAATTTAGATTGATGAGCCTTCTATGCTGTTGCTTTTGGTTAAATCTTCCGCAATGTTAGAACCGTACATTTTGTTACTTGCGTGGCTGTTTAAGGCAGACTGTGATTGGGTCGCTACCCAGAGTTTATAAAGTCGTGCCTACCAGATCAGCAGAATAGGGAGCAGAGGGTGGGGGGACGTATTTTTATGAATTGATCACTGCTTTACGAACAGGATAAACGCCTATGAGAGTATCAACTGCCACAGGTTATTCCTCCCATGTTTGCCAGAGGTATTTAAAAACGACTGATCTCTGCGTGGTTTTTGATTTGACATCAATAACCAAAAGACATTCAGCCGTTTTGTTTACGGCTTCATGAAAAACTTGGGTTAGCTAGCAGCTATTTTTGAAGACAAGGGTATGCAGTTGCATTCAGCTTCAATGCTTTTGCGCCAACTTTAAAATTGCTCAGTTGATCCGTATCTTCACCCTGGTAGCCAACAATCTTTCCACACGTACGCATTGCCTGAAAATCGACCAGTAATACCCCAACTGTTGGAATGATCTTTTCCTCCCAGACAAACAGATATAAATCTTCAGCAACTTTTCGGTAAGAGCAATAGTCAGTGTCACATAAACCAACTTCATTACCTTTTAAGCAGTTCCAGGTGTATGCATTCTGTCGTAGATAAATATGTTCATACACTTCATCATCTGTATAAGAATATTCAACTCGCCAGTTCAGTAATTCATCAGTTTCCGGATGAATTGCCTGATCATCTGCAGTAAATTCCCTATCTACAGTGGCACGTGCAAAATCTACTTTAACGGCGCGAAGATTTTCGCCAGATAAAGCCCGATACAAAATTGGACGTTCGATCTCTTCACGACTTGGCATTACTGATATAACTGCAGTCGCGACACCTTTATTCAGATCTAATGCAAGAGATACTGTCGTTCCAGCTTCCGATTTTTTTTCGAAGTCAATAAAGTAAATGCCTGAGCGTGGATTAACACAAGTATAACTTTCTGTGTAAGTCTTTTCATCACTCTGAATAGTCCAGTTCAATTCACTTTCAGTAATAAAGTCATGCTTTATCACCCAGCCATTCTCAAAATTAAAATTGAAACTCTTTCCTGCTAAATCGTTTACGTTATCAAGGTTGTTGGCCCCAAAACCGTGAGACAATTCATCCACTGAAATCCAATTTGCCTTTTCACTCATGTCTATCACTCCGAACTTTAATTAGTCGCTCATTATTTACTGATCCTGATGGCAATATATATCGACCGTGTGGCCGATGCTGACTACACAACTAGGCCGCGGCGGTAAACCAAGACGTGGCCTTCGAATACACGGCGGCGATTGAGATCGCTAGAAAAAGCGCAAATATGCTGGAATTGAAACTAGGGGATAGGTGCCGTTATTCTGCTTACCGAGAAGGTCGATGACGATCATCATGGATGTCCATTACTGACTGATCGTTACCGGCAATAGACTGCTGAGCTGCTGCTCTATCGAGGCTAGGCAGACTGACACGCTGAGTGGCAGCAAATTGTTATAAGGGTGTAATGCATAGACGGGGTTAATGGGGAGCTGGTAGTCGCTAAAGATTTCTCTGATGGATGATCTTGACTGCTCAAGTAAGAAGTCTGGTATTAGGCCAATACCCGCGCCTTCATGGATGAGCGTGGTAGCGGTGTTGAACGAATCAACTTTGCACAATGTGGAGGGTGAAAATTCAAATTTATCGTCTGTTTGGCGATGCAAAAATTGATGATGGATCGCCGAGCCTTGCCAAATATTAGCGATATACAGCGTATTTTCATTCACGCCTTGCTCGATTATATCGGCGGCGGCACAGAGAACATCTCTAAATTCGCCAATACGTCTTTGCTTTAATGTACTACTGCCCGATTCACCCACCCTTATCGCTAAATCTATATCATCAGCGACGATCGCCAACGGTTGATCGCTACTCAGTAGTTCAACGTTAAGTAATGGATGCTGCCTGATGGTGCGAGCGATAGCGGGGGCAATTAATGAACTCATTAATGCGTCGGGTGCAGTGATTCTTACAATTCCTTGAGCCTCTGCACGCGTACTTTTTGCTTCCTGCCATGCGGTATCGGCAAGGCGATTGAGTTCTCGGCAGTGATGGTAGAATGCTTTTCCTGCCTCCGTTAATGTCTGCCGTCGCGTCGTGCGCTTCAAAAGGGCGATGCCCAGTGCCTGTTCAAGCCCCGTGAGATGCTGACTAATAACGGATTTGGACAGCTGAAGGTGCTCAGCGGCTGCGGTAATAGAGCCCTGTTCGACGACGTGTGCAAAAACCGACATATTGCGTAGCTGAAGCATTTTATTGTTCGCTAAAATGAAACAAACAATTCTGATCTGTTTGTTTTTTCGTGTCAATCATCCCTTTATGCTGATGTCAGATTATTCAATAAATCGGGGAAACAGCATGTCGACAGCAAATGAATTAGCACTCTGTAAAGAGGGTATTAGTGCTTGGCAACAAGCCTTTAACAACCAAGATGCAGAAGGCTGTGCAGCGCAATATACGCAAGACTCTGTGATGGAGGCTCGCCCTTTTGGTCTATTCAATGGTCGGAGTGAGATTCAAGCATTCTGGCAAGGGATCATCGATCAAGGGTTCGCAGAGGTTGAGTATTCAGATGTTAAATGGGTCGAAGCCGAGGGCGGTTATCTATTAAGTTCGCGCTGGACGATGAATAAAGCCTTCGGGGTTGTTCACCGTGAATTATGGGTGATTGATCGTGATGGTAAGGCCCGTTTAGCGGATGACTTATTTGAAGTACAGGGTGAACGATAACGAAGCGTAGAGTCATAGTTGAGATTCTCGATCACCTTTTAGCGACGCTGAAGTGAGCATGCTTGAAGAAACGAAATGTCATTTTAAAGAGAAATAGCGGTGCCGATAACTTAACATGTTAACTAATGTTGTGTATTATCGACCCATAGATCGATTCCAATGGGTCGGTGCCAACGGGACACGCTGCCCGATAACGTTAAACGAGATTGCTATGAAATTAGAATTGAATGACAGCTCTTTGCTAAAGACTAAGGCGTTTATTAATGGGCAGTGGGTTGATGGTGATACGGGCGAAAGCTTCTCCGTGCTTAACCCTGCAACCGGTGCAGTGGTGGCTGAAGTGGCCAGTGTGGGTCAGGCGGAAACAGCTCGCGCGATTGCGGCGGCGGATGCCGCGATGCAGAGCTGGAAAGCGCTGCCCGCTGGTCAACGTTCTGAGGTGTTGGAGCGCTGGCATGGGCTGATTATCGACAATATCGATGATTTAGCGGCCATTATGACGATTGAGCAGGGTAAGCCGGTATTCGAGTCAAAAGGTGAGGTGCTTTATGGTGCCTCTTATCTGAAATGGTTTGCCGAAGAAGGCAAGCGCATCTATGGCGATATTCTGCCATCGGCAGGCGACCGTCGTAGTATCGTAATCAAGCAACCGGTGGGTGTGGTCGCGGCTATTACACCTTGGAACTTCCCTAATGCGATGATCACCCGTAAGGCGGCTCCCGCGTTGGCTGCTGGCTGTGCCATCGTATTGAAGCCTGCCGGAGAGACACCGCTGTCGGCATTGGCGTTGGCTGAGCTGGCTAGTCGTGCTGGGTTGCCTGCCGGTCTGTTCAGCGTGCTGCCGAGCGCTCGTTCCTCTTCCGTGGGTGGTGAAATGACATCCAATCCAACGGTTAAAAAGCTGACCTTTACTGGTTCGACCCCGGTGGGCAAGCTGCTGATGAAGCAGTGCGCCGATACGGTTAAACGGACCTCTATGGAACTGGGCGGCAATGCCCCTGTGATTATTTTTGACGATGCCGATCTCGATTTGGCGGTCAAAGGTGCGCTGGTTTCTAAATACCGTAATTCAGGTCAGACCTGCATCTGTGCCAACCGCTTGTTAGTGCAAGAGGGTATCTATGATGCGTTTGTCGAAAAATTTGCGGCAGCCGTTAAGGAGTTTCGTTTAGGCTTTGGTTTCGATGCTGACACCACGCATGGGCCGGTTGTCTCTGCTAAGGCGTTAGGTGATATCGATACCATTGTGCAGTCTGCGGTTAAGCAGGGTGCTAATGTCGTGACCGGTGGTAAACCATCCGCGTTGGGTCACTGCTTTTATGAGCCGACCATACTGACTAATGTCGATGACAGCATGAATATCTTTTCTGAAGAGATCTTTGGGCCGGTTGCGCCGGTGTTTAAGTTCAGCACTGAAGAGCAAGCGATTTCGATGGCTAACGATACCGAGTTTGGTTTGGCGGCTTATGTGTTTACTGAAAATGTCGGTCGTATCTGGCGCGTATCTGAAGGGATTGAATATGGTATGGTCGGTGTCAATGAGACGGCGATCAGTTCTGAAGTGATCCCTTTTGGAGGCGTAAAAGAATCCGGTCAGGGCCGTGAAGGGTCTAAATATGGTTTGGATGATTACTTGGAAACTAAATACATCTGCATGGGCGGTTTACAGCGCTAAGTTCACGTCTTTACGGTGACGCTAGTGATAGCGTCACGATAAACATGCGTCGTCGAGAGGATGGTTAATCATCATGCTCGGGGACGCTTTTTTTGTTTTGCGTTTTGTCAGCAGTGACGATCACTGCTGTATTATTGTTTCTTCCAGCGGTGATAATAGGTTGTTGACCTTATCGTACGTTTCTTGATATTCCTCACTGACTTCTGAGTCTGCCACAATCCCGCCACCGGCCCAGCAATGAATGTCGCCGTTTTGACAGATTAAGGTGCGAATGGTGATGCTGGTATCTATCTGCCCAGAAAAACTGAGATAGCCGATAGAACCACAGTAAACTGAACGCCGATTAGGCTCGAGCTCTTCGATAATCTCCATCGCACGAATTTTAGGTGCGCCGGTGATCGATCCCCCCGGGAAGCTGTGCTCGAGGAGTTCTATCGGGCTTTTATCGGGGCGGAGTTTACCGGTGATGGTGCTGACAAGATGATGGACGTTCGCGTAGGATTCCACGGCAAACAGTTTGGGGACTCTGACACTGCCGTGTGCGCAAACCTTACTGATATCGTTGCGCATCAGATCGACAATCATGAGATTCTCTGCACGATCTTTCTCGCTATCATGCAGTGCTAGTTTCAGTTGCGCATCCAACGCCGGATTATTGCCCCGTGGACGAGTCCCTTTAATTGGTTTGGTGGTGACGCGGGCATCGCGGACTTCAAGAAACTGTTCTGGCGAGTGCGATAAAATGGCGCCGTTGGCGGTTTCTATATATGCAGAATAGGGCGTAGGTGCATGCTCTCTAAGCCGTTTATAGGCATGCCAAGGATCGCCCTTATATTGACTGCTGAAGCGCTGAGCAAAATTGACCTGATAGCAATCACCTGAATGAATATAGTCATTGATACGTTCAAGCGAGGCGTAATAGTCCGCTTTGCTCATATTGCTTTCAAAGTGATGGCTGAGGGTAAAGTCATCCGCTAGTTCAGTCGTATCCTGAGTAAGCTGTTGTAAAATCGTGCGGGCTTGAATCTCATCAATCAGCGGAGTGGTGAGTAACACGGCCGTTTGATGTTGATGATTTACGATCACTGCCCAGCTGTAGATACCGACCTGCATGTCGGGCAGATCAATATCGCAGTGGGTTTGTTCCGGCAGGGTTTCAAGACTACGTCCCAAGTCATAGGCAAAGTAACCGAGTATCCCGCCGCAGAAAGGCAGGGCCTTGATATCCGACTGCTGAGGCGCAGGGCAGCTCGCCTGATATCGATTGAACAGCGCTTGCAAATGGGTAAAAGGGTTACCGTCTAGCTGTTCTTCTGAGGCTGGGTGGCGAATTCGGGTGACTCGATTCTGATAACTGAGTTGCGCCGCGGGATCAGCCGAGAGGATATCATACTGTCCGTACAGACTGGCGGGTTTGCCACTATCGAGAAACACCGGTGCCGGTAAGTGCCGGATACGTTCAAAGTAGGGAATAGAGCTGGGTAAATAAGGGAGTGGAAAAGTTCTGTACACCCGAGAAACCTTCGTTCTTGCCTGTCTTAGATAAGATCAGCCGTTGTTATGTTCGCGACTCGTTAAGCGATAGCCGTGCCGTTAAGTTAGGGTGGTTGACCCTCGTTATTAATAACCGTGTAACCATTATCATGTTTAAGCCCTATAAAGGTGACTTAACGCGAAGAAATTAGTTTCGATTGTATCTGGCTGAGGTAGTTAAAGCGAGACGTTAGTGAGTTTTTAACGCTTAGCTTAGGGAAGGTGCGAATAAGTCTGTTATGTTCTCTGCGGACATTAGAATGGCCAGATACGCGAAAGCCAGTGCAGCGAAATGTCTGGACCTTTTGAAGCTGGCTGACAAAGTAGATGACCATTCTAATATCCGCCCTTTGGGGCTTTCAGAGAAGCAGGATCTCAGCGTTAACATTTTTCGACGTACAACCAGTATGCCTGTAACGGTTGCCTTGATCTCCAGCTTCTCTGTCAGCCAGAGGCGTAATTGACTTATTCGCACCTTCCTTAGATTAAAAACCAAGAAAGTGCTCCTGCTTGTTAATATACCGGCCTAATAGGCATTCATTTTTTGAGTGCGAGAGCGTTATGATCAATCAGCTACAGGAGAAATGCCAACAGTCGTTATTGTTGAGACTCAGTTCTGTTGTTTGCGAGGCTGTTGCCCCATTTGTGGTCAGCCATTATTTTCGGAGTGATGTCTCGGGCTAGCATCGGTGTGCTGTTAATCTTCGCAGCGAGTGATTAACAGCAAGCGTTTGTGCAACATCCGAAAGCGGCGCTGAAGCAATCTTTAAAAAAACTGATGGTGATGAGGTTACGGTGTCATTGGGGGGCTTCTTAGCTAACGGATATCACAGCGGATAGCTACTTGCAGACGAAACGCATTATCTGGCGAAGATACATAGCCGAACCTGTACGGTGTTTAGCAACGACTCGTCAGTTTGCTCTGCTAACCTTATCGATTAACCTCGTATGAGCTGCTTTCTAGCCTTTTCCTGATTTTTATTACTGCTTGAATTGAGCTAAATAAACTCTATGGCTGCGGGTGTGTTACGGGATTAATGAGGGGCCTCTATCGCATAGGGTAGGCGGGTGTGGGCAATAAACAAAAAGGCCCGATAACGGTACACCGTCATCAGGCCTTTTTTGTAGCGCTGCAATCATATAGTGATCGATTAATTACTCAATGATCGAGCTTAGTAGTCGAGCTTAGTAGTCGAACTTAGTAGTCGAACTTAGTAGTCGAACTTAGACGCTGTGTAGATCTTGAATGCTTTTTCCCAGATCTCGCCTACTTCACCGTTACCAACAGGCTTGCCGTCTAGCTTGGTGACCGGTGCAATCTCTTTAGAAGAGCTGGTGATCCACAATTCGTCAGCATTACGGACTTCATCCATTGTAACGGTGCGTTCTTCCAATGTCAGAGAGCCGTCTGCCTTGATGCTGTCGATGATGATGCGACGAGTAATACCCGGCAGGATCTGGTTGTCCTGAATAGGGGTGCTAATAACGCCATCTTTAACGATGAAAGCGTTGCATGAACTACCTTCAGTCAGTTCGCCTTTGGCATTGAATAGCAGTGCTTCATCGTTGCCGCTAGAGTGACCTTCCTGATAGTGGATCACGTTACCCAGCAGAGCTGTCGATTTGATGTGGCAACGCTGCCAGCGCAGGTCTTCAGTTGAGATCAAGCTGTATTGGTGTACCTGTGTGCGATCAGTAGGTTCAGGGGTCTTGATACCAAATGCGAAGCAAAAAATGGTTGGCTCAACGCTTTCGGGGTAAGCGTGGTTACGCTTAGTGTCAGTACCACGAGAAACGTGCACATACACACCGAGGTTTTCACCTAGGTCGCTGTTTTTAGCAATCAGATCGTCAAGCAGGGTCTTCCACTCGTCAGCGGTGTGGCTGTTTTTGATCTCGATGGTCGACAGACCCTTGATCATACGGTTGATATGAGGCATCAGGCCTACAGATTTACCGTTGTAGTATGGAATTACTTCATAAATACCATCGCCAAACAGAAAGCCGCGATCCAGTGGAGAGATGCGGGCTTCTTCTAGTGGCAGGTATTCGCCATTCAGGTAAGCAATGCTCATATTAACCTTCCTTAAACGTGTTAGGGACTGTGCCTAGCAGGCAGCCACAGACAATAAACCAAGCCTGTGTCACCTTATAGCAAGGTCCAAAATTATTTGACACTGAGTCGCTGAAAAAATTGATCATGCATCGATCGGAGGACAGCTTCCGGGTCGCGTGATTATGCAGCAAGCCGGCCCGTGCTTGTGGCGGTGGGCGACGGATTAACTGCAATCTTACTTGTTGGATTGGCCTCAGTGTCTTAGAAAAGAGGAATAGTTGCAATAGCCAGGAAAAGATAAGAAAAAAAATCTGTTTGTGAAATTTTTTTAGGGGTATATTTCGAAAAAAATTATGAGGTAGTTATTAATACTGTTGGTGATATAGCTGCTGGGCTTTGTCATGGAGTATTTTGTAGGCTGTTAACGATAATTTCACGGCCGTTCTTAGCTAATAGTTGCGGCAGAATGCGATCATCATCAAGCCGCCAGCGGGCGCAGAAGGCGAGCGCCGGGGGGGTAGGTCCTGGATTAAATTGCACCAATTTCCCCTGCTCAAGGTAGGGTCGAATGACGGGTTCTGGTAATAGAGCCATGCCTGCACCATCGAGTGTGAGGGTGAGTAGGTTGGCGACGGAGCTGCAGGTATGAAACACTGGGGTTTCATCTTCTGAACGAAAGAGTTGATATAGATAATCCCAGGGACGCGTATCGCGGGGAAAGCTTAGAATAGGTGAGTGGCATAGCTGTGCTACATTCTTGACCGGGTTAAGCGATAGGCGTTCCGGCGTCGCACACCAGTATTGTGAAAAACTGCAAAGTGGTTCGGTGATCAATTCAGGTTGATGATTATCACCGGCGACCATCAGAGCTAAGTCGAGTTGATTCTCTTGTAACTGACGGATAAGGGTCGGCGTGACATCGCTGATGAGCTCAAATGACATCAATGGGTGTTGTTGTTGCCACTGTTTTAGCAGTGATGATAGATAAAGGTGTGCCAAGGTGTCGGAAATACCGATTCGTAGAATACCTTTTTGCGGGTTTTGATCGGTTATCTGCTGCTTCATCTCTTGGCTAATGGCCAACAGCTTTTCGGCGTAGGGGAGTAACTGCATGCCGCGTGATGAGATGCGGGTGCCACTTTTATCTCGATAGAAGAGTTGCGCGCCAAGCTCCTCTTCGAGCGCGTGAATTCTCGCGGAGATTGCCGGTTGCGTGGCGTGCAGTTGTTGAGCCGCAGCATGAAAACTACCCAAGCGGGCGACTTTTACAAAGGTATTCAGGTTTCTCAGACGCATAGATATAAGGCTCAGCCGATAGTAGTGCCACTATATACAAGCAGCTCAGTGGTGGAAAGTCATAGTGATGGGAAGTCATGCACTGATGACGTTTTCATGAGGATAGTGTGCGCCGTTAACGATTTGAGCCTTGCTGTTTTAAATGCTTAGCAGTTCGTGAGTGGCAGCTGAGTGGAAAACTTAATCTCTTCCATGGCAAAGCTCGAGGTGACATCGGTTAGCCCTTTGACGTCACTGATCAGTTTTTTATAAAAGCGATCGAACGAGTGGATATCTTGTGTGGCGACTCTGAGGAGGTAATCCCACTCGCCAGCCATGCGATAGCATTCCATCACTTCATCAAAGGCTAATACCGTTGCAGCAAAGTCAGTTAACCATGGCTGTTCATGTTGCTGCGTTTTGATATGCACAAACACCGAGACGCCCGCACCGACTTTAGCGCTATCGAGAAGCGCGACTCGGGCTTTAATGATGCCACTATCTTCCAGCCGTTTAATACGTTTCCAGCAAGGTGTGGTGGTTAGGTTAACCTGCTCGGCAATATCCGCCACCGAAAGGGTAATATCTTGCTGTAGTAATGTCAGAATTTTCTTATCTATACTATCCATGAAAAACTGATCTCAATTAAACAATAGTTAAGAAAAATTATTCTATAGTTGATCGGTTTTTACCAGTATAAGATAAAAAATATCTCTGTTGATCAGCGTACACTTTAGGTCTTGATAGCGGGATTTAGGAGTGTGGTTATGAATGCTTGGATACAGCAGGCGGTGGCGTTGATTAAAGCAGATGCGCAGCGCTCTGCGGATACTCATTTGATTAAGCTGACGCTACCGGTATTGTCTGGCGTCGATCTGTATCTAAAGGATGAGAGCAGTCATCCGACCGGCAGTTTGAAGCATCGCTTGGCGCGATCACTGTTTTTGTATGCGCTTTGTAATGGACAGATATCTCAGAACACCACGGTGATCGAAGCCTCATCTGGCAGTACCGCGGTGTCAGAAGCTTATTTTGCACGCATGATTGGTGTGCCATTTGTGGCGGTAATGCCGCGAAAAACCGCTAAGGCAAAAATTCAACAGGTCGAGTTTTATGGTGGCCGTTGTCACTTTGTTGATTGTGCCACGCAGATGCATGCTGCTGCAGTTGCCTTGGCTAAAGAGTGTCATGGGCACTTTATGGATCAGTTTCGCTATGCTGAACGGGCGACCGATTGGCGTGGTAACAGTAATATTGCGGAGAGCATTTTTAGACAGATGCAACTTGAGCAGCATCCGGTGCCCGCCGCGATTGTGATGAGCGCAGGCACCGGCGGAACCACGGCGACGCTGGGCCGCTATATCCGCTATCGAGGTTTTAACACGTCCTTGTTAGCCGTTGATCCGGAAAATTCTGTATTTTATGATGTTTGGCAAACAGGGGATACAAGCATAGAGATTCAGCAGAGTGGGCGGATTGAAGGGATTGGTCGACCCAAAGCGGAGGAATCATTTCAGCCGCATGTTATCGATCGCATGATGACGGTGCCCGATGCCGCTTCTGTGGCGGCGATGTATTGGTTAGAGCCGTTGCTGGGGCGAAAAGTTGGTGCCTCAACGGGCACGAATCTATGGGGGATGTTAACCCTTGCGGCAGAGATGCAGCAGCGAGATGAACATGGCTCTTTAGTGACGTTGATTTGCGATAGCGGTGAACGTTATCTGGATAGTTATTATGATGCTGCATGGGTGGCGCAAAATATCGGCGAGCTTGAGGTTTATCAGCAGCAGTTAGCGGGGTTGTTCACGCATGGATATCGCGCGATGATGTAGCGTGAGCGAGGGATGTTAACGCAGGTTATGTCGGGGTCAGAGACAAAAAAACCGCCGCTGGCGGTTTTTTTTAATCAGCCGAGTGATTAGTCGGTGTAACCGATTAATGCCCGTAATCCGGCAATCACGCTGTCGCCTTCTTCTAAGGATAGACCGTCTTCTGTAAGTTCGTTGATACGTGTGACGCCATCGACACTGCCGAGTTTTGACAGGTATTCAATAATGGCTAACGGATCGGTTTCACCTAGCAGATCACGACCACTCCATAGGCTGAAGAAGGTGATTAGACCGTATGCGCCCCAGTTGGACACATCGGCAATCAGCAGTTCATCGACGCAAGTTGCAGCGGGCATGATATCCAGCCCTTTAATCGCCTCAGTAATGTTCCCCATGCCGATCTCATTACCGCCATCGCCAATGCCGATGGTGGGACATTTTGCGTTATTGACGAAGGTATCAAAGCAAGCGGTGCGGGCGCTGATGCTTTCGCCGCGCATATTGTAATAGCCGCCATCTTCCGCTTGACCAGGACGCTCGATTGACAGTACCGCATCAGGGTTGTAGTTGTAGAGTGCTTGAAACGCTTCCAGCGTGCGTTCTTGATGTTCGCCGACGCGGATCTCATGCACACGATATTTGTCCATCAGTGCTTGAGAGACGGGAGGGCCACACACCAGCACCGGTGTGGCGCCAAGCTTTTCGAGCGCATCATAAAGGGCAATCGCGCCCAAAGGGCCGTCGGTTTCAAAGGTATCAACCACCGGAAAACCGGTGCCGATCAAAACATGGCCACGGCATTTATACAGGGTGCGCGCCGCGCGGAGGTAATAACCGGTTGCGAGGGCAGGTTGAACCGTTTTCATACCGCGTAGGTTACGGGCAACGAGCAGGTCTTCTACTTGTTTGCTGAGCACGGTTTCGTTGATCTGATTCTGTGACATAGCGGATTCGCTCTTGAGTAAGTGGGTTAGGTGGCTGACGTCAAACAAGCGTCAGCCACATGATCTATCGGTATGGCTGCAGTGGTTGAGGTCAGTCAACGGGGTCGGGCTCGGTATTGTTAAATCGAACATGTGCCAAGCAGTGTAGGTTGTGAGCATCATCAATGGTGATCTCATCAAAGGTTATCCTTGAACCGGGCAGGAGTTGCGCCATGCGGGCCGTATCCATTGCAATCATCGAACCAATTTTGGGATAGCCGCCGATGGTTTGCCGGTCATTGAGCAACACGATGGGCTGGCCATCGGCGGGTATCTGAATGGCCCCGTGACAGATGCCTTCCGAGAGGATGCCATCAATAGCTGGCTTGATTTCTGGCCCTTCTAAGCGATAGCCCATACGGTCGGCACGATCGGTGACTTGGTATTCGCTGCTGAAAAACAGTCGCTTTTGGTAATCACTAAATGCATCCTGCTGATAACCGGTAATCACTCGAAGACTAATATTGTCGGCGTAATCGGGGCGATGTGCTTCGGCTAAACGGAAGCCTCGGTGTTCAACCGGAGGCTGACAGTTGAGGTAGTCACCTTGTTGAAGTTTTTCGCCGGTAAAGCCGCCAATGCCTTCACGGGTAACGGTGGCGCTGCTGGAAAAGCTATGCTCGACTTGGAAGCCGCCACTCACCGCTAAATAACTACGTGCGCCTTGAGCAGAAAAACCGACCTCAATTTTATCGCCCGCTTTAATCTTATGGGCATGCCAGCGATCTTGCTCAACACCGTTAATTTTCAATGGCATTTCCGCACCGGCTAGGACAATCTGTGCATCGGTTTCCGCTTGTAGCACTAAACCACCAAAGCTAATCTCTAAGGCAGTGGTGTTCATGGGGTTATCGACTAAGCGGTTGGCCCATTTAAAGGCGAGTGCATCGAGTGGCCCGCCGGTCGTCAAGCCAATACGGTGCTGGCCAAAGCGGCCAGCATCTTGAATCAGTGTTAATAGGCCGGGCTGTATGACTTTAAAGCCGCTCATTTGATCTCTCCCAGTTCGCCACCTTGAGCAAAAAACTCGTCACGGCTGATCGGGTTGAATTTGATACGGTCACCCACCTGTACCGGCATCGTGGGGCTGGCCTTCGGATCGAACATGCGTGTTGGGCATAGACCGATCAGGTTCCAGCCGCCGGGGGATACCGCCGGATAAACCGCCGTTTGACGGTCGGCAATGGCGATCGCGCCGCGAGGAACCTTCATTCGAGGCGTTGATAGACGTGGCGCAGCGATACGCTCATCTACTTCGCCGAGATAAGCAAAGCCCGGCGCAAAGCCGATCGCATAGACACGGTATTCCATTTCGCTATGCAGCTTGATGACCTCATCAATACTCAGATCGGCGCGTTGTGCGAGGGCGTCAAGGTCGGGACCTGATTCGCGACTGTAATACGCGGGGAGGATAACAAGATTGCCTTCATGATTGTCGCTGTTATGCCGTTGGCCTAAGACTTTGCGAATACAGCGACGTACTTCGATGTGATCGGTCATCAGTTGATCATAGATGACCAGCAACGACGCGTAGGAGGGCACCATATCGATCAGCTTGCCATCGAGTTCTGACTCAAGGATGGTGACAGCCTGCTGTACTTGAGCAGACACGCGAGGATCGGTTTTCTCACCAAAATAGACAATCAGGGCGTTTTCACCGGCGACTTCAATACGCATGTTGGCTGCTTCTGTACTCATTGGCGAATCAACCCGCGTATTTCTTCAATTGCATTTACGCCATCCATATTATCGCCGTGAACACACAGTGTGTCTGCGCGCAGCGATAATACTTCACCGCTGACGGTGGTCACGCTGCCCTGTTCTTTGAGTTGCTTAACCTGAGCGAGCATCTTCTCTTTGCTATGTACCGCGCCAGGCTTAGTGCGCGACAGCAGTTTACCATCATCGTCGTAACAGCGATCGGCAAAAATTTCGAACCAGAGTTCAAGGCCGATGCTATCGGCTTCCTGCTGATGCAGTGCTGCTTGAGGCGTGCTTTGCAGCATGAGCACTAAGGGCCGATGATATTCAGAAATCGCTTGCATGATGATGGCACGCGTGGCGGTATCGGCCATCATATCGTTGTACAGGGCGCCGTGGGGTTTAACGTAGGTTAGCGTGATGCCCTGCGTGCTGGCCATGCCATCAATGGCTGAGATTTGATACAGCAGCATCGCTTTAAGCTCTGCTTCGCTGACGTTGAGGCTGCGACGTCCAAAGCCAACGAGATCCGGATAACCAGGATGTGCACCAACGGTAACCTGATTTTGTTTTGCTAGGGCCAAGGTCTTTTGGAGTACCAATGGATCCCCCGCATGGAAGCCGCAAGCGATGTTCGCTTGATCGATAAAAGGCATGACCGCTTCATCCAAGCCCATTTTCCAAGCGCCAAAGCTTTCACCCAGATCACAATTCAGACGTAAAGACATATTGAATCTCCTGTTATTGTTACAGAATAGCCAAGCGGCTGTTAGGCAGATCGGTGATCAGCATGTGGCCTGGGCTGTGAGTGATGCAGAAATCGGGTTTAGCTTGTTCAATCGCAACTTGAGGGGTGACGCCGCAGGCCCAAAAAACGGGTAGTTCACCCTCTTTAATGGTGACAGCGTCACCAAAGTCGGGGCTATTGATATCGTTAATACCGATTTGCGCCGGATCGCCTAGATGTAGCGGTGCACCGTGTACAGATGGGAAGCGGGTACAGATTTGAACGGCGCGAATTGCATCCGCCGCTTTCATCGGGCGCATACTGACAACGGTGGTGCCGCTGAAGCGACCTGCGCTTTTACACTCGATATTGGTGCGATACATCGGCACGTTAACACCTTCGGTGATGTTACGTACTTCCAAGCCGTCGGCGATGAGTGCTTCTTCGAAAGAGAATGAGCAGCCGAGTACGAAGGTCACGAGATCATCACGCCAGAAGGAGGTGAGATCGGCTACTTCTTGAGTGAGGACGCCTTTTTCGTAGATTCGGTATTTGGGGACATCGCGACGAATATCGATATCTTGGCCTAGCTCCGGCAGCATAAATTCGCCAGGCTGACTGGACATGCCGACAATAGGGCAGGGTTTGGGGTTTTTTTGGCAGAACTGCAGGAAATCGTTAGCCCAGGCTTGCGGCATTATGGCGAGGTTTCCCTGAACAAATCCTTGGCCGTAACCTGAGGTGTTGCCGGTAAACTCACCGCTACGAATCTGTTGGCGGATTGCAAAAGGTGATATCTCTTTGTTCATCAGTAAAGCCTTATTCTGCGGGCCGCAAAGCGGCGGTTCTTGAATGTATGTAACCTATCAAAGCTATTGCTTCACGCGAGAAGCGGTGGTGATGTATGAGCCTCTGCGTATGTTGCAGCGGACATATTCGTAAGGCACAGCGATAGCGTTCGCCTTGCCGTGATAACAGGATACAGGAGGCTAATGAAAACGCCTGTATAGTCAGTATCGGGGATGACCGATCAGCATGAAGGATCAGTCGAGTGACTGACAATATCAGCGGCTGAACGGTTGATCAATGAAGTCTGTTGACGATTAGTGGGCGTCCATCCACTGTTCAACTTGCGCTTTGGAGCGACCAAAAAAGACCACCCGTGCAGTTGAATTCAGGCTGCCATTGTGCCCGATGCTACGACGATAAACCCACCAGCTGTTTGCGTTTTTTTCAATGATTTGGTCAACGTGACGCAGTTGCTGAAATTGGTTCAGCGGTATCATTGTGCTCATGGTATTGGTCGCTCTCCTAGTAGATTCATCACTATTATCAATATGACCTTTATTGTGGCGCTAGCGCGGTAACCTGTCTAATGAATAATCGCTAACAGATCTGATAATAATTTTTTATCAGGATCGAAGGCACAAGCTTAAGAGTGGCAGCTGCTATTATCAGGTGCCATATTATCAAGTGCTATTAATGGTGTGACCTAGGGGGATGAGTGTTGTCTAGCTGAATTCTGTTGTTAACCTGTTGAGGTTACGTTACACGGCTACCTTATCCATGGTTTCTTTCACCCAAGTAAGGCTCTCTTGATACGCTTCATTGAGATGTTGAGTTGGGTAGGTTGATACTAAGGCATCCCAATCCCCATGAATAAAACAATTAACCGTTGTTAGTAGTTCACCATAGACGCCTCGGCCCTCTTGAATGGCATTCTCCAGCTCTTCACTAAGGAAGACTTGTTTCAGAATTTCTTCTTTGGGTGTGTTGAGCAGTGCATCGAGACCGGCAAAAATGCCCATCATAAAGGCACTCGAGCCTGACAGATGAGGCTGAGTATCGGCGAGTAGTTCGCACATTCTCGCGCGGACAAGGGTGTGTCGAGTTAATTCATCGGATTTACTTTTTTCACCGGAAAAAGCAATGAGAGTGCACCAACGTTTTATTTCTGCAGTGCCTAGCATGGTGACCGCTTCGTCAATGCTGTCAATTTTTCTGATGAGATTGAACAACGGTGAGTTGACGATACGGATTATCTTCAATGTTAATTGAGGGTCTTTTTTGACGATTTGACTGACAGCAACGGTCGTGACGTTGGGGTCGGCTAACAGTGCTAAGAGTTCTAACATGACAATTTCATTGGAGTTTAGCTTCCGCCCTTCAACCAGCTGTGGTTTGCAGAGGAAATATCCTTGAAATAACTTAAAGCCTAATGCCTTGCAGCGATTGAACTCTTCTAGGGTTTCAATTTTTTCAGCTAGCAGAATGACATTGAATCGACGCAGCAGCTGTGTATGCTCCGCCAGCTGTTGATTGGTCATCGCTAACAGATCGAGTTTGACGATATGCACGAGCTCGAGGATTGGGTCGTATTCTGGAGTATAAATAAAATCATCCAGTGCCATGCGATAACCCGCCTCGGTGTAACGTCTCACCGAGGCAATCAGCTCATCATCTACCTCCATACCTTCGAGAATTTCGAAGACAATATGTTTACGAGAAATTTCCGGAATATTTTCTGACTCAATCATCTCTTTAGTCAGATTAATAAAGGCCGGTAAGGTGGTGATTTTTTTGGATTGACAGATACTGGTGTAATTGTTGAGTAACACCTGAGAGGTGGCACTGTTGCCATCGGTTATCAGGCAAGGCGCCTGATTATTGGTATCTCGGTAAAGTAGCTCATAAGCGACTACGTTGAGATTTATATCGTAGATTGGCTGGCGGGCCATTAAAATATCCTGCGCCATGCATTGCTCCTTTAAGTGGCCTGATCAATCTAGTAAAACCTGCTAAAAGGGTTTGACGCTATTATAGCGCTTTTTGTTGGTGACGTACCGACTACTTTACCCTAGACGAATCATTTTAAGGGCTATTTTTTCTGAGTTTGGTTGCTCCCGGTTATACAATTGCTATGATATGAGCCTAAATAGAAGACTTCGAAGGATTGAATGACGTGACAGTTACTTACTTAAGAGCAGTGGTATTAACGGCGTTAAGTCTGTGTTCGACAGCGGCCTTAGCGTTTGATTATTTTTTAGTGAATGATGATTCGGCGGTCTATGCCGCGCCGGAGAGTCAAGAAGTGCTCACGCGTTTGCACAAAGGTAGTGTGTTACTGCAAATCGATCAGCAAGGGGCATGGTCGAAAGTGTTTTTTCTATCCGCTGATAAACAACCGCTCAAAGGTTGGATGCTGAGCGATACGCTCCGTCCACAGCAGCAGGGGAGCCGTGCTGATAACACCTTGATTGTCTCGGTGAAGAGTCTGCGATTGCGTCAGGGGCCAGGGACTGAATATCCTGTGGTCGGCAGTTTAACACAGCATCAGCAAGTGGCTGAGCGGCAACGTGAAGGCGATTGGGTGAAAATTAGTTATCGCAATCAAGCGGGTAACACCCTCGAGGCTTGGACTGCGGGGCGTTTTCTACGTTCTTCTGCATCCTTGATGGCGGCGAATGAGAACGCTTCTGAAGAACGCCCTACCACTGCCCGCGTGAGCAGCGCAACTGGGGTATATCAGGTTGGTGGCACCCATGTTAACTTTCGTTCCGGACCCGGTACGGAGTTTTCTGTCGTCGGTAAGCTGAATGCACCACAGCGAGTGGAGGCGATTAAACAGCAGCATGGCTGGCTCAATATTCGTGTCGAACAAGATGGGCGTTTGCTCTCAGGTTGGATCCTGAAGCGGCTGCTGAAGCCGGTTAACTAAAGCCGGTTAACTAAAGCGGGTTAATTAAAGTCGTTTTAACTAAACCGATTAACTTAAGCTTAGCACCATTAGCGATGATAAAAATATGCCGTTATTGTTGCTGTTGGTTTCTCAGCGCTTATTTGAGTTGTTTGAGGTTGAAAGGTTATGAGTCATCGAGTCATGCAGATCCGTCGAATGCCTGATGCTTGAGTCTTTGATTGAGTGATTTTGAACGTTATTGTTTGTTTTTACGTAACAAAAAAGGCTGAACATGGTTCAGCCTTTTTTTTTAAATCGAAGTTATTCTTCTTCGGTTAGGGCATCATCGGTATCCGCCATGACTGGAACGCTAGCGCCTTTTTTGTTAGTTTGAATATCACGTATTTTAGCCAGCTGTTTATCGATTTTTTGTGCCATGGAATCGAGTGCAGCAAATAGATTTTCTTCACTGGCCTTAGCAAACAGATCTTTACCGGTAGCGTGAACTGTCGCCTCGACAACGGCTTCTTTGCCATTGCTTTTTTCAATAGTCACTTGGGCACTGGTGATAACGTTGTAACGTTTTTGACTCTCCTCTAACCAGGCTTCAATTTTTTCTCGTAATGCCGGAGAAACTTTATCATTGCGGTTGGTAATATTGATATTCATGATGTAACCCTTACTGCAAACTATGCTTTATGTCACACCTACAGAATGCCCTTTTTAGATTTTATTGCAAGCGAATATGTCATAAAAAATAAACCATTTTATGTTCATTGATTTTACTTAGTTTTTGTGACTTAAATAGGGATTAGTTAAGGCTGAAAAGGGTTGCAGATGAGTTTGATCATTACGGGAGATACTGCCCCCCTTGATTTGAGCAAACAGTTGTTCGCCGGGTTTAATGCCGAGTTCTTCCGCTGCCCAACGGGTAATCGATGCCTTGAGTTTATGTTGTCCGGCCTGAAGCGTGACTAAACAGGCTGACTCATTAGTCGGCGTACTGCTGATGACGTTCACCGGGATAATATTACGGATGCTGCTTTGTTCTGGTGGCGTGCGTACCAGTGATATATCGCGGGCATGAATGCGCATTCTCACAAGGCTTAGCTCAGGGGCGCTGATAAACGGCGTCCATAAGGTGAGATCATTGCCTAGGTCCAGACAGCTCATCGCGTAACGGTGACTGTGTTGCTTGATGTGCGCTTCTAAAATCACGCTGATATCGTCATCGGGTTGCCAAGCGAGCATGGCGTCAGAATTCCAGATATCAGCGACAGCACCATGCGCGATCACCTTACCTTGATTCATCAATACCATCTGATCAGCCAGTCTCAATAACTCATCGAGGCTATGGCTAACATAGATAATCGGTATATTTACCTCTCTGGCCAGTTGTTCGATGTAGGGTAGCAACTCTTTCTTGCGCGGCTCATCCAATGAGGCGAGGGGTTCATCCATCAAGAGCATGGCCGGTTGACTCAATAGGGCGCGGCCGATGGCTACGCGCTGTTGTTCACCCCCAGAGAGTGCGGCGGGATAGCGCTGAAGTAGATGCTCTATACCTAATAACTCGGCAATGACATGTTGCTGATGTGTGTCTTTGATGCGTTGACCATAACTCAGGTTGCCGCTAACCGTATAGTGAGGAAAGAGTCGAGAGCCTTGAAAGACATAGCCGATATGACGCTTTTCTGGCGCTAGATTGATATGGCGGGCAGTATCAAAGACGATGCGATCACCGATGACAATTCGGCCCTCATCGGGCTGTTGTAGTCCTGCCACTAGATTAATTAGCGAGGTCTTACCCGCCCCAGAACGACCAAATAATGCGGTGACGCCGCTGGATTGTAAATTGAGATCGGTATCGATGAGGAGTTCGCCAAGGTGTTTCTTCACGGTTATCTGCAACGTCATAGAGCGAGCCTTTTTTGTGCCATGCGCGTGAGGCGTTCAGAGATTAGCAGGGCCGCTAACGCAACCACGATGGAAATTAAGCACAGCCGAGCCGCCTCGGCTTCGGCGCCAGGCGTCTCAATAAAACTGAACATGGCCAGTGGCAGGGTGCGGGTTTCATCCGGAATGTTCGATACAAAGGTGATCGTAGCGCCAAACTCGCCAAGACTGCGGGCAAAAGCCAAAATAGTGCCTGCCAATAGGCCCGGTATTGTGAGAGGCAGGGTGATGGTGATAAAGACCTTTAACGGCGAAGCGCCGAGGGTGCGGGCGGCTTGCTCAAGCTTACTATCGACAGACTCTAATGATAGGCGGATGGCTCGCACCATTAAGGGGAAGGCGACAATGCCTGCGGCTAAGGCAGCACCTTGCCAGCTAAAGCTAAATGACAGCCCAAACCATTCATATAAGCGACTGCCGATAGCACCTTGCCGGCCCATACTGATGAGTAGCAGATAGCCGATGACTACCGGTGGTAACACCAGCGGTAGATGGATCAGGCTGTCGAGTAGCTGCTTGCCGGGGAACTGACGACGCGCCAATAACCAGGCCATGATAATTGCCAAGGGCAGACTGAAAAGCACCGCACAGACAGAAACCTTTAGGCTGAGCAGTAAGGCGCTGATTTCATATTCACTGAGCATCGCTGAATTCGCTGACTAATGGCTGAAAGCCATAGCGACTGAAAATGGCTTGGGCAGCATCAGAAAAGAGAAACTGATAGTAGTGGGCAACCTCTGCTGAAGGTGGCTTTATCAGGGCTGCAGGATAAACAATGGCTTGATGAAGGCTGACGGGAATCTGTTCAATGGTGCTGACCTGACGACTCTGTAGCGCATCGGTGTTGTAAACAATGCCGAAAGGCGCTTCACCGCGTTCGACTAATAACAATGTTGAACGAACATTTTGCCCGAGTGCGAGGCGTGTTTTTAAGCGCGACCATTGACCGCTACTCTCCAATGCCTGACGGGCGTAAATGCCCGCGGGGACATGCTCAGGATTAGCGATGGCTAAGCGTTGATCGCCGAGCTTATCGGCAAGGGAGGTGAGCTTGGTTGCGCTGTTGCTAGGATAGAATTTACTGGCAATTAAGACCAAGCTGTTTTGCAGTAGAGGGGTGATACTGCTGGCTTGAACGGCCTGTTGTTGGGCGAGAAAATCCATCCAACGACTATTGGCTGAGATAAATACATCGGCGGGCGCGCCTGAGGCAATCTGTCGGGCTAAGGCCGATGAGGCGGCGAAAGAGGCGACAACTTTTTGCTGATAGCGCGTTTGATAGAGACGGTTGATCTCTTCAATGGCGTTGGTCAGTGATGAGGCGGCAAACACGGTGACTGGACGTGCCTGTAACGCTAAGGGGGCTAAGAATAAACACAAAAATAACAATATTTTCGGCATGATGAGGCCTGTGGCTAGGGTCTACAACGTGGGTTGCTGACGCTGTCTATTGGTTAAGGTTATAGGCATTGTTTCGTTATATAATAAGATATATAGCGCAACGTTATATATTTTTTTATATAACGTCAAATGATGATGCTGATAGGAGTAGCTGCTGATGGAATTAACCGCACAACTGAGTCTCTCATTAGAGCAACAGGTGTATGCCAATCCTCGACGTATGGCGCTATTGAACTGTATCGTTGAGGCGGGCTCGCTGAGTGGTGGAGCGAAGCTCGCAGGGATGAGTTATAAAGCCGCTTGGGATGCCATCAATGATATGAATCATCGCGCTGAAAAGCCGGTTTTATTATTGGCTACGGGGGGGAAAGGTGGCGGGGGTGCTCAGTTAACCGTGTTTGGTGAGCGGTTGGTCAAGTTGTATCAAATGCTTACCGACATACAAAATCGTGCCTTAAATGCGTTACAAGATGAAACGGTTCCTCTGGATAGTTTGTTGGCAGCGATATCGACGTTTTCTGCACAGAGCAGTGCGCGGAATCAATTTATTGGACGCGTCTCACGCATTGTTAGACAGCCGCTTCACGAGGTTGTTTATGTTGTGATTGGTGACGCTATTGAGTTAGCGGCGGAAGTGACACATAAAAGTCGTGAACGTTTGCAGCTGAGCCCCGGTCGTGAGGTCTTATTATTGGTTAAAGCGCCAGCGATTCGGTTTGTCGATGGTGAAGGTGCTAGCGAAGCAGTATCGACTGCTGAATCGAATCATCTTCAGGTTAAGGTGGTCAGTGTGTCTGCTTCTGCTGCTGAACAAGAGGTTATTGTCGAGGCCGCCGAGGGGCTTCAGCTATGCGCGGTCACTCAGCGGCGCATCGATTTACAGGCGGGGCAAATGGTCGAGGTTGCGGTAGAGCCAAAGCAGATTGTCTTAGCCGCTCTTGAGCATTAAAAACCGGGCACATGCCCGGTTATAATCGAGTTTTTCTGAGTGGCTTAACCTGAGAGTTAGGGGGTGCCGTTGAGTATGATCGGAGTCGATTTTTGATCAGGCGCTTTAAAGTCAGTTGTATTCAGCTCGCCATGAAAGCCGAATCCAGCGGGTTGAGTTAGGTTAATACCGATATTAATGTAATCTCCTTGAGCGCCGAGCATGGCTAGCCAGTGTTGATTAATAAAGCCATAACCCACTCCCAGTTCGCCTGCGACATCATCATTGCCTTTGATGCCGAACAGTTTAAATTTATCGAAGCGTTTCTCTAACAGGCTGAAAGATATGCTTGTGCCTGCGCCTTCAACATCACCATCACTTTTAACATCGACACTACGAAAGCCGATAACCAGTTGTGGCGTTAAGCTACCGCCCAGTTCCCAGTTAAGACCAGCGAAGATTTCATCTTTCGATTCTTCAACATCGGTCAGCGTGGTCATTGGCGGAGCGATGCCTGCGAAACTGCTAAAAGACAATATTAGCAAGGCAGAGCTTAAAAATAGCTGAGTGATTTTACGCATTTGTCATTCCCTAGTTGTATTGGTTAAATACTCACTATTCAAGCTAGGTCATAAATGCTTAGTCAGCAAGTATTTAGAGGCTGCTTGCCATTCGCAGTGCTAGGGCTTCAATGGTGAGTGAAGGAGACTCTCCTCCGCCACTGCTCGGGAAAAGGCTGGCATCGCAGATGTAAAGGTTTTGCCAACGATGAGAACGTCCGACAGGATTGGTGACAGATGTGAGTGGATCATAACCCATACGGCAGGTACCAAAGACATGGGTTGATGAAAATAAATCGTAACTGCCATAGGACTCAACGATCTCGGTGATGCCTGAGGCTTGAAGAATGTTGCTGCACTGTTGCGCCATAAACTCAAGCCGCTTTAATTCTGTGTCAGGTAAGAAACTATGAATTTGTGCTAGCGCTAACCCATGTTCATCTTGTGTTGTTGCGTCCAGATCAATGAATGAGCCAGCATTGGGTAGCGATTCGCCAATCGCACCCACCGAAACGGCCTGACCAAACTGTTGTCGCATCGAGGCTTTAAATTCCGCCCCCCAGCCCGCAACGAGGCGACGAGCATAATTCACTGGACCGCTGAGATCGGCTTCGGCTGTTGTCGAAGAAAAGCGACAACCACCGATGATGTTAGGAATACTGTCTGGTGCATTAAAATCCCAGCAGATGCCATCGGCGGGCAGTCCTTTGAAGGTTTGCAGCGGCGCATCACTCATTCCGGTCAAGGTCCAGCTTAAGGTCTCCATAAAGTGTTGCCCCACCTGTCCCGATTCGTTGCCAAGCCCTTCTGGAGAATGCGTATCGGCGGAGTTGAGTAATAGTCTTGGCGTTTCTATCGCGCCACAGGCGAGGATGATGATCGGCGCAGAGAATGAAAAACGCTGGCCAGCATGATTACCGCAGATAACCCCTGAAATTTTTTGATTACCATCATTCTCTAGTTTTATAACGCTAAGATCGGTTTTAATGGTTAGTCTGTTGGTTAAGCTGGCGCGGCGAATAAAGGTTACATCGGCGGAGCCTTTATCGCCTCTGGGACAGCCTCGATTACAGTTATGACAATAATTACAGGAGGGTCTGCCATCATAGCTATGGGATAGCGCGGCCCGATTATTAGCTTGCCAATGCAAGCCGAGTTTAGCGGCACCCCGTTGTAATATTCGACTAGTGTCGGCGAAAGGATGGGGGGGCAGCAGTGAGGCTCCGGTATAATCTCGGCCGACAATATGAGTGTCGCCGGCGACACCGATGAGTTTTTCCGCCTGATTATAATAAGGCATGAGGTCTTGATAGCTCAGCGGCCAGTCAGCGGCAACATTAAAGCGAGAATGCATGTTCATCGCATCTTGATGGAGGCGATGACTCTCGCCCGTAAATTGCAGCGTACTGCCCCCTAGCCCTCTTACATGATGATAGCCAGCATCGGAAGGAATGCGCGTCTCTTGGTTGGATAGATAACCGTTTATCGTGTTTTTAGAACGCAAATGTTGCCATCGAGGTTCAAGCTTCTGCATGGGGGCGAAGGTGTATTGCCCCTGACTACCCGGTTTAAGCGGAAAGCGCGATAGTTCCCAGTCTGCGTTGCTGAGTGGATAATCAGTTGCGGGATTGAAACGAGGGCCTGCTTCAAGCATTAGCACGTTGTAACCGGCTTGAGTCAAACCATAAGCGGCGGCGCTGCCACCGGCTCCAGAACCGACGATAATGACATCAAAAGGGCTGGTGTTATTCATTTAACGTTTCCGTTGACCTATTTCTGGGTAGCCGATGGGTTGAGGGGGGGTAAGCCCCAGCGTTTGATGAATGTGTTCAGAAGCGTAATAGAAACTGACTGCATGATAACGAACATGCATGAAAAATAGGCCGGGTAGGCGTCTCGGCGATGCGGACTGATCCATCCACTGGAGCAACTCTAGCTTGTGACTATCTGGCAGAGTGACAAAATTGCCAAAAGCTTCTCTATTTAGCCAACCACATCCACGGATCAATAGTTTGTTCAGGTTGGCATCGCTATCGGCTAATTGCCACAGGGATTGATCGATACCCAATTGAGTGGCAGCAGGAGAGAAGGCGTCAGCCGGTAGAATCATATCAACGAATGCGCCAAGCGTTGCTGCAAAGGTGTGTTCCGTTTTGTGCCTGACGGTGGCAGCCAACAGAACGGGTGGCGTCGGCAGTATAACGCTGTAGAGTGTTGCAATCAGTAACTGTCTTCTGCTTAACGGTTTCATCCTGTATCCCGCGTCAATTCTTTTTGACCCTGCGTATGATTTGTCACAGTATTAATGAAGATGACGATTTAATGGAATAGAGTCAATGGTTGAAGGGCTAAAAAAAATATCCACCTCAGCATTAGCGAAAGCCTTAGGCAAGAGCAGTCGACAGATGTTTGCTGAATTAGAGGCGTTGGGCTGGCTTAAGCGTGCACAGGATCAGTGGCAATTGACGCGTAAAGGTGAGTTTGAGCAGGGTAGTTATCATCAGAGTGAGCGCTATGGGCGCTATATCGTCTGGCCCGAAAGCGTTCTCGAGCATCGGGCGCTGGTTAACCCTGAAGATCAATTGACGACCGCGAAAGGCTTAGGTTTGAAATTAGGCTTATCGGCCTCAAGAGTCAATCAACTGTTGGCTGACCTAGGATGGATATCCCCATGGTTGAAAGGTTGGCGTATGACGTTACAGGGCGAGGCTCAGGGCGGAATACAGCAAGAGGATGCGAGTACCGCGATTACGTATGTCTCTTGGCCGAAACAGCTGACCGAACATGTTGTTTTTAAGCGGTCGGTTGAACAGTTTAAGCAATCAAAGCCCGAGCATCCAACAGGAATGCGTTATAGCGCTATGGATGGTCACGTGCTGCGTTCTGATGCAGAAGTGAAAATTGATAACTGGTTGTATCTTGCGGGTATTGCTCATGCCTGTCATAAGCCGTTACCTCTGGATACGTTAGCCATCGCAGACTTCTATATACCACAAGCTCGTGTATATATTGAGTTCTGGGGGAGTGAGAATGCCCCCACCTATCTGACCGATAAAATGCACAAGAAGACACTCTATGAAGCCAATCACTTAGATGTTATCGAGTTTGAAGAGCAGGATCTGAAACATTTGGATGAGATACTGCCGCGTGAGTTACGGCGCTTTGGGTTGGCATGTTAATAGGGCTGTTACTTGCGGTGTGATTGCTGATTTAACCGCGCTATTAATAGTCATCAAAGACTTCAGTCGATATTCGCGGTGTTGAGTCAGCAATCTCGAGTCATGGTGTTTGCATGCTGCTATTTATGGAATCGACATGCCTCGCTGGACGAATTCAATCTTGCCCATTTTTGCCATCCAGGCGCTGACATTGGGGAAGTCATCTAATTCAATCGTTTGCCATTGGTAACGGCAGGTCCAGGGGTAAATCGCGAAGTCGGCGATACTGAGATCTTGATCGAGTATGAAGGTACGGCCACTTAAGTGTTTGTCGAGCACGCCCCATAGACGTCGAGCCTCTTCGTTATAGCGCTGCTGTGCATAGGGCACCGCTTCTTTCGCAAAACGGTTAAAGTGATGCGCTTGCCCTAGCATGGGGCCAAATCCGCCCATCTGCCACATTAGCCACTGCAGGCATTCGATCCTTTTGAGTGGATCCGTTGGCATGAAGTTACCGGTCTTCTCAGCCAAGTAGATTAAAATAGCGCCGCTTTCAAACAGCTGAATTTGTTGGCCATTAGGCCCGTCTTCATCGGTGATCGCCGGAACTTTATTATTGGGACTGATGCGTAAGAAGTCGGGCTTAAATTGATCATCGGCGAGAATATTAATTGGGTGGACCCTATAAGGCAGTCCGGTGGCTTCCAGCATGATGGATACTTTACGCCCATTGGGCGTACCCCACGTGTATAAATCAATCATTGATGGTTTCCGCTCTGGCTATTGCGTGAAATGCTTGTAAATATCGATGAGTTCTTCCTGATGGAAGCTGACGATGATCAGTTCTTGTCCCGGTGTAATCAGATCTGGATTTTGCCCGAGAACGCCTTGATGATAATTATAGACATAGGTGTCTTTAACTTTTTCATCCAGAATGGTGCCAAGAAATGAGCTGTTTTTATTGGCGAGCCGCTCATCGGCCTGCGAAGGGATGTCGGCACGAATTTTTTGATCTTTCAGCTGAATACCGCTGGCAAATGTTTCGATCAAACCCTGCTGTATAATACCCCATAAGCCTTGCTTATCGGTTTCGTTGACGCCGTGAATATAAAACAGCCTGTCGGCACCGCTATCAGGATTGTTGAGTAGTTCTTTTAATCTTATCTGATCGGCTAAGGGTAGGTTACTGGCTAAGATGATGGCATTTTGCTGTTGTGCTGAGTGACCGATGGTATTGAGTTGGACGCCAAAGGTGGTGGCATGATCGTCATCTATCGCTTGTGTGCCGGCTTCGGTTGTCGTTTTATCTACGGGGAGTTTGAGCAATTGATTTTCAGTGACAAAATTATTCGCCGCACCAATCTCAATCACCTCATCGGGTTTCGCGGTAAGACTTTCAATGTGACGCTTTGCCGCTAATTTGGATAGTTCATCTTGCGGTGTTGCTGGTGCGGATATCTGATTCGATTGAGGCGCGTTGAGGTAGAGATAGCCGCCAACACCGACACTAGCCAGCACTATTAATATCAGTAAGTTTCGCATTTATCCCCCGTTAGAAATCATGAGCCAACTGTACTTAACTTATAAAGAGTGGTTTGTTTTCATAAGGTTCAGACTAAAACAGATTTCCTGCAGATAAAAGCGAAATTACGCCACGGCTATGAGTGATGATGATGTTTGTGGTGACAGAATTTACGCTTCACTTCTATACTGAGTAGGGTATCAGTCAGTATGAGGTGTATTGGCAGGGGCTTAAATGAGTGCTTTTAGTATTGGCAGACCTCCGCATATGCCTGTTTACAGGATAGTTAGCGGTAGTGTAAGTGGCGGGTGTTGAGATGACAGAGCAGATCGAAGAAATTTTACAGTTTTGGTTTGGCGAGCTGCAGCAGGGTTTTCCTGTGACTCATCGGAAATCGCTTTGGTGGTTTGGTGATGAAGCGATCGATCGGCAACTCGAAGAGTTGTTTGGTTATCGGGTGAGACAGGCGCTGAGAGGGCAGCTAGATGATTGGGCGGGACAACCTCGTGGCCGTTTGGCGCTGATTATTTTATTGGATCAATTTACACGCAGTATCTATCGCGGCTCGGCGGAGGCGTTTTCCGGTGATGATAAGGCCGAGCAGCTATGCCGAGAGGGTCTTAAAAAAGGTCATGATGCCGCACTGGAAGGTAGCGAAAAGCTGTTCTTCTTGATGCCGTTAGAGCATGCAGAAGATGTGGCTGCGCAAAACCTGTGTATCGCACAGCTCGATAATATACTCTGTGAAACCCCGATGGCGCTGCGTCATCATATCGATAATGCGCTTGATTTTGCGCATGAGCATCGCAATCTTATTGTACGCTTTGGCCGTTTCCCTTATCGCAATAAAATACTGGGTCGTTCTTCAACGCCTGAAGAGTTGGCTTACCTGAATCAACCCCATAAACGTTATGGGCAGTAGATATTTGCATCGAGGTATAAAAAAGTATTTACTAAACATCAACATGCGTGACATTTAAGGAATTATAAGGTGATAGGTATCAGGCAGACTGAAGGTCACAAGACGATAATGATCATGATCATTTTAGTGGCTTCAATAATCGTATCTGTGGCTCTGTTCCTGAGTGTACGGTCTTATGAAGAGCGGGGCGCGGTGCAAGCCATTCGTCAGGCGATTGAGCAGCGGTTCGATATGACTGACGCGGTGCCGGTGAGTAAGGCAACGGATATTGAGGCGCTGTGGTCTGCTTATCAACCGCAAACGGAATTAACGGAAGCAGATTTCTATCGATTGGCTGACCCCATAATCGTTAGTTATCGAACCTCTTTACCGTTTCTAATAGCGCTGTTGGTGGGTGGATTAACCCTAGTGACGCTTAGCTTAGCGATGCATATGAGGCGTCAAGCGGGGGGTTATCAAAAAATCATTGCCGATCAGGAGGCAGCGCTGAAGCAAAGTCAAGAAAAGCTGGCGTCGATGATGATTGTTGATGAGTTAACCGGACTCAGCAATGGGCAGCATTTCAATGAGGTATTGACGATGGAGTGCGGTCGAGCGGTAAGAGAGTTTAACCCGCTAACACTGATGTTGATCGCCATCGACTCGGTCAGTGAGCCGTCCTTAGAGGATGATTTTAACGATCAGCAAGTGTGTCGGATTACGCAGGTGCTTGAGCGGGTGATATCACGCCCCGGTGATCGGGTGGCCAGAATAGGTGCGTCTCGTTTTGCATTGATACTGCCTGCGACCAACGAGCAGTCGCCGATGCTGGCTAACCGTCTCTGTGAGGAAGTGCAAAAAATTGAATTAGCGGGACAGCGCTTGAGTATCAGCATTGGTATCAGCACGATGCAACCATCAGCTTCGCTAAACGCGGAAAATATTCTTGCGCAAACGCAAGCCGCTCTGACAGAGGCACTGCAAAATGGTAGCGGACAGATTCGTGCGAGCATACAAGGTACGCAGGAAGTTCCACTGATCATCTCTAACTAGGTGAGTGATAAAGGCTGGTGACGGGGTTGTTCGCTAGCCTGACATCAGGCGGATAGTCGCTTATCCCGGTTAGATTAATTGAGGTTGTTGGGATTGTTGGGATTGTTTAGATTGTTGATATGTTCCTCAAATAGCTCGATCCAAACTAGATAGCGTTGTTGTAAGGCTGGATTTTTCGCCGGTTCGAAGCGTGTGTCTGGTTGGATTTTTCTTACACTGTTGGGCAGTGTCTGCCAGGCGGCACCTAAGGCGGGAAGTTCATGCTGATCATAGCGTAACACCGTCAGCCCACTCAGATCGGCGACGCCCTGACAAAGTGAATTGAATCGACTCGCTTGGCCGTCGATAATAATGTGCTTCGCTGCTGGCAGTGATGACATCGCTTTTAGATTTCGACAGATTAAGAAAATGATGCTTTCCATCACCGCTACCATCTGAGCTTTAGGATTGCCCGAATCATTCACCCAGCAAGAGCGTTCTAACGGCTGCCAATAGGGCGAACCTACGCCACCGATCATATTCATAAACAGCGGTGGATCGGGGTAATCGGCTATCCATGAATCAATGTCACGTGATTCAGGGCGGCTATGATTGAAGGCCCATTCGAGTGCATTAGCGGCACCATTAAGTGTAGCTTCAGCGCTATAGCGTGGCTGTTGAGCCGCTTGAATCAGGTGGTGTAGTAGTCGTTCTTGAGGGTGAAGGCCACGTTCCGTTATGGCTCTATTCATAACCCCGCCGCTGCCGAGATGAATATACAGATTATCCTGAGAGGGTTCGCCTAGCGCAAAGAGGGCGGCGGCCTGATCGCTACTAACAAAATTCAACGGTAAACTTAAGCCCGGCAGATTTAATGTGCCAAAGGGGAACTGACAGGGCCGCACGCTTGGCAAAAGTGAATCGGGAAGCTGAAATAGCTCGACTAATTCAGGGTGCCAGCCCTTATCTTTAAGAGAGTACAACATCGTCCTCGCGGCGCTAACAGCATCGATTAGGTTGGGCTGCTCATGTAATAACTGTTGGATTAGCCAGGCAGAAATGGGCCCCCCACGAATACGATGTTTGGCGTTACTGACGTTCATGTGTTCCATGCACCAGCGTAACTTGGAGGCGGGTAAATGAGCATTCGGGTAAAGGCCGGTCAACTGTCGAATCATGCTTGCCAGAGGCATGAGTGCTTGAATATGAGACAGACCACGCTGATCTTGCCAACTGAGCACCGGTGTTAAGGCTTGACCGTTATCCGCATCCCAGCAGAGTAAGCTAGAACGTTGTGTGATCAAGGCGGCTGTTTTTAGTCGCAGTCGTTGCTCGCGTTGGAGTTTGCTGATGGCCTCAAGGGCCGCCTGTTTGAGAGAGATGAGGATGGCTTGAGGTTGTTGTTCGGCCCGATTTGGCGGTGTGAACTGCGTTTTTATCGGGACTTTGCCTTGGCTGAGGCAGGTGCCTAGGCGATCATACACCAGTGCTTGGCAGTATTCGCTGCCTTGATCCATCACTAGGCAGAGATCAGTGCGCATTGACTGTCTCCGCGATTGAATGCGCTAATATTATAGTGATTGTCGCCATGATTGCTCGCCTTCCTAATGCTTTATCCTTGATTATTTATACCCTAACAGCAGGGAGAGTGTAAAATTCAATTGTAAATTCAGTCATAGGTAATGTTGTGAGCAGTCCGACATCGGTTTTGAATCATCTTGAAGTGTTACTCAAACAGGCTCGTCAGCGTTCGCACCGATTATTGGTGGTGCTCAGTGGCAGTCAAGCATGGTGTCAGACGCAGATGACAGGCTTCGCCGAGAGTACTTTGGCCGATCATGACGTGGCCAATCGTTGGCTTTGGATTGGTGATGCGGTCAGTGGCTTAACGCCGCCAACATCGGTTAAATCGGTCGCGGCGAAACAGGCGCATCAATGGCTTGGTCAAGAACGAGATGGGATTGTGTTTGACTGCTGGAGTGGCTTCAATCCTAATGGTTTTGGCCAAGTGGTGGGAACATTGGTGGCAGGAGGGCTATTTATCTTAATCACTCCCTCGCTAGCGCAGTGGCAGCGTTTTAATGATCCTGAATATCAACAATTGGCGGTGCCGCCGTTCAGCGTCGATGATGTTGGCCGGCGGTTTATCAGGCATCTGCAAAATACTATTGCGGCGGCGAGTGAGTTGCTGCATTTTGATGAAGCCATGTCGACAGCCGAGTTAGCAGAAGTGATCGCTCACGATGCGCTCGATAGGTCCGTTAACAGCGTTAAACGTACGCCTATAGAGGCCGATCAATCGGTCTCTTGCATGCTGCACGACACGCTGCAGTCACCCTTTAAAACTCAGGATCAGCAACACGCGGTGCTTAAATGTCTGCCTATCATGAGTCAGTCGCGCGCGGTCACGGTGATAACGGCTGATCGAGGTCGTGGTAAAAGCGCCGCATTGGGTATTCTGACGGCTCGGTTGATGCAGCCGTACGCTCAAACGATGGGCCATCCGCCGTTGGAGATTATCATCACCGCGCCTTCTCGGGGCGCCATACAAGTGGCGGTGGGGCTGTTGGAAAATCAGTTATCAAGCTTGTCATCACGTGAGCGGGATAGCTGGAGGGTCGGCGCGAGTCGGTTGCGGTTTATGCTACCCGATCAATTAGTGCAACAACGTCCTGTTGCCGATTTACTGCTGGTGGATGAAGCGGCGGCGATTCCAGCCCCCGTATTACTTAACCTACTCGATTATCCTCGTGTGATTTTCGCCTCTACAGTGCACGGTTATGAGGGCACTGGGCAGGGCTTTGCGGTACGCTTTATGCCTTATCTTGATCGCTTGGTACCACAGCGACAGTTGCTACGGCTGCAGCAGCCGGTGCGTTGGGCGGCGGGCGATCCTTTAGAACGATTCAGCTATCAAGCGTTGTTGCTGGATGCCGAGCCGGCTCATTTAGCGTCGCAACCGGTTAAAGGCTTAGCCTATTGTTTTAGACCACTCGATCGAGATGCATTGCTGAGGGATAGTCGTCTGCTGAAACAGCTGTTTGGTTTACTGATCTTAGCGCATTATCGAACCACGCCCGGTGATCTACGTATTTTACTGGATAGTCCCAATATCGAAATTTGGGCGGGCTTTAGTGAACAAGCCGGAGAACAAACACTGGTGGCGGCGGCTTTGTTGGCCTATGAAGGCCCGATTGATGCACCACTGGCTAGCGCTATTATGCATGGCACGCGGCGACCCAAGGGACAATTGATACCACAAACATTGTTAGCCCATTGTCAGTTGCCCGCTGCTGCGAACTGTCGCGGGCTACGTGTTATGCGTATTGCGGTTCACCCTCAGCGGCAGCGTTTGGGGATCGGTACGCAGTTACTGACGGCGATTGAGCAAGGTTGTACTGATATCGATTGGTTGGGCGCTAGTTTTGGCGCAACGCCTGTACTGTGCCACTTTTGGCAGCAGTTTGGTTTGCAATTACAGCGTTTGGGGCATCATCGCGATAAAGTCAGTGGTACTCAGGCGGCGGTCATGTTGCGGGGCATCTCTGCTGCGGGTATCGCGTTGCAACAACAGGGAGCGGCTAAAGCCAGGGAGCAATTGCAGCGACTATCTGCAGTCGATGCAGCACTTATTGATGCGGATTTATTGACGGTGCTGACGACTGAGTCGCACAGCCCTTCGAGCTGTGCAGGCGAAGCATCATAGCGAAGGCGGGTTTAACTTATGTCGCGGGTGACTGGGTAGCGCTCAGGTGCGGCAGTTTCAAGTATCTCTATTGGGTCATCAAGGCTAATGATACCGTGATTGAGCGCAATTAAATTTTGCCCGAAATGGGCTTCACCGTCGCGCCCTTTGCGGTATTTTTTTAACACACTTAGCGGCTCTCGATCGGGATTTCGTTGTAGCGTGGTTGGATCGGTGGTGGTGAGAATGCAGCGGCCACAGGGCTTGACGATCTCAAACTCAACCTCACCAACGCGGATCCGTTTCCAGCTATCTTCGGCGTAAGCCTCGCAGTGTTCGATGACCAAGTTGGGACGCATCTGCTGCATCAATACGGTGCTTTGGCAGCGTTGATTCAGGTCATCGAGTGAGGCTTGAGAGATCAGTAGTAAAGGGTAACCATCGGCAAAGGCAACTTGATGAGCAGGCTTGTCGCTGACAGCTCGCTCGGATTGCTCGCCGAAAAGATACAGTTTACACGGCTGTTGCATGAGTGCTTCAAACCAGCGTTGTGCCGATTCGCCACAGTAGCGGGCACGAATCTGATCGTGCCAGACATTGATCTCATCATACTGTTGACTGAGTGCGGCATATTCAAGGGTGAGTGGCTCGACCCCTGGGGCAGAGATCATTAAGCCTCCTGGGAGGAGGGCCGTTTTGACAGTTAGGAGTTGAGGGTGGGTGCGTGCGGTGAGGAACTTACCCTGTTCATTACACAGCACCAGCTGACGGTCGAAGGCCAGCCCCGTGGCAGTCACCGAGCTACGGCTTAAGCTGACAGGGGCGGTGGATTTGATGGGGTAAACCGTGATAGCGGAAAGACTCGGCGACATCTTAGATACTCTGGTGATTTGTGTTGGCGTTTGGCAATACTCAGCCCAGCTAGTGATGCCTATCCTCGCTTTGATCGGCTTAAAAAGCAATTGCCTGAGTAACTGAGTAACCCATCGATTGCCTTAAGGGGTCATACTGTAAAAGGTTGAGTCGCTTATGTACGTTTATTTTGATGTATAGTGCAGGCTCTGAGAGGTTGCTAATGTTGAATCGATTGATGATGAGGTCGGTATGGAAATCACGCCTGAGAGGCTACAAAAACTGGCGAATATGCAGATGCCATTTGGTAAATATAAGGGCCGACTCCTGTTAGAGTTACCCGAGCCCTATTTGGTCTGGTTTGCCGGCCAAGGTTTTCCGTCAGGCGAGATTGGTATTTTGTTACAGATTCTATATGAAGTGAAACTCAATGGGTTGGAAGAGGTATTACGCCCCTTAACCAAGTCCTATTGATGAGCGTGATGAGTTGCTGCGATTGCATTTGTCACGCATACTTTGAATCTGATACTTGCTAAGTATTGCACTATAGCCATACCGGACCGCGATTGTTAGCTAAACGGGAGAACTTCTATGACACGTTTGCGCATATTTCTGACTGCCTTGCTGCTGATCTTTATGCCGGTTAACGTCAGCGCCGCTTCAGCACAAGAAATTGAGGCCAAGGTTAATCAGGCACTACAAGCGCTGTATCAGCATAGCTCAGCGGGACAAACGCTAACCCAGAAAGCGGTCGGCGTATTGGTTTTTCCTGAAGTGATCAAGGCGGGTGTGGGGATCGGTGGCGAATACGGTGAAGGCGCGTTGCGCGTTGGCGGCAAAACGGTGGCATATTATAATGTCGCCGCCGCTTCTATTGGTTTTCAGCTAGGGGCGCAGATAAAATCTCAAGTGCTGTTATTTATGACACCAGATGCCCTGACTCAATTTCGTAACAGTCATGGTTGGGAAGCCGGTGTCGATGGCAGTGTTGCTCTGGCAAGCCTCGGTGCGGGCGGTACCCTCGATTCACATACCCTACAACAACCGATTATTGGCTTTATCTTTTCCAATAAAGGCTTGATGTATAACTTGAGTATCGAAGGTTCGAAAATAACGCGGATTAACCGGTAACGGGTGAGCTAATGTGGTATCGAATTAGGCAATATAAAATGCGAAATCAAATAATAACTTTATGGGTGGCGAGTGCATTGTTGTTAGCCCCGCTATCGGTGCAGGCTAAAAAACCGGAATGGGCTGGCAACGGTGCAGAGCAATCCGCTGCAGATAATCAGCAGCGATACAAAGAGTCCGAGCAACCGTCTCACCGCTTTGATGATAATGAGCAGCATCATATTCGTCAGTATTATCTTGGCGATGACTATGTGCATGAGACTGAAGGAAAGGGCAAGCATAAGCCGAAGCCGCTGCCGCCGGGGTTACAGAAAAAACTTGCGAATGGAGGAAAGCTGCCTCCCGGTTGGCAGAAAAAAGTTATTGCAGGCGGAGTTCTCGATCACGATCTGTATCGTCGTTCAGAGGCCTTACCTTATGAGCTGGAGCGACGGTTAGACCGCATCGCCGGAGAGGAGCATCGTCGCATAGGTCATAAGATTATTCGAGTGCTTGAAGGGAATGCCACCATTATTGATGTGATTGATATACTGGATGGCACAGGCCTGTTGGAGTAAACCTCTGGCGAAATATGTGGAGTGAAGGTATAGATGACCCCCGCCATTAAGTTAGCTAAACGCGCAAAAATTAATTTCAGTATGCATGAATATACGCACGATCCTGATTGTGAATGTTATGGTGACGAAGCGGCTCGGGCGCTGAATGTCTCGCCTCAGCGGGTTTATAAAACGTTGATGGTGGCCATTAATGGGGATAGTCGGCAGCTCGCCGTGGCGATTGTCCCTGTCGTTGGGCAGTTAAATTTGAAAGCGGCCGCCAGTGCATTGAAGACGAAAAAAGTCACTATGGCCGATCCGCAGCAGGCGCAGCGGAGTAGTGGTTATTTAGTGGGGGGTATTAGCCCACTGGGACAGAAAAAACGCTTGCCAACCTTGTTAGATGATTCGGCTGAGGCATTTGACACTATTTTTGTCAGTGCCGGAAAGCGGGGTTTAGAGGTTGAGTTAACTCCTGCAGATCTCTTGCAACTGACGCAAGGTAGGATGGCGAGTATTGGTCGTTAGGGAATTGATTTTTGCTAGTGGTTTGCACCGCTAGGGTGAGGATAAAAAGGAAGGCAATGAACAATAATCAAGAGATTATCGTGCGATTGCGTGAGCGTATCCCCTCATTTGAGTGTACACCGGGGTGTCACGATTGCTGTGGTCCTGTAACAGCCTCATCGGAGGAGATGTCGCGCTTGCCGGTAAAGTCTGATGCGGAGCATGAGGCGGCATTAAATGAGTTTAATTGCGTCCACCTAGGGCCGAATGGTTGTACCGTCTATGCAGAACGGCCATTGATTTGTCGCTTGTTTGGTACTACGCCGCGCTTAGCCTGTCCGAATGGCTGTCGCCCCGACGAGATGATTGAGCCACGGGTTGAAAGGCAGGTGCATGATTTAATCGCGAATACGCGACAAGTGTTGGTTTAGAGAAGACAGAGTAACTGACGTTAAGATGGTAAAGCTGTGATTAGCGTGCTGCCGAGGGTAGTGCTCGATACTGTTGTATAATCACTGATGACGCAATCGTTGACGACACCGCTACTGATGAGGCAACCACTGACGCTTATCGACAGCGACGCCGATAAGGCTGATGAGATGATATCAGCCTTATCTTATGCGCTGGTTTATTAGCCGGCTTTTTGCTGTTCTAAAAATTGACTGCCTTTGCGCCCGGGTTTGAACTGAGAGGCTTCTAGGTCATGCTTATGCAGTAGTTTATAAAAATCGGTGCGATTTCGTTGCGCAATTTTAGCCGCCTGAGTGACATTGCCGGCGGTGATATGCATGACTTTGGTTAGATAGCTGCGTTCAAAGCTAGAGCGGGCTTCATTAAATGAGGGGATGACGCGGTCTTGATTAGCGATCGCTTGATTGACTAAGCCTTCACTGATAATCGGCGCGCTAGATAGCGCGACGGTTTGTTCAACGACGTTTTCCAGTTGACGAACATTGCCAGGCCAAGCCGCCTGAGCCAGTATGTGTAATGCGCCAGGAGAGATACCCTTTACTTTAGGGTTATGGCGTTTGGCGGATTGCTCGACAAAATAGCGTGTCAGTAACGGAATATCTTCGGGTCGATCCCGCAAAGGCGGAAGATCTAGGTTGACCACATTGAGTCGGTAGTAAAGATCTTCGCGGAACTCACCATCTTCCATCGCTAATTCGAGATTACGATGCGTGGCGGAAATAACCCGAACATCAATGTCGATGGACCGAGTTGAGCCAACCGGCCGAATGGTACGTTCCTGAATCGCTCGCAGCAGCTTAACTTGTAAGGTGCTTGGCATATCGCCAATTTCATCGAGAAATAACGTACCGCCTTGCGCCGATTGGAATAAGCCTTCGTGTTGAGAAACCGCACCTGTAAATGCCCCTTTGGCGTGACCAAAGAGTTCGGATTCGAGTAGTTGTTCCGGTAGAGCACCGCAGTTAATCGCCACAAACGGTTTGTCATTTCTGGGGCTGGCATTGTGAATCGCTTTGGCCATCAGTTCTTTGCCGGTGCCGCTGGGGCCGGTGATTAAAACGCTGACATTGGATTTGGCAACCCGCTCGGCTTGACTGAGGCGCTCGTTCATCAGCGGGCTTTGAGTAACGATTGCGCTGCGCCAACTATCATCCTGCGCATGAGCGGATTCTAGTGCCGAATTAATTGTGCTCAGCAATTGTGCTTTATCAATCGGCTTGGTTAAGAAACCAAAGATGCCTTTTTGCGTCGCATCAACGGCATCTGGAATCGAGCCGTGAGCGGTAATAATCACGACGGGTAGGGCCGGGTGATCTTCTTGAATGGCAGAAAAAAGCGCCATCCCATCCATCCCGTCCATGCGCAGATCACTCAGGACCAGATCCGGTGTCGTCTGCTTAATGCGTTGTAGGGCTTCAACGCCGGAGCTTGCCGTGTCTATGCGAAAACCAGAAGCGCTAAGACGTAGGCTCAAGACTTTAAGGATGCCTGGATCATCATCTACGATCAGGATGAGTGGCTGAATCGACTTCATTTTTATACTCCTCTCTGTCTTTCTAGTGAGACAGGTCATTCTCAATGCGAGTTAATGCTTCTATTTGCTGCTTGAATTTATCCCGTTCAGCGGCGACCGCTTTACGCTCAAGATCCGCGGTGTTCAGAGCACGTTGTAATGTCATCACCGCTAGTGTGTATTGATAGCGGACCAACAGATATTGCTGTGTATCACATTGGCTGTTATTCAGATCAAGCTGTTCAAATAGCCTGATAGATTGTCTGATTTGAGCGGTCGTGTTATCGGGCTGACTCAGTAGTATCGCCAACAGAGTGGTTTGATCGTGTTCGGCAGCGTGTTTTAACATGGCGGATTTGGTCGCCGCAGAGGCTTGTTGATACGCCTGTTCTTGGGCGATCCAGTGATGCATGTCTTGTGTACTACAAGCGGCTGTCATGTGACTGTCTGTGGGTAATAGTTGCTTTATTTGGCAGCCGCTGATGACCAAGGTGATTAAAACGATTAACAGTCCTTTACTCATCGATAGTTTGTCCTAGGTTTGGAAGAGTGATCATAAAACTAACGAAACCATCCTGATTGCTATGAAGTTCTAAGGTGCCACCCATCGCTTTGATTGATTCTCGTGCGATGCTTAAGCCGATACCCGATCCTTTGACCGAGCCTTGACGTCGATTGACGCCTTGATAAAAGGGATCAAACAATTGAGCTAAGTCGGTCTGCGGAATTTCAGGACCGGTATTGCCAATCTCTATTTTTAAGTCGTTATGTTGTCTTAACAGCGTGATTTTTAGGAGACCGTTTTCACTGCCATAAACCGCAGCATTAGAGATCAAGTTACTCAGGGTTCGTTGCAGCAGATCTTTATCAATGGCCCAAGAGAGATCTTGCTGCGGTAAAGTAACGTGCATGTGTTTCTGTTTGAGTAACAGTTGATGGGAGGTGAGTGATTGTTGAATAATGGGTAAAATGAACTGATCTTTGAGCTCATGCTCTCCCCCATGCTGCAATCGATTGTAGTCTAACAGTTGTTCGATTAGCGATTGCAACGAAAAGCTGTTTTCCTGCATCAGAGAGATTATCTCTTTCTGATTGTCTGTCAGTGGCCCGGCAAGTTCTTCCGCGAGCAAATCGGTGCCTTCTCTGAGTGTCGTTAATGGCGTTTTTAATTCATGCGACATATGCCTTAAGAAGGCTTGTTTCTCTTGTTCCAGCAGTTGTAGATGGGTTTCTAGCCATTCCAACTGTTGATTCAGTGCTAGGAACTCTTTTGGGCCTTTAAACGGTTCAGACATATCTAAACGACCGTGGCCTAATGCTTTGATGCGTAACATGAGTTGCTTGACTGGCTGAGTGATACGAATACTAAAAAACAGAATCAAAATGGTGGATAGCGTAATCAGCAAACCGGCCTGAAGCCATAAGATATTTTGTTGCTCTTCTGCTTTTGCATTGAGAAATTCCAATCGCTGATCTAGTTTTTTCCGAGTGTCATCATACAGGGTCTGAGTTAGCGGCACCAGTTGACTGACCTTATCGCCCGTCGCCGTATTCAGTGGTAAGGTTTCCAGTGCAGAGATCAGCGTGAAGATCGTTTCAATGTTGTCGGAATCAATCAGGAAACTATGTAGCTGAAGCAGCGTTTTATACTCTGATAGTTGCGAGCGGAAGCGATCCTCTATTTGTGTTTTTTTAAGCACGTCATATTGTCTGGCAGAGCGAACCAGATCGCCCGATAACTCACGCAGATGTTGGCTACGACTGAAAAAATCGAGTGCTTCTTTGGCATGCTCGCGTCCTTGACGAGAAAGCGTCACCATGGAGTCGGTTGCCTGATAGATGAGCACACCAAGCGGTGCCACGACCAGAAAAAACGCTAGCACCACCAGTTGCATCAATGATCGCGTTTGTAGCGACGAGTTATTCACCGTATTTATATTATTGATAGGGTCGCGTTCCTGGTGTTTGCAGCATCAGATAATTCTCAGCGCTGAGAGGTTTAGAATATGTCGTAAGCCTTTGGCTTCTGCTTGCAATGGTTCTATTTCTTGCTGATTGAGGACGCCATCATTGTTGATATCCAGCCGATGAAAGCTACTGGCGAGTGATGGGTGCTGTCGCATTTCGGTTAATGAAATCTCATTATCATGATTTCTATCGAGCGATTCAAACATCGATAATGAACGCGAATTTTTACGAGGAGCTTTTTCTTTAGGAAGCTCGGAGCGTATATGTTCAATCACTTCTAGATTTGTTAAGCGCTTCAATGGTTGAGTGGCTTCGGCCTGAGTCAGTGTTGTGGTCAAGGTTAATAACAATAGGGTAAGGGTCCGGTACATGCTAAGTCCTTAGTAATTGGCTAATGATGTTGTATTTAGCAATTACTGTGCCTAGCTATAATAATTTCCTTTTTAAACAATGCTTTATTGTTTTTTTGATGACGCTATAGCGTGTCTATTATGAACTAACTTCATGTAACTGTCTCTTAAAAGCGACCTTTATTTTTAGGATGTCTATAAGTCATTTAAAAACAATAACTTATAGGGTTGTTTATTTAAGACAGTGGGTCCGGACTGATGAAACTGTTGTGCTCGGGTTCCTGTAAAATAGGGTTGCTTAAGCGGCCGATGTTTTCGATCTCTATGGTAATTTGATCGCCTGGCTTCATATAGCCGCGCGGTTTCATTTTTACGCCAACACCGCTGCAAGTGCCGGTAGCAATGATATCGCCGGGTTTTAGCGTGCAAACCGATGAGAGTGTTGCAACCAATTGATAGCAGTTGAAAATCAGATGGCGAGTGTTGGAATGCTGACGCAATTCATCATTGAGCCAGGTTTTGAGTTCTAAGTTGTGCGGGTCGATGCTATCAGCCGTGACGATCCAAGGCCCCATAGGGCCATGACTATCAAATGATTTACCCAATGTCCAAGTGGGCGATTTGATCTGCCAGTCTCTGACGGAGACATCATTCACAATGGTGTAGCCTGCAATAACCTTGGCAGCGTCTTGTTCACTAATGTTGCGGCAGTATTGTCCAATGACGAGCGCCAGCTCACCTTCATAATCGAGCTTATCAGAAACATGAGGGCGGTAAATGGGTGAGCCGGGGTGAGTAATGCAACTGGATTGTTTGTTGAATAGCGTGGGGAACTCGGGTACGGCTAATTCTGTTTCATCAATATGGTCTTGATAGTTGAGCCCAACACCGATAAATTTTTCGGGTTGAGCAATGGGCGCTAATAATTGTATATCGTCAATAGCGAGCGGCTGCGATGCGGTTTCTATGAGTTGTTCAAGAGCCGCTTTTAGAGAGGCAAAACGGCTCAGAAGTTCGGCCATAGAGCCTGCAAAAAGCGTTTCTGGAATGGCAATCACTTGTTGTTCAGTGACGCAGCCTAGCTGTTCTTTGTTTGAATGTATAAACCGTGCAAGCTTCATAACCCGCCGTTCCTAATGATATGAAAGTGATCGTGATTTTAGCAGAATTTAAACTAATCATGCGCCGAGGTACATCACTTTAAGATAGCGACGTTGCAGAGTATGCTAGAAAGCATTTATTGAGTGATGAAATGCGGCAACTGATGAACCGAGCATCTGTTCTACTGATATCTGTGTTATTAACGCTAATGGTGACGGGCTGTGTGGTCAAGCAGCCTCAGCAGCAGCTTTTTCCTTCGCAGTTGCCGTTACAGTCGCTTGCAGGCGTGGTGATACAGCGTCAGCAACAGCTTTGGTTTCAACCCTGTTATGAAAAGCGCTGGTGGCCTATAGAAGACTTTACCCCGCAACAGGAGCTGAGTGAGCATTATCAGCGGTTCACCGGGTTTAGTAAAAGTGACTTATATGTTGAGTTGCAGGCGGTTGTTGATCCTGCTTTTGACAAGCGTCTGCTGGTCAAGCAACTCGATACCGTCGGCGGTACCGCCGCAACCTGTCATTTCCGCTTGGCCGGGGTGCTATTTCGGGCCGCGAGTAGTGATCCGCACTGGGTGGCAGATATATTGACTGATCGTGTGATTGTTAAGAGTGTTAAACCGTTGGCTAGTTTTCAGTTTCAAACACGCGCGCAAACGCTGACTGTTGACGAGACGGTTAGTTCAGATGAGTTGGGGGCTGCTGCCAGTCAAGGCAAGGATTTCGCGGTTATCGCGCGTTATACTGAGAAGATAGTCAAGCAGGGTAAGCAGCCGTTTGAAATAACCTTGATTAAACAGCGTTGTGTCGATAGCGAAAGTGGCGCTTTGTTGCCGTTAACGGCGCAGATGATGTTTTATGACCGAGCGTATCATGGCTGTGCCCGTCGAGGTCATACACAGACCGATGAGATCGCTGGCTTTTATTGGTATCAGCCTGAGGATGGTCATCAGGTGATGTTTAAGCTTTCGACTGATTATCAAGTACAGCTGGTAAGCCGTGATGCATCAGGCAAGGCGATGACTGAACATGGGCATTGGCAATACCTGAAATCCGGCAAATTGATTTTCAGTATGCAAGATGCCGAGCAGCATGAATATTTGATGTTATTTCGCCGCGGTACTGGAGGCCAATTAGTCTTGCAGACGGGCGCAGATCACTGGGTGGAATACGGTGCAACGTTTAAGCTTTGGCGACCTTCAGGGCTGCAGGGTGGGGTGCTGTTGCCCCGAGATAAGCCCGAGCAGGATTCCAAGCGGGATGCCCCCCTAGTCGCCGAACCAGCCTCAGTTACGTCACTCACCGCCCCATCGATACAAGCTGCCGATATGGATGATGAGCTATTAAATGAAATTATAATTGATGAGATTCAGCAGCCCTAAGCGCCGATCCGGGTTATGTAAATAGCTTGAGCAATTGATCTTTCGCTTGATTGATCTCTGCGGCTAAATAGTCGCTACCGCCTCGATCGGGATGTAGCTTTTGCATGAGTCGACGATGTGCTTCGATGACTTCATCTTTTGATGCGCCGGGTTCTAAGCCCAGAATTTGATACGCCTTATCGGTATCGGAGGCTTCGGTGGACGAGTGATCATCGTCACGCCAACTATCACCAAAGCGTTTATCCAGATAGGTTTCAAGTAATCTTGCCGACTGAGCGTCAGTTGAACGGCAATCATTGAGTAGTTCGATAAACTCCGCTTCAGTTAATGTCGACAGCTGTCGCCCTTGAAAAGGGCCTTCTAAGACCTCTCCCTCGAGTGTGCCAGTAGCGTGATCGAGTTGCATTTTTATCATGCGACTCTTGACCTCTGAGGTGTTGCCAGCCGTGTTCTGATTGTTTTGATAATGCTGAAATAATTTACCGAAAATGGGGATCAGCGGAATAATGCGCCGCGCGAAGGGTAGCAGGATGGCAAATACGGCGCCGAGCCAATGTAGTTTTCCGCTAAAGGTTAAGTAAAAAAGTGCGGCGGCGAGTACCGCGGCAATCAGCATGAAGTTCGCTTTGCGTTGATCGGCGGGGGATTTGCTGCGCAACCAAACAAACCAGCCAAGTAACAGTAAGCCGAGCAGTATCAGTACAATGGGGTTCAAGATTGGAATCCTTAGGGTTTAAGCTGATGAGTGAGTTGCAGAATGTCTGGATGCCCTTGATTCGCGTATTTCAGCAGCGCTTTTCGGCCACCAGTGGCATAGATCGCGACGGCACTGAGTAAGGCTTTCAGGGTTGAGGCGCTGGTGTTATCAAAGCGACAATAGGCGCCTCCAGAAAGTTGCGCCATCTGTTTGAATGTATGGGCCGCGCTGATATCGTGTCCCTCTTGAAAGATAAATAAAGGTGTCGCGTGAATGCCCAGCTGTCCGGCCAGTTGGCAGAGAAAATCAGCGGGTTCTTCAACGCAGTCACCAATAAAGATGATGGCTTGTACCGCTTCTTGACGTGTTTGTTTCAGGCTATGTTGAAGCAGCCGAGCAATCTGCGTATGGCCACCTAGACATTGAACATGATTCATCTGATTAAGTAGACTGTCGGTGTTTTTCAACCATTGACTGGCGCTGAATTGCTGCATACCGCCGTAATGACACAGTTGCACGCTGAGCCCACCGAGATCTTGCGTTTGTAAAAACATTTCGCTTTGCAAGTGGCAAGCGTGATCCCAGGTTTTCTCTCGGCTAGCGGTAGCATCCAGCGCAAAGATGAGTCGCGCATCGCCCTGCTGCGGTACTGAGAGTTGCCGAGCTTGTTGCAGGAAGGCTTCAATTTCCTGATCGCTGGAGGTCGGTTTCAGGACGGATTTATTTTTCATCGGCGGCAGACCTGAATAGTGTGTTGACTGAAATACTCATTTATTTGAAAGTTTGGCAGAAAAAAAGAGGCCTTGCAGCCTCTTTATGGTTTAAAACAGAATGATTTAGTGAATTGGGCCGATATAGCGGGTGCGTTTTTTCGCTTTGAGGTAATCCATATCGACTAGCACCAAACCATCGACACAAAAGTTAAACTCAGCATCAATGCCAAAATCTAAGAAACGAACACCGTCAGACTCACATACGTCGGCATACTGTTTGTACAGGGTTGGTACCGCGCAGTTAAGGAAGTCCATCTGTTGTTTGAGGGTTTTGAAGTCTTCTTTATAGTCGTTGCCAGAGAAAAGTGTCTGCAAATGAGCGCTGACTTCCGGCTTTATGGTGTAGGGAGTCAGTGATCGGCCTAGCCTTTCCTTATCGGGGAAATAGAGACTGTAAAAATAGACCAGTAGATCTTTTGCATGTTGCGGATAACGATTGCTGAGGCTGACTGGGCCGAACATGTAGCGAACCTTGGGATGCCGCTTTAAATATGCGCCGATACCATACCAAAGATAATCGAGGCTACGCTTGCCCCAGTATTTCGGCTGCACAAAACTACGGCCGAGCTCAATGCCCTGTTCAAAATAATGTTGCATGGCTGGGCTGTAATTAAACAGTGTCGAGCTATAGAGTTGATCATCTTGGCTGTTATTCATTTTCCAAGCTTCAGCCAGGCGATAAGCGCCAACAATCTCAAGCTCTTCTTCATCCCAGAGGATTAAGTGGCGATAGTGAGAGTCATAACGATCAAGGTCGAGTTTTTCGCCGGTGCCTTCGCCGACACAGCGAAATGATACCTCTCGGAGTCGACCGACCTCTCGCATAACGGTCGAATCGGCGTGATAGTCGAATAAATAGATGCGTTTTCCATCGGCGGTTTCGCCGAGCAGTTCAGACGCCTTGAGTTCTTTTTTTAAGGCTTGACGGTTTTGCGGGTGAGCGATGGTTTTCTCTGTTTTGAATATCGGTTTACGGCCTTTCGCCAGTCGATAGAGGTGCTTGCGTACCATTTTGCTTTTTTCTTGAGCCGCGAGCGGTAATTTGTCTAATTGGCTGTAGGGGATCGGTTCGCCAACCTTAAATTGTAAGTTCATGGCGCGCTTATTAAACATTTCTCGAGGCAGTAATAGCGCGGCCAAGGCTTTATTCAAGCCTGAGGCGGTATAGAACAGTGATGAGTTTTTCCCACCGATGAAAATCGGCAAGATAGGGCAGTTGGTTCTTTTGGCAAAGTGAAGGAAACCCTGATTCCAGCTATTATCTTTGATGCCGGTCGGGCCAGCACGAGATACTTCGCCGGCAGGAAAAACAATGACGGCCTCTTCGTTGTGAAGGGCCTTATTGATATTGGCGATATCCTGTTTACGAGTGGCTTTATTTAGGTTATCAACGGGCAGCAATAGTGGGCTGAGCTGAGTAAAAGATGCCAGCATATCGTTGGCAACGATACGCACATCTTTACGTATTTCGCCGATCATCTTCAGCAGTGCAAGACCATCCAGTGCCCCTAAGGGGTGATTTGCAATGATTAGCACTCGTCCGCTAGAGGGAATGTTCATCTGATCTTTATTGCTTAGGCTGTAAGTGAAATTGAAGTAATCCAATACCCGATCAATAAACTCAAAACCGTGATAGTTATGATTCTCGGTTAGAAAGCGGTTGACCTCTTGTTCGTGAAACAGGCGCCGTAGCGCAAACAGTGCCGTTTTACGAAGAACGGATGGCTGCGATGCAAAAGAGGGGAATTTATGGGTGATAACCTGTTCAACGTTGATCACAATCTCTGACCTTTCCGATTACTATTCAGCGTCAATTTATGTGATTAATATGACAGTCAGTGGTCAGAAAAATGACTATCCGATGACGGCGGTGTTTGGCTTGTATTATCAATCAAATTCAAACGCATCCTTCCACGGGTCTTTATCGTTCACGCGTCGGCCATGATTTTTGCGTCGATCCGGCTCATAACGGATCTGTTCTCGACGGTTCTTATGATTGCGACGATCAATGCCGCAGCGTTTTTCGATCAAGGGACGTTCGTGATCATTGGCTTTGTTGCTTTTTTCGCTTGTCATAACATCTGTCCTACGGTGTCTACTTTAAGCTTAGAATAATTTTCATTTAAATCGAGAATCATCGTGACTCTCTTCGTCACCGATCAATGCCGCGAGGTGGCGGGTGAATGTTTGCAGATGGGTGATCTGACGCCTTATAATGCAGTTATCTAAATTAGTGTTTTTTAATATTTCGCTGTCGATATTTAGATCGTTTTAACTTATTGAGTCTAGATAAGTTGAGTGTAATAAATTGAGTCTAAATAGGAGTCTGACGAATCATGAATACTCTCAACAGGACGTTTGCGCGCCGGTTGTTTATCTCATATCTAATTGCCACCACTGAGCGGCCGAGTGTGCCTGCATTGATCGCACTGACCGGCTGGCCACGACGCACCATACAAGATGTCATCAAGGTGATTCCCGGTATGGGGGTGAATATTTACTTCAAGCAGGATGGTCGACGTAATAATGACGGTTATTATGTGATCGATAGTTGGGGAGCAATCAATTCAGAATGGGTTAAATTGAATATTGATCGCATAAAGCGGAGCTTGGAACTTAAATAACTGTTTTTATATACAGTATTTCATAGTAGGCTTGAATAAATACAAAATGAGTTTGTGTTAATTTGGGCGATGAAGTGACTGAGCAGCCGTTACGAAAAATTATTCATTGTGACTGTGATTGTTTTTTTGCCGCAGTCGAGATGCGGGATAATCCGTCCCTGCAAGATATTCCATTAGCCATTGGTGGTTCATCTGATCGCCGTGGTGTGATTTCTACCTGTAATTATCCCGCTAGAGCGTTTGGTATTCATTCCGCCATGGCGACTGCCCAAGCCCTGAAACTGTGTCCGCACTTAACGGTCTTGCCCGGTAATATGGAGAAATACCGTCAAGCATCGGCTGCTATCATGTCGATCTATGCTGACTATACTGATTTAATTGAGCCTTTATCACTGGATGAAGCCTATCTGGATGTGACCGATGCTAAGCATCATGGTGGTAGCGCTACCTTAATGGCGCAAGAGATACGTCAGCGGGTCAGTGATACTGTGGGCATCACTATTTCGGCGGGTGTCGCTCCGAATAAGTATATTGCTAAAATTGCCAGCGATTGGCATAAACCGGACGGCTTGTGTGTTATCACGCCGGATAAGCTAGAAGACTTTGTGCTGCGATTGCCGGTGAAGAAAATCGTGGGTGTCGGTAAGGTGACAACGGCGAAACTTCAACAGATGGGTATCGAGAACTGTGCCGATTTGCGGCAGTTAAGTTTGGCGCAATTAGTTAATCGATTTGGTCGGTTTGGTAAGCGATTATACGAGCTAAGCCGAGGAATTGATGAACGGCCGGTGAAAACCACGCGGGAACGCAAATCGATCAGTGTTGAACATACGTTTGCCGTTGATTTACCTGATTTATCCTGCTGTGTCGATAAACTACCGGCGATGCTGAGTGAGCTTGAACTTCGGTTTCAAAAGCATGCTCAGCAGCGAGAGGTTGCGGGGGCGGTGATTAAGTTGAAGTTTGCCGATTTCACACAAACCACGGTTGAACAACAGAGCGGTGAATGTTCATTGGCGCTGTATCAGCATCTTTGTCAGGAGGCTTGGTTGAGAGGCCGTAAGGCGGTACGTTTAATCGGTGTGGGGTATCGCTTACGGCCCAAGAATGGTCAGCAAGTCGAACAGTTAAAGCTACTGTATTAAACGCTGATGGCGATAGCGGATAGTTAAGCGAGGAACCAAGTATGTTGCAACATGATGCCGCGATCGCAGCGCTAATTGATCGTTTACAGCGGTTGCAGCCGGACCCTGGTTATCGGGATGATCAGCAGGCCATATTTTGTTGTCGTTTAGCCTTGGATGCGTTGGAGCAGGGAAGTTATGGCGTGGCGGCTATATTGATTGATCCTCAGGGGCGACGGGTGGCACAGTCTGAAAACCGCGTGTTTAGTCAGGCGGGTTATCACAGTAGTGCTCATGCTGAAATGTTATTGATCGATCAGCTTGAGGCGGGGCTAGTGCCTTATCAGCCAGAAGCGTTGACGCTATTAGTCACGCTCGAACCCTGTCCGATGTGTTTAGCGCGGTTGTTGCTATCGGGCATTGGCTCGGTGCGCTATATCGCCGCTGATCATGCCGGTGGCATGTTAACTCATGCCGATAAATTACCGCCCGCTTGGCGTAATTTGATGCAGTTGCAACAGCACTACAAAGCCCATGTCTCGCCGAGTGTAAAACAACTGGCCGCCGATATCGCCGCAACGCACTTAGCTAGTCTTCGCCATAAGCTGTTGTTGCATATACGTCCCTAAGTCTATTTTGTGCAGATGCACAGTGCTATAATTCCGCTTTTTTTGCCGTCAGTCTTCTACTCAGGAAAAGTATTCTATTATGCTGCAGCTGATTTATAAACGTTCTAAAAGCATGAAATCCGATCTGTTATCCGGTCTTACGGTGGCACTGGCGCTGGTGCCGGAAGCGGTGGCCTTCGCGTTTGTAGCGGGTGTCGCTCCTTTAGTAGGGCTTTATGCCGCCTTTATGGTGGGCTTAATTACCGCCGTCATCGGTGGCCGTCCTGGAATGATTTCCGGTGCGACCGGGGCGCTTGCGGTGGTGATGGTGAGTCTCGTGGCTGAACACGGGATTGAATATCTGTTTGCTACCGTTGTGTTGATGGGGATTTTCCAGATATTAGCCGGTATCTTTAAGCTAGGTAAGTTTATCCGCATGGTGCCGCATCCGGTGATGCTCGGGTTTGTTAATGGTCTCGCTATCGTTATCTTTTTAGCGCAGATGAAGCAGTTTCAGGTGGCGGATGCCGATGGCGTACTGAGTTGGATGCAAGGTGAGCAACTGGGTGTGATGCTCGGGCTAGTGGCTTTAACGATGGCGATTATTCACTTTCTACCGAAATTAACCAAAGCGGTACCGTCGACATTAGTGGCTATCTTGGTAGTCACCGGACTGGTGATTGGGCTAGATATTGATACGGCTCGAAGCGTACAGGATGTGCTAGTCGATATGACCGGTGATCCCGCGGCGAGTATTGCGGGTGGTTTGCCGCAGTTTCATATTCCGATGGTCGATCTTAACCTTGAAACCCTACGGATTATTTTGCCTTATGCGCTGATTCTGGCGGCGATTGGCTTGATTGAGTCACTGCTAACACTGACTCTGATCGATGAGATTACCGAAACTCGTGGTCGGGGTAATCGTGAATGTGTCGGTCAGGGCGTTGCCAATGTTGCGACGGGTTTCTTTGGCGGCATGGGTGGCTGTGCGATGATCGGTCAGAGCATGATTAATATTGGCTCGGGAGGAACAGGGCGAGCATCCGGTATATCGGCGGCGCTATTTTTACTGCTGTTTATCTTGGTCGGCTCTAGCTGGATTGAGATTATTCCGGTCGCCGCGCTGGTCGGTGTCATGTTTATTGTCGTGATTGGTACTTTTGAGTGGGCCAGCCTCAACTTGATGCGAAAGATTCCGCCTTCCGATGCGATTGTGGTCGTCGTTGTGACGGTGGTAACGGTACTGACGGATTTAGCGATTGCCGTCATTGTGGGTGTCATTGTGTCTGCGCTAGTGTTTGCTTGGAAACACGCTAAGCATATGCGTATCGATACCAGTGTTGAAAATAATGGCTACTTGAAGGTTTATAAGCCGCATGGGCCGCTGTTTTTTGGTTCTGTTCAAGCCTTTCGCGATAATTTCACACCTAAGTTTGATCCAGAGGAAGTGATCATCGACTTTGCAAATTGTCGAGTGATGGATCATTCCGGTGTGGAGGTGATTGACTCATTGGTAGAGCGGTATGAGAAAGCGGGTATTGATATTCATATTCGTCATCTGAGTGATGAATGTATTCGTTTGCTAGAAAAAGCCGGTACTGCCGTTGAGATCAATCGGGAAGAAGACCCCAATTATAAAGTAGCAGCCGACAAGTTGGGTTGATTTAAACAGTCAATGATTAAACGCCGCGGTGATCATCGCGGTGATGATGGATAACGGATATTAACGATGGAAATTGAACTGATTATTGCTTTTGTTGTGCTAGGAACGGTGGTTGGTTTCCTCGCCGGTTTGTTGGGTATTGGTGGTGGTCTGGTCATGGTGCCGGTGTTAACCTCATTATTTATCTGGCAGGGGCTGCCCGTCGATCAGGTAGTTCATCTGGCGCTGGGGACATCCATGGCTTCGATTGTCATGACATCGATCTCAAGTATGCGCGCGCATCACAAAAAAGGCGGCGTGCTATGGCCGGTGGTCAAACGGATTGCGCCGGGGATCGTGGTGGGAGCGTTTTTAGCGACGTTTTTGGCTTCGGTGCTCAGCTCGACCTTTCTCGGTGTGTTTTTCTCCTGCTTTCTGGTGTATGCATCAACACAGATGTTTCTTAATATTAAGCCAAAGCCGAGCCGTAATTTGCCCGGCACACCGGTGCTGTTTGCCGCAGGCAGCGTGATTGGCAGTATCTCGGCCTTGGTTTCTATTGGTGGAGGAACCCTCACCGTACCGTATTTAAGCTGGCACAATATTGATGTTAAAAAGGCGATTGGTACGTCTGCCGCGATTGGTTTGCCGATTTCGGTGGCAGGCACCCTTGGCTATATTATCAATGGCTTATCCGCAGACATGCAGATTGATTACAGCGTCGGTTTTATCTACCTGCCTGGCGTGATCTTAATCTCATTGATGAGTTCATTGATGGCGCCTGTTGGCGCACATGTGGCGCATCGCTTGCCGGTGCCAGTGTTAAAAAAAGTATTTGCTGTGCTGCTGTTGGGTTTGGCGATTAAGATGATTAGCTCGGTTATCTAAGCGCTAGTCTATGTTGCTGCTTTTTGAGGGTGATGCGTTGCAAGCCTCGTCGGCACTTTACTGGGTTGATGGCTGAATGCGTATCGGGGCTGCGGTTTATGTAGTATTGCAGCCAAACCGGAGACATAAAAAAAGAGCTGCAGTTTCCTGAGCTCTTATTTCTATAATCCATATCGCTGTGGTGTTAGCAGTTCCATACTGCAGCCCCTTCATCATCCCAGAAGAGGCTTCCCATCCGTGGAAATTATGTAGCGAAATACCCGTTAGCATCCTGCCAATGGGTCATCTCCTTATCGCTTTACGACCTCCTTGTCGTTTCAGCGTTTCGTCATCCTTAAAGAGTGTCGATCCAACGAGAGTCATTATGGCTATATCGTTATAATCTGGCTATAGGAAAAAGTCTTAAAAATGTCTGATTCGGGCGACTGATCTGTATGATAGTAGCGACAATCGCTGAGACCTTTGGCTTTCGTTTTTAGTCAATCTATGAATAACGGCGAATATTTTACGGTTACTTGGCCACTAATGGCGCTTGATCGAAGCTAATGCCTGCCCAGCCCTGAGTGATAAAGTTACGGATATTGCCATGATCCTTGCCCTCGGGATGTTGTAGAACATCTTGACGGTAGAAGCGGCCAAAGCAGTTGAGGGTATGTTGCTCGGATAAATTATTCAATGTCGCAAAGGCAAAGATTTTACAGGAGCCCTGATTGGTGCCTGCTTCGTTGATCAGTTCGCCATTGGTAAAGCGGCTGGGAGTGTAATCATAGTGGGCTTCGATAACGGCCATGGTGTCTTCGAAGTCGATCGTATTGGGTTGCTCTAGTTGTTGGATAAACTGCTGTAAATTCATTCAGAACTCCTGTCTGGCTGTAGATCGTTAAGTATCAATTGCAAGGTTTTGTTGCTGCTGTTGCAGTAGGGCATGCACAAGTTCGGTATTGGGCACTTGAATGTTGAGTTTAGCCGCACGGCTGATGATCGCACCGCTGATACCATCGAGTTCCAAGGGGCGGCCTTTTTCTTGATCGACCAGCATGGAGGTTTTAATTGCATCGAAGTTGCAGATTAGCGCATACATCTCATCGATATCCGCTTGACTGAGTGTGACATCATCCACCGGCGATACGGCGGCGACTTCTTGCATCATCCGATAGACGGTTTTACCGAAGGTTGGATGTGAAGTGAGTGCGTGAGTATCGAGACGTGTCAGCGCTGAAAGGGGATTAACGCCATTATTGATAATCAGTTTGCGCCACAGTTCGTAACGGATATCGCTACTGATCTGAGTTGGAATGCCGGCTTCATTGAACGCTGCGGCAAAGGCTTCTAACGTTGAGACGGGAAAAGTCTGCTCGCTGTGATGATTCGGCCAGCTACCCATCACCACCTGTGCGGGGCCGGTGGCTTCGATTTTACCTGGGGCGATGATATGGCCACCGATGCGAACGGCTAAACCGCCGAGTGTACGATGAAGTCCTAATGTTTTGCCTATTAGGGGCTCGTTATCAACGCCGTTTTGTAGCGATAGCATCGGTGTTTCTGCGGTCGTTAGCCAAGCGCTCATCTCTGCGAGTAGGCTGGCAGTACCGCCCGCTTTAAGTGTTAGCAGGATAAGGTCGAAATCATGGCATTGATAACGATTTTGTAGCGTGTGATTATCGAGCGCTTCAACCGGTTGATTGAAGCTTAGCTCGGGATGACAAATACTCAGGCCGTGAGTCTGCAATGCCTGCAGGTGTTCACCACGGGCCAGGTATGTTACTTGATGTCCTTGTTGCTGAAGTCTGGCACCGTAGTAGCAGCCGATGCCTCCAGCGCCAATAAAAAGAAAACGCATTGTGTTACCTATTCATCTTGTTTTCTGAATGAGGTTAGCACTGTACCTTATGCGGCGATGATTTCCAGCACGATAGAGCGGATCTATCACGCTTAACCGCGGCTGACGCCGGGGTTATTGCGTGCTGGACGACGGTTGCCCGGTTTAGCGGGGGCATTGCCGTTATTGGATCGGCCACCACGGTTTGCCGGTCGCTGAGGATTGCCTGAGGCTTTGGTTTGCGCCCCTTTAGCGGCAGTCGACTGACGCGGGTTTGCCGCTTTGCTATTGCCGGAAGGTTGTTCTTGACGATTACCCGACTGACTGCGGTGACGTTTGTTTTTGCCCGCGGGTTTGTGTCCTCGGGCGACATCAGCGGAGCGTTGACCATCCTGATGGCCTGTCTGAGGCTTGGCTCTTTTCGGTTTGTTGGGTTTGCGTTTACGCTTGCTCAGGCTCGATTCCGGCAGGTTATGCAGCGGTTGAAACCCGAGCACCTCTTCGCGTTCGAGTAGCCGTCCAATCAGGTGTTCGATATCCGATAGTTGATCAAATTCATCGGCACTGACTAATGAGATGGCCTGACCGCTGGCCCCGGCACGACCGGTACGGCCGATACGGTGAACATAATCTTCAGCAACATTGGGTAGATCGAAGTTAACCACCTGCGGTAGTTGATCGATATCCAAACCTCGCGCGGCGATATCGGTAGCCACTAATACCTGAATCTTGCTCTGCTTGAATTCCAGTAGCGCTTTGGTGCGAGCGGATTGGCTTTTATTACCATGTATCGCGGCGGCTTTGACCCCTTGCGCGTCTAGGTGCTTGCAGAGCTGATTAGCGCCGCGTTTGGTCCGAGTGAAGACCAATACCTGATGCCATTGATGTTCTGCGAGTAGATGACTGAAGAGCGCTGATTTTTGTTTCTTATCAACCGGACAGATCCACTGCTTGACGTTGTTCGAGGTGGTGTTGCGCGGGGCGACAGAGATCTCAACCGGATTGTTAACCAAGCCTTTAGCGAGTTGACGGATCGAATCCGAGAAGGTCGCAGAGAACATCAAGTTTTGTCGTTGTTTTGGCAGCAGGTTGATGATGCGTTTGATGTCATGAATAAAGCCCATATCCAGCATCCGGTCGGCTTCATCTAGCACCAGTACTTCAACTTGATTGAATTTGACGGCATTTTGGTTATACAGATCCATCAGCCGACCGGGCGTGGCGATTAAAATATCGACCCCTTTGCGCAGCTGCATCATCTGAGGATTGATACTGACACCACCAAACACTACCGCCGAGCGTAAGGGCAGGTGTTGGCCATACTCACGTACGCTTTCAGCCACCTGAGCGGCTAGCTCGCGGGTTGGGGTCAAAATGAGGGCGCGAATCTGCGTGCCTTTGGCTCGCTCACCCTGACTCAGACGTTCAAGCAGCGGTAGGGTAAAACCGGCGGTTTTGCCGGTGCCGGTCTGGGCCGCAGCCATCAGGTCTTTGCCTTCCAGTACCGCCGGAATCGCTTGGGCCTGAATTGGCGAAGGGGTCTCGTAACCTTTATCGGTAACGGCATCAAGTATCGGTGCCGATAGGCCCAGATCAGTAAATTTCATGCACACTCTCTATAACTACATTGTCGAAATGACAGGAGCGCGAAGGATACAGCAAAGGCGTCCGAAATGGCAGTGATTATAGCGTTTGTCCGCGACAACTGAGTTGCCAGACTTCGACCGCACCGGTATTGAGGTTGGTGATGACATTAGCACCCATTTGGCTGAATGACTGACCCAGAATATTGGCTGGAGAGAGCGTCGAGGGGGGCTTAACTGAAGTCTCTTTTTGCTGCTGTCGATGACGCCATTGTAGTGCTTCACTCGACCAGTTTTCAGCCTGTTCGAGTTTAAAGTGGTGCTGCTGTAATAAAGCGCTGATCGCTTCAAAGGTGAGCAGATGGGACTGTTGTGCGTTACTGGCCCAAGGCACGGGGTAGCGCATGCTGTGAGGGTTGGGGCCCTGCAGTACCTCATGTAATAGCAGTGATCCATGACGGCTGAGTATGCGACGGCACTCTTGCAGGCAAACATCGGTGTGAGGAATGTTTAATAAGCTGTGTTGAAAGATAATGCAATCAAAGTGGTTATCTGCAAAGGGGAGCTGACGGGCATCGCAGGTAATTAGCTGAGGTGAGGTAGGCGGTGATGTTAGCGCGCTAATCGCTTGATTTAGGCGATTAAAGCGGTGCGTGATATCGATACCGACAACCTCGATCTGAGTCTTAGCGTTGAGCATGCGCATCAAGCCGCCCACACCCGAGCCGATTTCTAGAATACGGTGGGGTTGATCGTGTTGCAGTTGCTGAAGGAGTTTCTCCGAGGCCTTAATGCCGCCAATATGGAGTTGATCTAAAGGCGCTAATTGATAGCTCGAAGGGCCATCGGGATAACGTTGACGGAGTTGCTGTAAGAGGAAGGCTTCGTCTGCGTGATGGCTGTAATGTTGATCGATATCCACCGGCGTATCCTTGCTGTTGATCTGTTATTAACGTGATGAGGCGACCGTTATCGTCATAAAAACGGGGTCAATAGACCCCGCTTATCTTATCACTAAGGGATCAGATATCATCGAGCCCCAATTCTTTGATCGAGATTTCGCGCATTTTAAACTTCTGAATCTTACCCGTTACCGTCATCGGAAATTCATCAACAAATTTAAAGTAGCGTGGAATCTTAAAGTGAGTGATCTGACCTTTACAGAACTCCCGCAACTGATGCTCGGTAACACTCTCAGAGTCGACACTGAGTTTAACCCAAGCGATCAATTCCTCGCCATATTTTTTATCTGGAACGCCGGTCACCTGTACATCGGTAATGTTCGGGTGCGTATAGAGAAACTCTTCGATCTCTTTAGGATAAACGTTCTCACCACCACGAATAACCATATCTTTGATGCGCCCCACGATCTGAATGTAACCTTCCTCATCCATGGTCGCGAGATCTTCGGTATGCATCCAGCCGTTTTCATCGATGGCTTTTTGGGTGCCTTGTTCATTGTTCCAGTATTTGAGCATGACACTGTAACCGCGAGTACACAGTTCGCCAATTTCGCCGCGCGGAAGGACGCGCCCAGTCAGTGGATCGACAATCTTACTTTCTAGGTGGGGCTGAGTACGGCCAACCGTGGTTACCTGTTTATCAAACGGATCATCCGCAGCGGTTTGCGTCGATACCGGACTGGTTTCTGTCATTCCGTAGGCGATCTGTACCTCTTTCATGTTCATTTTAGAATTCACCGCTTTCATCACCTCCGCAGGGCAGATGGAGCCTGCCATAATGCCGGTGCGCAATGAAGAGAGGTCATAACTATCAAAGTCAGGATCTTCCAATTCGGCGATGAACATGGTCGGTACCCCATAAAGGGCAGTGGCCTTCTCTTTTTGCACCGCTTCCAATACCGCTTTAGGTTCGAAACCGTCGGTGGGGTAGATCATCGTCGCCCCATGGGTGACACAGCCGAGATTACCCATCACCATACCAAAACAATGGTAAAGAGGAACCGGGATGATCAGGCGGTCTTTAGCGGTAAAGTTTTGGCTTTCGGCGACAAAGAAACCGTTATTGAGGATATTGTGATGACTCAGGGTGGCACCTTTAGGAAAACCGGTTGTCCCCGAGGTGTACTGAATATTGATCGGATCATCGAACTGCAGGGTTGCCTGAATATCCTTGACTTGCTGTGGATCGACTTGCTCTGCTTGTAAAACAAAGTCATTCCAGCGCCACATGCCAGGATGTTGTTCGTCGGCTAGGTTGATAATGCATTCAAGTGTTTTCAGCTTGGCTGATTTTAGTTGGCCGGGCTCGCATTCATGTAACTCGGGTGCTAGCTCGAGTAGCATCTGCGTATAGTGAGAATGTTTAAACGTGTCGGCGGTCACGAGAAACCGAGTGCCGGACTGGTTGAGGGCGTATTCGAGTTCATGCAGGCGATAGGCTGGATTAATATTGACCAGAATGGCACCAATTTTAGCCGTGGCAAACTGGGTGACCGTCCACTGATAGGTATTCGGCGACCAGATGCCGATACGGTCACCGGGTTTAAGCCCAAGGGCGAGTAGTGCGCGGGCGCATTGCTCAACTTTGTCATGAAGCTCGGCGTAGCTCCAATGAATATCCTGATAATGTACGATTAATGCATCGTTATCAGGGTAGCTGGCGCAGGTTTCATCAAACTTATCGCCAATAGTCATGCCCAGCAAGGGAGTGTTGCTGGTGCCGCTGGTATAGCTGGGTTGTGTGTTGCTCATGGCTGTTTCCCATCGTTATTTTTATAGATTGGGGTTTATCTTGCGCGCTATTATTGTGTTAGCGCATACCTTAACTGTGTCACTGTTGTCGATTGAGTGCGTGGTACTCTGGGTTGGGTTGCATATCGACAGAGCCAGCGACGCGGTTAGTCATATTGTAGAAGCCTGCCACATTGGCAATATCCCAAATATCCTGATCACTGAACTCGGCGTCTCGCAGGGCTTGTCGATCACTCTCGACGATACAGTCGGGTGAAGTGGTCATTTTGACAGCAAAATCCAACATGGCACGGTGACGCTGAGATAGATCGGCGGCACGATAGTTAATAGCGATTAACTCGCCTAAGGCGGGATTGCCGGAATATTTGCGTACCGCGGCACCGTGAGCGACGATGCAATAGAAACAATGGTTTTGCGACGAGACGGCTACCGCAATCATCTCGCGTTCCAATGCCGTGAGGTTACTGTCGCCGAACATCAGCTCGTTATAAAATTTTGAGAACACCTCTAACTGAGCGAGGTTTTGGCTATAAGCCTGTAGAACGTTAGGCACCATGCCTAATTTTTCATCGCAGACATCGAAGTATTTTTTTACCTCAGCAGGCAGTTGATCCCGTGTCGGGTAGTTAAGCTTGAGTGCGGTGATATGATCAGGTTGAGACATTATCTTACTCCGTCTTATTGTTGTCCTTCAGAGTGGTCAGGCAGATAGGCGCTTAATCATAACGACTTGTTACCCATATATTAGGGTAAACCCTAATGCTGATTCAAGGTTAAAATCACATCAATAGCGATTTTAAGTTAATTGTTGGGCTTCAAGTCGCTCTGAATAATGCGCATCTGTCTGCTGCATGGGTTAATGACAACCCATTGCTAAGGCGACCTTTGAGCCGCTAGTACGCCCTAACTGGCTGGAAATCCAATGCCCTGTTTGAGCTAATTTAGTTAGATCGACACCGGTTTTAATGCCCAGTCCATTGAGCATGTACAACACATCTTCGGTGGCGACGTTGCCCGAAGCGCCTTTGGCATAGGGGCAACCCCCTAAGCCAGCAACCGAGGCATCAATCACCGCTATACCCTCTTCGATGACCGCATACAGGTTGGCCAACGCTTGACCATAGGTATCATGAAAATGCGCCGCGAGTTTTTCGATAGGTACCTGTTGACTGACGGCTTCGAGCATCCGTTTTGCCTTGAGCGGCGTGCCGACGCCGATGGTGTCGCCTAATGAGATCTCGTAGCAGCCCATATCGAATAACTCACGACTAACGGCCGCCACTTGAGCGGGATCTATCTCGCCTTCGTAAGGGCAACCCATCACCGTCGATACATAGCCACGCACGCGGATATGGTTAGCCTGCGCCAGTTCAATCACCGGCGCGAAGCGTGCTAGGCTCTCTTGTATAGAACAATTAATGTTCTTCTGTGTGAACGCTTCTGAGGCTGCGCCAAATACCGCAACCTCTTCGACACCCGCTGCCATCGCGGCTTCTAGGCCTTTCAGGTTAGGCGTCAGTGCCGCATAAGTCACCCCCGGCTGGCGCGTAATCTCGGTCATAACGGCAGCGGCATCGCCCATCTGTGGCACCCACTTGGGGGACACGAAACTCGCCGCTTCGATATGACTCAGACCCGTGTCGCTGAGCCGGTTGATGAGCTCAACTTTAATGCGAGTATCGATGATAGGGCCTGATTCATTTTGCAGTCCATCTCGGGCGCCCATTTCGAATAGACGAACCGTGTTTGGCAATGCCATCGTTACGCCTCCGCGATATCAAGTAGGTTGAGTGAGATCAGTTCGGCACCATCGGCCACAAGATCACCTTCGGCAAAATAAATCTCGGCGACCGTGCCATCATCGGGGGCTTTCAGACTATGTTCCATTTTCATGGCCTCCATGATAACCAAGGTCTCACCGGCTTTAACCGCTTGACCCGGTGCAACCAACACGGCGACGACGGCACCATTCATGGGGGCGGTAAGGCTGTTATCGGCGGCATGATCTTCATTGCCAAAGCTTTCTCGCTGCTGTTCGCAGACAAATTGCTCACCTTCGTGGAACAGGGTGAGGTGATCGCCTTCGTTATACAGGTGGACACTCAGTTGATGCCCGTTGATAACCACCTTGAGCTGATCGTCGCTGAGGATGGCGTTGACCTGATAGCTAGCATCATCGATCTGTACCTCATAGTGTCCCTGAGCTTCAACACAAGGCTCCAGAACATTCAATTGATAGGCCGTATCGGCATGTATCAGCGTTAATGGCCGAACATACTCTGAGTTAAGCCGCCAGTGGTTCTGATAGCCGAACGGTGAATAGGGATCGTCTGGGTTATTCGCCTGTTGCTTGGTTTTCTCGCTAAAGAAGCACGCCGCCATGGCTAGGCAAAAAGCGGTATTGAGGTTGCTGACGGGAAATAGCAGGGCTTCATGTTTTTCAATAAAACCGGTATCCAGATCGAGCGCTTTAAACGGTGCACTCCCTGCTAAGTGACGTAAGAATCGCAGATTGGTGGTTAAACCGCTGATACGATACTCTTCGAGGGCTTGTTCCATCCGCGCGATGGCGCGATCGCGGTCATCATCCCAGACGATCAGTTTAGCGATCATGGGATCGTAAAACACGCTGACTTCATCCCCTTCGACGACGCCGGTATCAACCCGTACATGACGGTTTTCTTCAGGGGTGCGAAGATAACGCAACGTACCAGTGGCCGGTAAAAAATCATTATCGGGGTCTTCGGCATAGACACGTGCTTCCAGTGCATGGCCCTGAATGCGGATCTCATCCTGCTGTAACGGTAGCGGTTCACCACTGGCGATTCTCAGTTGCCATTCCACTAAGTCTTGACCGGTTACCATCTCGGTGACAGGGTGCTCAACCTGCAAGCGAGTGTTCATCTCCATGAAGTAGAATGAGCCATCGACATCGTAGAGAAACTCGACTGTGCCTGCACCAACATAATCGATCGCTTGCGCAGCGCGTACGGCGGCTTCACCCATCGCTTTGCGGGTCGCATCGGGTAGATTCGGGGCGGGGGCTTCTTCAATGACTTTCTGATGACGACGTTGTACCGAGCAGTCGCGTTCTGCGAGATAGACGCCCTTGCCCTGTTTATCACAGAATACTTGAATTTCAACGTGCCGTGGTTGCGTCAGATAGCGTTCGATCAACATATCTGGATTACCAAAGGCGTTCTTCGCTTCACGGCAGGCGGATACAAGTGCGGCATCAAACTCTTCAATCGACTCGACCACGCGCATCCCTTTACCGCCACCACCGGCGACGGCTTTCAGCAATTGCGGAAAGCCACAGCGAAGCGATTCGGCTTTGAGTACTTCGGGTGATTGATCATCACCATGATAGCCAGGCACCAGCGGCACCGAGGCGTGCGACATAATCTCTTTAGCGGCCGATTTTGAGCCCATCGCTTCAATGGCGCCGGTGGGTGGGCCGATAAACTCAATTCCATTATCGAAGCAAGATTTTGCAAACGCGGCGTTTTCAGAGAGAAAACCATAGCCTGGATGTATCGCTTGCGCGCCCGACTGCTTGGCAATCTGAAGAATCTTATCCGCGCGCAAATAGCTTTCACTGCTAGGGGCTGGGCCGAGTAGAAACGCTTCATCGGCCATGGCAACGTGGCGAGCATGTTTATCGGCTTCAGAGTAAACAGCAACACAGCGGATACCCATGCGGTGAGCGGTTTGGATAACCCGGCAGGCTATCTCCCCTCGATTGGCAATTAGAATTTTATTAAACATGCCGTTTACTCCTGAATCCAGTTCGGTTTACGCTTTTGTAGAAAGGCGCTGAGCCCTTCCTGACCTTCGTCGCTGACACGGATATCGGCGATACGACGGGCGGTATCATCAATCACCTCTGCGGTGATCTCTTTTTGACTAACCGCCGAGATAAGTTGCTTCGCGGCTTGCATTCCCTGCGGGCTGTTTTTTTGTAGCGTGGCGGTCATGCGGTCGCAGGCTTCGTCCAGTTGTTCAACGTTCTCGACGACTTCATGGACCAGGCCATACTGCTGAGCCGTGCGCGCCGAGAACGGTTCGGCGCTGAGGAAATAGCGCCGCGATTGACGTTCACCTATCGCGCGAACCACATAGGGACTGATCACAGCGGGAATTAAGCCAATCTTCACTTCCGATAAGCAGAAAGCGCTACTGTCGGCGGCGATTACAATATCGCAACAGGCGGCGAGGCCTACGGCGCCGCCATAGGCGGCACCTTGAATCAGGGCGATAGTGGGTTTGCTGTGGTTATTCAGTCGCTCCATCAGTGTGGCCAGACGGCCAGCATCGATTCGGTTTTCTGCATGGGTGTTGTTCGCCATGCGTTTCATCCAAGCCAGATCGGCGCCGGCGGAAAAGTTTTTACCGCGAGAGCGCAACACTAACACGCGTACATCGGGATCTGTCTGCGTCGCCTCTAGCTGTTCGATAAGCTGCTCGATCACCGCATCATCGAAAGCATTGTGCACTTCAGGGCGGTTAATGATCAGCTCTGCGATACCCTGACTGTTTTTTTCTAACAGCACCAATTGTTGTTTTATCGACATCGGTTCACGCTCCATTACATCCGGAATACGCCGAAGTGGGTGTCGCCCACCGGCTTATTGAGGGCGGCAGAGAGACTCATGCCGATCACATCACGGGTTTGCTTGGGATCGATGACGCCATCATCCCAAAGGCGAGCGGAGGCGTAATAAGGATGCCCCTGATGCTCATAGGTATCGATAATAGGTTGCTTAAACTGGGCCTCGTCCGCAGCTGACCACGATTCGCCGGTACGTTCTTTATTATCACGTTTGACGGTTGCCAGTACGCCAGCGGCCTGTTCGCCACCCATCACTGAGATACGCGCGTTCGGCCACATAAACATCAGATTAGGGCTGTAGGCTCGGCCACACATGCCGTAGTTACCCGCGCCAAAGCTACCGCCGATAAGCACTGTAAATTTAGGCACATCGGCACAGGCAACCGCGGTCACCATTTTGGCGCCGTGTTTGGCGATCCCTTCGGATTCGTATTTTTGCCCAACCATAAAGCCGGTAATGTTTTGTAGGAACAGTAGCGGTATTTTGCGCTGACAGCAGAGTTCGATAAAGTGCGCTCCTTTTTGTGCCGATTCACCAAACAGAATGCCGTTATTGGCGATAATGCCCACCGGATAGCCATGAATATGCGCAAAACCGGTCACCAGGGTGGTGCCATAGAGTTTTTTAAATTCGTCGAATTCGGAGCCATCGACAAGCCGAGCAATCACTTCGCGAACGTCGTAAGGTTTTCTCAAATCAGTACCGACAATGCCGTACAGCTCATCAGCTGGGTAGAGGGGGGCTTTGCTGGCCTGAGTCTTGATATTGACCTCTTTGCGGCGATTCAAGTGAGCGACACAGGTGCGCGCAATGGCTAACGCATGGGCATCGTTCTCGGCATAATGATCGGCTACGCCGGAGACTTTACAGTGGACATCGGCACCGCCGAGATCTTCAGCGCTGACGACTTCGCCCGTGGCGGCTTTCACTAGAGGTGGGCCGGCAAGGAAGATAGTGCCTTGATCACGCACAATAATCGATTCATCAGCCATCGCAGGGACATAAGCGCCGCCGGCGGTACATAAACCCATGACGACGGCAATTTGAGGAATCCCTTTGGCCGACATACGGGCCTGATTGTAGAAGATGCGACCAAAGTGATCGCGGTCGGGAAACACATCATCCTGTTGTGGCAGGTTCGCACCGCCGGAATCGACTAGATAGATGCAGGGTAGGTGATTTTGTTCGGCGATCTCTTGAGCGCGTAGGTGTTTTTTCACGGTCAGTGGAAAATAGGTGCCGCCTTTAACGGTGGCATCGTTGGCGATAATCATGCATTCGATACCGCTCACTCGACCAATGCCGGTGATAATGCCCGCGGCAGGGACATCGTCATCATAAACCTGATAGGCGGCGAGCTGAGACAGTTCTAATAGCGGCGAACCGTCATCGAGTAGGGTATTAATACGTTCTCGGGGGAGTAATTTGCCGCGGGATAGATGGCGTTCTTGATATTTAGCGCCGCCACCTTGATGAATTTTCGCTGTTTTATCGCGCAGGTCGTTGACCTCGGCGGTCATCGCATCGTAATTAGCACGAAACTCTTCCGCTCGGGGATTTATTTTTGTTGTAATGGTAGCCATGGCTCTTCCTCTGATATGACGCCCGTTCGTTAAGGGCGTCATATCGGTACAGTCTTTGATATCGTTTATCTCGATAAAAACGAGGGGCGGATTGCCCCACCCCCCAAACCTTCTAACGAAGGACTCACTGATGAAACAGATCTATTTATTGAGGAACAATTCGCGGCCGATCAGCATTCGGCGAATTTCAGAGGTGCCTGCCCCAATTTCGTACAGCTTGGCATCCCGCAGTAGTCGGCCGGTAGGGAACTCATTGATATAACCGTTACCACCGAGTAACTGAATCGCGTCTAAAGCGATCTTGGTGGCCATTTCGGCGGTATAGAGAATCACGGCAGCACAGTCTTTGCGTGAAGTTTCCCCGCGCATGGCGGCTTGAGCCACGGTGTAAGCATAGGATTTAGAGGCATTCATGAGAGTGTACATGTCGGCAACTTTGCCCTGTACCATTTCAAATTCACCGATCGCTTTACCAAACTGCACGCGATCTCGAGTGTAAGGGATAGTGATATCCATCGCCGCTTGCATAATACCTAGCGGGCCGCCCGCGAGGACTAGGCGTTCGTAGTCCAGACCTGACATCAGCACGCGAACACCACCGTTGAGTTCACCGAGAATGTTCTCTTTTGGCACAGGGCAGTCTTGAAACACCAGTTCACAGGTATTAGAGCCGCGCATGCCCAGTTTATCGAGTTTCTGATGGCGGGAAAAACCAGGGTAGTCGCGTTCAACGATAAAGGCGGTGATGCCTTTGGCGCCTGCCGCAACGTCGGTTTTGGCATAAATCACGTAGGTATTAGCATCAGGGCCATTGGTGATCCACATCTTGTTACCATTGAGTAGGTAATGATCGCCGTTATCCCGAGCCGTTAGTTTCATTGACACAACATCGGAACCGGCATTCGGTTCAGACATCGCCAATGCACCGATATGTTCGCCGCTAATTAATTTCGGTAAGTAAGCAAGCTTTTGCTCATGGGTACCGTTACGGTGTATCTGATTGATACACAGGTTCGAATGGGCACCATACGATAGACCAACGGATGCCGATGCGCGACTGATCTCTTCCATGGCGATCATGTGAGCCAGATAACCCATCTCGACACCGCCGTATTCCTCTTTGACGGTGATCCCGAGTAAACCCATATCACCAAATTTTCGCCACAAATCACTCGGAAACTCATTATCGTGATCGATCTGATCGGCGCGCGGGGCGATCTCTTGTGCCGCAAAGCTGTTGATCTGCTCTCGCAGCATATCTAGGGTTTCGCCGAGTCCGAAATTAAGTGAGCTATACTGTGCAATCATTTTTTGTCCACCTGGCTTTAGGAGTTAGCTGGGCCGCTTATGATGCGCGCCTCAGACGTTCCGGTTTACGTTTTTTGTTGTTGGTTGAGCGTTAATCTATGTTTATCGGGTAAGGCCTGCGCAAGGCAGTGGTTATACCGATGTCTACGTTGTTGCTGTTAATTCATTCATCGCTTCGCGACAGCGGGTTTCGGCACTGTCTAATTCGAGCTGTAGCATGGCGATATCGTTGAGCTGTTGTTCAAGTGCCGTTTTCTTTTCCTCTATTTTGGCCATTAATAAGCGTAGCTGTTTCATGCTGCCGGTGGGTGTTTCATCCCATAAGGCAAACAGTTCACGGGTTTCAGCCAATGAAAAGCCTAAGCGTTTACCGCGTAGAATCAGCTTTAGCCTGACTCTATCTTGCGCGCTGTAGACACGCGTCTGTCCGCGACGGGTAGGGAAAAGCAACTGCTGATCTTCGTAGAAGCGAATACTACGGGTGGTGACATCAAACTCACTGGCCAGCTCGCTAATCGAAAACGTTGTGGTATGGCTAATCGGCATCCTGATCTCGCTGATTCATTCATCATGTGGTTTTTAATGTAGCGGAAGTTTACGTAAACGTAAAGTAAGTATTTTAATGTCTCAAAATTGATATGTTTCGTATTAATTAAGTTAAGCTTATGATATTTATAGGTTTATTTTATTTTTTATGATTATTTAATTTCTATGTTAGACTAAAGTAGTACTTGTTTTCCTGTAAGGGAAATTGCTAACTTGAGCACAAGGTTGCAATGAGCATGATTCATTTTTTGCTCACCTGATAATAAAAACAATATAAACAATTTAAGTGGGGCTGGTTCTTCATGAGTGCCGACTATGTTCTCGAAACCAGAAATCTGGTCAAGGAATTCAAGGGCTTTACCGCCGTTGATGATGTAAATCTTAAAGTTGAGCGGGGAACAATACATGCGTTGATCGGGCCTAATGGTGCCGGAAAGACGACAGTATTTAACCTACTGACAAAATTTCTCACGCCCACACGAGGGACAATTCTATATAACGGAGCAGACATCACATCGATGAAGTCTGCAGCGATTGCCCGTCAGGGCATTGTGCGTTCGTTTCAAATTTCTGCCGTCTTTCCACATCTATCGGTGATGGAAAATGTACGCATCGCTCTGCAACGTAAAGAAGGTAACAGTTTCCATTTCTGGAAATCGGTCAAGGTGTTGGACAAGCTTAATGAGCGCGCCCTTGAACTGCTAGATGAGGTGGGGCTGAAAGAGTATGCCCATAGCATCACGGTTGATCTGCCTTATGGCCGTAAACGGGCCTTGGAGATCGCCACCACGCTAGCACTCGATCCCGAGATGTTATTGCTGGATGAGCCCACTCAAGGGATGGGCCATGAAGATGTTAGTGTGGTCGCCGATCTGATTAAAAAGGTGTCTGCCAATCGTACCATTCTCATGGTTGAGCATAACTTACACGTCGTCGCACAACTGGCGGATAACATTACCGTGTTGCAGCGCGGCGCTATTTTAACCGAAGGTAATTATGACACGGTGTCTAACGATCCGCAGGTACGGGAAGCCTACATGGGGGTTGAAGCCGATGATGAAGTCGCTCAAGCGATCGCTGCTGATAAAGCTAATGCAGACAAGGGGGAGACGGTATGAGCACAACCGGTGAAAAGATCCGTATTAATGATCTGCATGCTTATTACGGTGAATCCCATATTCTGCATGGTATCGATATGACCATTATGCAGGGCGAATTGGTGACACTGTTGGGACGTAACGGCGCCGGTCGTTCGACCACTCTGAAAGCGATTATGAATATGGTCGGTCGTCGTACCGGCATGATTAACGTTAACGGTAATGAAACCATTGGTATGGCAGCTCATAAAATTGCTCATCTAGGGGTGGGGTACTGCCCCGAAGAGCGGGGTATCTTCTCCAGCTTAAATGTTGAAGAAAACCTGATGCTGCCGCCGAATGTGCGTTCTGACGGCATGAGTATCGAAGAGATCTACGATATTTTCCCTAACTTGGCCGAACGTCGTTATAGCCAAGGGACACGACTATCAGGGGGCGAACAACAGATGCTGGCGATGGCGCGTATTTTGCGCACCGGTGCCAATATTCTGTTGCTCGATGAAATTACCGAAGGGCTTGCCCCGGTGATTGTACAAAAATTGGCTGAAGTTTTGTTAATGCTCAAGGAGCGCGGTTTAACCATCTTACTGGTTGAGCAAAACTTCCGTTTCGCGGCGCCGATCGCCGATCGGCATTACGTTATGGAACACGGTCATATCGTTGAAGAAGTTCAGCAGCATGAACTGAGTGAAAAAACAGAACTGCTGAATACCTATTTGGGTGTTTAACGCCCACATATCTTAGTCAGAAAAAAGCTCTAACCATGAAGTTCGATAAAAATAAAAAGTTCTCAAGCAGGAGTGACAACATGAAAGTAATAAAGAAAAGCCTACTGGCGGCAGCCATGAGCGTTGTAGCGACGAGCGGTGTTCAAGCTGCAGGTATCTCCGATGATGTGGTGAAAATCGGTGTGCTCGCTGATATGGGGGGGGTGTATGCCGATATCTGCGGTCAAGGTTGTGTTACCGCGGTAGAAATGGCGATTGAAGATTTCGGCGGTACGGTGTTGGGTAAGCCGATTGAGATGGTCAGTGCTGATGATCAGAACAAGCCGGATGTCGGTTCTGCCAAAGTGCGTCAGTGGATCGAAAGCGATAACGTTGATGTTGTCACCGGCTTAGTTGCCTCCTCGGTGACGGGAGCGGCGACTAAGGTGTTGACCGATGCCAAGAAGATTGCCCTGATCTCGACCTCGGCCAGTAATGCCTTCACCACTAAGGCGTGTTCTCCTTACAATGTGCATTGGACCTATAACGTTGCCGCGCTGGCAAACGGTACGGTGAAGCCGATGGTCGATGCAGGTAAGAAAAAGTGGTTCTTTATTACCGCAGATTATGCCTTCGGTCATGCCCTAGAAGGTATTGCGACGAAGGTCATCGAATCCAGTGGCGGTGAAGTGGTGGGGGCGGTGCGGGCACCATTAGGTACCACCGATTTTTCATCCTATGTATTACAGGCGCAAGCCTCAGGTGCTGATGTCGTGGGTTTAGCGAATGCTGGCGGAGACTTTGTTAACTCACTGAAAACAGCGGCAGAATTTGGTCTAACTGAGACCGTTGATGTCGCGGGACTATTGGTGTTCACCAATAATGCCTTGGCATTAGATCCGGCGATTGCGGCCGGCATGAAGGCAACGTCGGGTTTCTATTGGGATTTCGATGATCAAACACGTGAATGGTCTGCCCGCTTTAAGGCACGTCATGGTGTGATTCCTTCAATGGGACAGGCGGGTCAATATTCGATGACCATGCACTATCTGAATGCGGTTAAAGCGGCCGGTACCGATGAATCCGATGCGGTGATGAAGCAGATGAAAATGACCAAGCCGGATGATTTCTTTGCTCGTAATGCCACGCTGCGTAACGATGGTCGAATGGTTCACGATATGTTGTTGGTCAGTATTAAAGATGCTGCAAGTCGTCAATCTTCCGATGATATTTATAATGTTGAAGCCGTCATTCCAGGTGATGTGGCATTCAACCCAATGCTACCCGAGTGTGACTTCAAGTAAGGCTTATGAACAACGGATAAGTATTTACTTGAAATAGGGCGTGGTGTTTTAGCCACGCCCTATCTGATCTAAAAGATAGTTTGCAAGGCCTGTGTGGGATCGGTTAAAGCGTCGATCGCATATATTGTCCTTGCTTCTCTGGGTGATGTTATGGCGACGATATTTGGTATTAATCTGTTTGCGCTGTCGGGGCAATTGTTGGTGGGGCTGATCAATGGATCATTCTATGCACTGCTAAGCCTTGGTCTTGCGATTATTTTTGGTTTGTTAAAAATTATAAACTTCGCGCAAGGCGCGATGTATATGCTCGGCGCTTTCTTCGCTTGGATGGCCCTTAATTACCTGGGCATCAATTACTGGTGGGCGTTGATTTTGGTGCCGTTGGCAATTGGTTTATTGGCGATTCTCATGGAGCGCTTCTTAGTGCGACCGATTGCTAACGAGGATCATCTCTACAGTTTGTTACTAACCTTCGGTATTGCCTTGGTTTTACAGGGCGTCTTTACTCATGTGTATGGTTCATCCGGTCTGCCTTATCAGATTCCTGCGGAACTCAAAGGGGGGACGAGACTACCGTTTATGTATCTGCCTAATTATCGCGCCTGGATTATTGTTAGTTCGCTGGTGGTCTGTTTCAGTACTTGGTGGGTGATCGAGAAAACCAAACTAGGTGCCTACTTACGGGCCGGTACTGAAAATCCTCAGTTAATGCAGGGATTTGGTATCAACGTACCGCTGATGACGACTTTAACCTTTGGTTTTGGTGTGGCGTTAGCTGGCTTTGCGGGGGTGCTGGCGGCACCGGTGTATTCGGTGAGCCCCGATATGGGATCTAACATTCTGATTGTGGTATTTGCCATTGTGGTTATTGGCGGTATGGGATCCATCGGTGGAGCGATTTTAACTGGCCTCATGATGGGCGTAGTTGAAGGGTTAACCAAGTTTCTCTATCCGGAAGCATCGACGACCGTTATTTTCCTGTTCATGGTGATCGTGCTGCTGGTTAAGCCTGCCGGTCTATTTGGTAAAGAGGCGTAGGAGTTAAACATGAAAATAAATAAACTCTACTTGTTTCTCATCGTTGTGGCATTGGTTGCACCCAGCTTAGTGTACCCCGTGTTTCTGATGAAGTTGTTGTGCTTTGCACTGTTTGCATGTGCCTTTAATTTGTTACTTGGTTATGTCGGCCTACTGTCGTTTGGTCATGCTGCTTTTCTCGGTACTGGGGGTTATATCACCGGTTATCTGATGTTGGAAACCGGCATTACCCCTGAACTTGGGATTCTGGCAGGAACGGTGGGAGCTGGGCTGTTAGGTGCGGTTTACGGTAAGTTGGCGGTGAAGCGTGAAGGTATCTATTTTGCGATGGTGACCTTAGCGTTAGCGCAGCTAGCTTTCTTTTTCTATCTGCAGGCGCCGTTTACCGGTGGTGAAGATGGTTTGCAAGGGGTCCCCCGTGGCGCATTGTTCGGTTTGATTGATCTTGCGGATAATGTCGCGATGTATTATTTCGTTTTAGCGATCTTCATCTTTGGTTTCTGGGTCGTGCATCGCACGGTGCATTCGCCGTTTGGGCAAATTTTGAAAGCCATTCGTGAAAATGAGCCGCGGGCGGTATCGCTCGGTTATAACGTCAATGATTATAAGTGGGTCGCCTTTATTATCTCCTCGGCGTTGGCTGGCTTGGCTGGTTCGACTAAGACCTTGGTATTTCAGCTGGCATCGTTAACGGATGTGCATTGGCATATGTCTGGTGAAGTGGTGTTAATGACGCTTTTAGGCGGTATGGGCACTATTTTTGGCCCACTGGTGGGGGCAGGTGTGGTGATTTCTATTCAGAACCTGTTGTCCGGTGGCGAATTGGGTAACTATATTCATATCATCATGGGGGTTATCTTTATCATCTGTGTACTGGCATTCCGTAGCGGCTTGGTGGGTGAGTTCCAAAAAATGATGAAGAAAAACTTTAACTAAGGCGTGCGTGCTAACGATCTAAACAGTTTGTTAGTCGCCTCTCATGAGGCGATAAGGGGGATCATCGCGTGCCTCTTTTCGCCTTAAATTGAGCGCAAGGTTTATTCTATTTAAGCAGGAGTAGAGTTAAATGAGTCAGGATTCAATTGTCATAGTTAGCGCTGCTCGCACGCCAATGGGTGGCATGATGGGGGCGTTAAGTGATGTGCGCTCTCCCGATTTGTGTGCGACAGCAATTAAAGCCGCGTTAGCACGGGCGGATCTTCAGGGGACGGATATTGATGAAGTGGTGATGGGCTGTGTATTGCCGGCGGGGCTGGGTCAAGCACCGGCTCGACAGGCTGCCCGTGCTGCGGGGGTCCATGATGGCGCTGGAGCGACCACCGTTAATAAGATGTGCGGTTCCGGTATGAAAGCGGTGATGTTAGCACATGATCAGTTGAAGGCCGGACAGGTTGATATCATGGTGGCGGGGGGCATGGAGAATATGAGTCAGGCTCCTTATATGCTCCCCAAAGCGCGGGCGGGTATGCGTATGGGGCATCAGCAAGTTATCGATCATATGTTTTTTGATGGTTTGGAAGATGCCTACGAAGGTGGTTTGATGGGCAGCTTTGCGCAACAAACGGCCGATGATTTTAATGTTAGTCGTGCCGCGATGGATGATTTTGCCATTGGCTCCTTGGAAAAAGCCCTGCAAGCGATTGAGAGTGGTGCATTTAAAGATGAGATCGCCGCCGTCACGGTCAAATCCCGTAAAGGGGAGACGGTCGTTGATACCGATGAGCAGCCCGGTAATGCCCGTATGGATAAAATTCGACAGCTTAAACCGGCCTTTAAGCAAGATGGCACAATCACCGCTGCCAACGCAAGCTCGATCTCCGATGGCGGCTCTGCGTTGGTGTTGATGCGCGAATCTGAAGCGCAAAAACGTGGTCTTAAGCCGATGGCTCGTATCGTTGCGCATTCAACCCATGCACAGTTACCTGCTGAGTTTTCTATCGCCCCGATTGGTGCCATCAGTAAAGTGCTAGAACGGGCTGGTTGGAGCAAAGATGAGGTTGATCTATATGAGATTAACGAAGCCTTCGCGGTCGTGTCTATGCTAGCCATTAGCGAGCTAGGTCTGGATGCCGATAAAGTTAACGTCAATGGTGGTGCCTGTGCGTTGGGTCATCCGATTGGCTCCTCCGGTTCCCGTATTTTGGTTACCTTACTCTATGCGCTGAAGAACTTAGGTAAAAGCAAAGGCGTCGCGAGTCTCTGTATCGGTGGTGGCGAAGCGACTGCGGTTGCCGTGGAGATGCTGTAAATCCCCGTAACACTCAAAGGTTAGCACGATCACAACAAGGCCGATGCAGGAATGTATCGGCTTTTTGGCTTTCAACGTGCGGTTGATACATCGGTCAGTTTAGTCATGCATATCTGTTGGCACGATGATGAAACGGCTTAGCGGATGTATCATTTTTTGAGTCAATGCCTGAAGGCTGTATTGTTAAGGTTGTCGCTAATCGGCTGTTGCTGTTGGGTAAAAAATGATGTCTAGGCGCTCGTCTCCACAGGATTGCTAGCGACAGTATTGTCAATGCTTGGCAGATATACAGCGGTAATGAGTATCGCTGTGTCGTAAACGAGCATTGACCCGACATCTAGAGTCATCAAGAATAGCCATTTAATTGAGGCAGGATTGGGGCGATGATGGATATGAGTTTTAAGCTGATGTTTAGTGGTTTGGCGGTGCTATTAACATTGGTCGCCTTTGTGCCTTATATTCGTTCGATTTTGACGGGTAATACTCGGCCGCATGTGTTCTCCTGGTTGATCTGGGGTATGACCACGGTGATTGTCTTCTTTGCACAAATAGAAGCGCACGGGGGGGTTGGTGCCTGGCCTATTGGTTTATCGGGGGTCGTGACGGTTGGGGTGGCGCTGTTGGCATTTTATAAGCGAGGTGATATTAGTATTACTCGCACGGATTGGGGATTCTTTACGCTTGCACTGGCATCGCTTCCTTTTTGGTATTTTACTTCAGACCCGCTGTGGACGGTGGTAGTGCTAACGGCAGTCGATCTACTGGGATTTGGACCGACAATCCGTAAAGCGTATGGTTTTCCTCATCAGGAGAGTCAACTTTTCTTTCTCTCATTCCTGCTGCGAAATGTTTTTGTCATCGCGGCTTTAGAGCATTATTCCCTGACTACCGTGCTCTTCCCGTTGTCTATCGCGATCGCCTGTAGCGGTTTGTTGATAGTGGTCGCTTATCGACGCAGGGTTGTCATGGCTTGACTTGGTTCAGGTCTTAGACAGGCGAGTAGTCTGACAACTCAAGCGCCTATCATCGTCCCTCACAGGTTATGAATCGGCATTTACCCATCGTTTAGGGCATCACTATAGCGGTGGGAGTTACAGGTGTTCGGCGGCGAGCACAGGATCAGGTGCAACGCTATGGCGGTGCTGGGTTAATCATCAATGGAGTCAGGTAGAATGGATGGGTTGCCTGCACTTATGATGCAGTTTGCCGCTGTTGTTGGTGATTTAACCGCAGTAACTGATTAATTTAACATGCTTTTTACATAGGCATTTCTCACCGGCTTTATTGGCGATAGCTGTTGTGAATAATCCTGTTGGCGTTAGAATGAATTCATTATGAGTTCACGCGATAGGGATATTTACCAATGACAGATCAATTCAAAGTTGTTTTTACTGGGGCGCTGCTCAACGATCGTGAACCCGCCGCTGTAATCTCTGCCTTTGCGGAAAAATTTCGCTGTAGTGAGGCTAAGGCGCGCGGCTTAATTACGGCGGGTAAAGCAACCGTAATTAAAAGCGGATTAGAGCGACTTAAAGCGGATAAATATCAGACCGCGTTGACTGCGATTGGGCTTGAGGTTGAGGTAGTCGCCCTTAAACCAACTGCGCTATTCGGATTGGAAGGTGATGAGGCGGATAGCGATGAGACCACTAGTGGTACTGCATCAGGTCTTAGTTCATGTCCTAAATGTGGCTCGAAAGAGCTGTCTGATGATCGCTGTCTCAGTTGTCATATTGTGATTTCTAAATACTTGGCATTGCAGGCAGGTGGTGTCGCGCCGAGGGCTTCGGAGTGGGTGGCTCGTGCGCAACCGTCTGATCAGGAGGAATGTGTTAAGAACGCTGCAGATGGTGTATCAAATTCTGCCTCAGATAATATTCAGACGAACCCCTATCGGACTCCCGAAGCCGAATTAACGCAAGCTTATGACGATGGTGATTTAACCGGCCCAGTCACGCTGCCCGCGAGTCATGGTTGGCGCTGGCTAGCAGAGGGGTTTAATCATTTTAAACTCAATCCGGTGGCATGGATTGTTGCCATTATTATTTGGCTTGTGCTGTCGACCATCATTAGCATTATTCCCGTGATCGGTTCACTCGTGATTACCTTGTTATCACCGGTGATTACCGCCGGCTTCATGCTGGGCTGTCAGGCACAGGATGAGGGAGATGATTTTAGTATTGGACACCTGTTTAGCGGCTTTAGTCATAATGTCGGACAGTTAATGCTGGTCGGCTTGCTCTATCTGGTCGCGATTGTTGTGATTGTTTTGGCCTTGTCTCTGTTTGTCGGTGGTGCGGTGGTTATGTTTGGCGATAACTCACAGAACATGGGGCCGGGCATGATGTCTGCGCTGTTATTACCCATGCTCATTGGCTTTCTCTGTCTCGTGCCGGTGATGATGGCGTATTGGTTTGCTCCGGTGCTGGTGGTACTGAATGATATGTCAGCGATCTCAGCGATGAAAATGAGCTTTAGTGGTTGTCTTAAAAACATGCTTCCCGGTTTGCTATATTCCATCATGATGATGGTTTTATTTGTCGTGGCGATAATTCCATTCGGTTTAGGTTTGCTGGTGGTGATACCGATGATTGTCGCCTCGATGTATACCGCTTATCGCGATATTTTCTACTCATAAAGTGATGCACGGAATGAGCGTCAATTCGCTGACGCCTCTAACCGATACGCTTAGCGAGCACGAAACACCAGAGGGTATTCGGCTTGAATTACGTCTAGCTGGGCCGATTGTACGTGCCTGCGCTTGGAGCATCGATATGTTGATCCGAGTCATATTGTATGGCTTGGTAGCGGCTGTATTTGCCTTCTGGGGAGGGATTGGTACCTCGTTGATGTTGATTCTATTCTTTTTGATTGAATGGTTTTATCCGCTGTTGTTTGAACTGTATAACGGTGCCTCGCCGGGTAAAAAAGCCATGGGGTTGAGGGTTATTCACGATAATGGCACGCCCATTACCTTCGCATCTTCGTTTATTAGAAACCTGTTGCGAACGGCAGACTTCTTACCGTTTCTGTATGCAACCGGTTTGCTATCGATGTTAATGAATCGAAAATTTCAGCGTCTCGGGGATTTGGCTGCTGGCACAGTCGTTATTTATCATGACAATAAACCAGAGCGGATTCAGTTGCCTGAAGTCGAACGTCGACGACCACCGGTGGATCTGAGTGTTGATGAACAGCGCGAACTGATTCGCTTTGCCGAACGTTGTCCGCAGTTGAGTCGCGATCGGCAGATAGAGTTAGCCACGTTACTCGGCTCCGTGACGGCTAAGCGAGGTGTTGCGGCGGTCGAAGAGCTACTCGGTTATGCTGCGTGGCTGACGCGAGGTGATCGATGAAGCAAGCGCAATTTGAAGCGCGCTATCAACCGCTTTGGTCGCGTTTAGATGAGCAACTGAAGCAACTGGAATCGTTTCGCTTTCGCCATCGTGCCGAATTACCCGCCGATCTGCCTCAGCTTTATCGTCAACTGTGCAATCACTATGCTTTATCGCAATCACGTCGTTACAGTCCTCAGCTAGTTGAAGCGTTGCATCATTTGGTGCTCCGTGGGCATCAGCAATTGTACCGTCGACGAGGGGCTTGGTTATGGCGTTTTTTGAGCTTTATTAGCTGTGATTTTCCGCGTAGCTTGAGACTCAATCGAGGCTATTTTGCGGTCGCGTTAGTGCTATTTTTACTACCGGCACTATTAGCGGGTGGCTATTGTTTGCATGATGATAGCTTTATCTACAGCCTGATGAGTGAGGCGGAAGTGACTAAAATGGAACAGATGTATCGCCCCGATACGGCTCGATTGGGGCGTACGCTAGAACGCAGCGCTGATTCTGACTTCGCCATGTTTGGTTTCTATATTTACAACAATATCGGCATTGGTTTCCGTACTTTTGCGATGGGTATCTTGGCGGGAGTGGGGACGGTATTGACACTATTTTATAATGGTTTGGTGATTGGCGGTGTCGCCGGTTACCTCACGGGGCTAGGGTACAGCGAAACCTTTTGGCCGTTTGTGAGTGGCCATTCATCTTTAGAGTTGACGGCCATTGTGATCAGTGGGGCTGCGGGGCTAATGGTTGGGCGTGGCGTGCTGTGTCCCGGTCGTTATCGTCGTTTAGACGCGATTAAGCGGCAAGCGGGTAGAGCGGTGCCATTAATCATGGGGGCGGGCCTCATGTTGTTGGCTGCGGCGTTTATTGAAGCGTTTTGGTCGGCCAGTCAGATGCCAAACGTTGTTAAATATACTGTGTCGGCGATACTTTGGTTCAGCATGATCGTTTATTTTGTCTATGCTGGCAGGGGGACGAGTGGAACTCGATAAGCTCGAAATATCGTTACGACAGCGCACGCCTTGGGAAGCGATTGACCTTGGCTTTGCGTTAGCGCGGCGATGGTTTATGCCGTTGTGGTTACTTTGGCTGAGTACCGCGGTGCCCTTAGGTTTGGTGTTATTTGTATTTTTCTATGATCAGTTTTGGTTACTGATGCTGATTATTTGGTGGTTTAAGCCGCTCTATGAACCCGCCTTAATGTTTTGGTTAAGTCGTGCCGTATTTGGCGAGCGGTTGCCGATTAAAACGGTATTACGGCAGTGGTGGACGGTGGTCCGGCCGCAGTTACTGCGTAATTTAACGCTACGGCGGTTTAATCCCTCTCGTTCATTTACCCTGCCGGTAGCGCTGCTGGAGGGATTGCAAGGAAAAATGCGTCGCAATCGTCTGCGAGTATTATCGCGACATCAACATGCGTCGGTTTGGCTGAGTGTGATCGGTATCCATCTCGAAATGGTGCTGCAGATTGCCTTCATGACCACGGTTTTTGTCTTGATACCGGAAGATTTGCGCTGGGTTAGTTTCGATGATCTTTTTTTTGCCCCGGGGCAGCTGAGTGATTGGCTGCAATTTGCCGGTGGGTTGCTGTGTCTATCGATTATCGCGCCTTTCTATACTGCTGCAGGCTTCGCACTTTATCTTAATCGTCGTAGTGAACTGGAAGCTTGGGATATTGAAATCAGCTTTCGACGCATGGCTGAACGGCTTAAAGCGACGACTGTGGCCGGCTTACATCGAAGCTTGAGCGTTGTGTTGTTAGTCACGACTGTTGGGCTGATGTCTGGGTTGACGAGTTCGCCGGCGGCCGCTGCTCAGCAGGTTAATCCTCGAGAGGCGAAATCCCTGATTGAAACGGTCCTAGAGGACAAAGCGTTCGGACGGCTGGAAGAAACACACTATTGGCAATATATCGGTCAGCCTGCTGAGCCGGAGGTAACGGATAATGGCTTTCTCGATGGGCTTGAGGCATGGTTCAGTCGCGCCTCGGATTCGTTGGACGGTATGGCCGTGATGGCTAAAGCGATGGTTTGGTTTGTCGCTATGGCATTGCTTATTTTCTTACTATGGCAAGTGATTAAACAGCGTCGCTGGTTATTAGGCGCTCAGTCGAGGGCGACTGCGCCTGATAAGGAGGCTCCCGTGGCGCTTTTTGGGCTGGATTTACGTCCCGATGCATTGCCCGAGAATCCCGCCACAGCGGCACATCAATTAATGCAGCAAGGGGCTTATCGAGAAGCCTTAAGTCTATTGTATCGCGGCGCTTTAGTATATCTGGTTACGCAGTCGCAGCTTGAGATTCCCGATAGTGCGACCGAGGGAGAATGTGAAAAGCTGGTGAGCGCGAGTCAGTCAGCGCGTGATGCCGAGTATTTTAGTCATTTGACGCTGCATTGGTTACGTATGGCGTATGGCCATATGCCGCCGTCAGAGGCATCGCTGTTGAGTTTATGTGAACGTTGGCGAGAGGTGTATGGCCGTGTCAACGATTAATCGAGCCGTGTTATGGGGATTAGCGGTGCTATTGATCGCCGTACTGTCTTGGTACTGCCTGTGGTTTTTTGATCATTATCAACGGCAAGCGCAAACTCAGCGAGTGGATGTATCACCTGAAGCGCAACGTAACGTGTTCCTCGCCGCCGAGCGTTTTCTCGCTGAATTAGACTATGAGGTTGAAAGTTTTCGCGCTCGCGATTTAACCACTCAATTACCCTCTACGGACGATGCGTTATTGTTACGACGGATGCAGCCGGATCTATCGGCTCAGCAGCTTGATCGACTGAAAGGCTGGCTGTATGGCGGCGGTATTTTAATTGTGACTCCCACGGCTTTTGATCAAGATGATGAGATTAGTGATACTTTTTTTGCCGATCTCGGGGTACAGCTGCGCAGGCCGACAGCAACGGATGTCGTCAGTCATGCTTGTGAGCAAGAGCCTTGCAGTGAAACGACAAAGGCGGCTAAGGCAGCGCTCAATTTGTCGTTCAGCGATGCCGTTGAGCCGATCAAAGTGAGTTTTCGGCGTGAGCGTATCTTAGTTGATCGCAATGGGCGCGCCTCGGAACACCTTGCTTCTGAGCAAGGCGATCAATATCTTAAGTTTGAGATGGGTTTGGGCCGCGTGTATGTGCTCAGTGATCTGGATCTGTTTACGAATGCGGGGATCAAACAGTTCGATCATGCGTTTTTTCTGAGTCACTTGGTGAGTGGCAGTGATAAGGTATGGTTGCAGTATGGCATTGATCGGCCCGCATTACCGTTGCTGTTATGGCACAAAACCCCCTTCGTGATGGTGTCACTCGCCGTAGTGTTATGGTTAATGGGTTGGCGACTGTTTTTGTTTACCGGGCCTCGTTTAAGTTTGCAGCAGGAACAGCGACGGAATTTGTTGCAACATATTGACGCCAGCGCGGATTACGCTTGGCGTATCGATAAAGGCGATGGTTTATTTGAGCAAAATCGGCAAGCCATTGAGCAGGCTTGGCGGCAACGTCATCCGGGATTAAATGTGATGGATCATCGGCAGCGGGCTGAGTGGATCGGTGAAAAAGCAGGTATGGCGAGTCGCGCAGTTGAACGCAGTCTTTATCAGGCAATCACTAAAGATCAGGATTTTATTAAAGCAACGCTGGTATTGCAGCAGTTGGCGAGTAGCTTAAAACAGCAGGAGTTAAGATGAGCGATTTGCAGGGACAGGCGCAACTGTCAGACCGAGTGCTGCGTAAACTCGGGAGCTTGGAGCAAGAGATCAGTAAGGCGGTCATTGGTCAGCGTCAGGTGATTCGGGATACGATTATTGCGCTACTCGCAGGAGGGCACGTACTCGTGGAAGGTGTGCCGGGGTTAGGCAAAACGCTATTAGTGCGGAGTCTGGCGGCGGCCGTTGGCGGCGTTTTTAATCGCGTACAATTTACGCCCGACCTTATGCCGAGTGATATTAGTGGGCATATTATGTTTGATCGTAAGAGTGATTCATTTCGGGTGCGTAAGGGGCCGGTTTTTTGTAACTTTTTACTGGCCGATGAAATCAATCGGGCACCGGCAAAAACTCAGTCGGCGTTACTCGAAGTCATGCAAGAGCAGCAGGTGACGATTGAAGGACAAACTTATGCATTGCAGTTACCCTTTTTAGCGCTCGCGACGCAAAATCCGATTGAGCAGGAGGGAACTTACCCATTACCTCAAGCGCAATTAGATCGTTTTCTATTGAAAGTTTATATCGACTATCCCGACATGGATGAAGAGTTGCAAATGGTGCAGCAGATCACTACAGGATCGGTGGCTGATAAGCTTGATGTGTCACAGATTGATGAGGTATTGACGCCGGATGACATTATCTATTTGCAGCGTTATACCGCTAGGTTGGAGGTTGATGAGCAGATTGTCGAATATGCGGTGAAGATTGCGCGAGCGACGCGCGATTGGCGTGGTATCGATGCCGGCAGTGGCCCACGGGGGAGTATTGCGTTGTTGCGAGCGGGTCGAGCACAGGCGGTACTTTCCGGGCGTCAGTTTGTCACTCCAGATGATATTAAAGCGGTTGCGCCGGCGGTACTGCGTCATCGACTTAAACTGAGTGCTGATTTGGAGATTGAAGGTTATCGCGTGGATGATGTGTTGCAAGACATTCTTAGCCATGTGCCGGCCCCCAGGCTATGATTCCATCCCGCCGCGCGGTGATACTCGCGATACTGATCTTAATGTTGGCTTGCGCTTCTGCCTACTGGCCTGAGGTGACGTGGCTACGTAATAGCGTTAGCGGTGCGGCGGTGGTGTTGTTACTGCTTGATCTGCTATGGCATCGGCGCGAGTCGGCGATTCAAGTGAGTCGCGCGCTACGGGGGAGTATCCCAGTGGGTGTTTGGAGTGAGGTGACACTACAGGTGAGCAACCCGAGTGGACGTTCACAGCAACTGCTATTACACGATCATCATCCGGCAGAGTATGCCGTCGAAGGCTTGCCGTTAAGTTTAACCGTGCCCGCCGAGCGTTGTGTCAAAAGCGTCTATCGTATTAAACCCGATCGACGCGGGGATGCAGCGTTTCATGCGCTTGATCTGTTAACAGTGTCGCCTTTAGGGTTATGGCAACGTAAACAGCGACTGACGTTGCCGAGTCAGGTGAAGATTTATCCTAACTTTCGGGCCGTCAGCCAATACACGTTACTGGCGACCGATCATCAGCTGAGTCAGTTAGGCATTAAGCGCCGTTTACGTCGTGGCGAAGGCAATGATTTTCATCAGTTGCGTGAATATCGTGCCGGGGATAGCTTGCGACAGATCGATTGGAAGGCCACCTCGCGTTATCATCAGTTAATCTCCCGCGAATATCAGGATGAGCGTGATCAACAGATACTGTTTATGTTGGATTGTGGTCGACGTATGCGTCATCGGGAAGACGGTAGTGGACATTTAGATCAGGCGTTGAATGCGATGTTATTGCTGGCTTATGTGGCGGCGGAACAGGGCGATGCGGTGGGTTTTCATACCTTTGGCGGTGTGCAGCGTTGGTTTCCACCGGTGAAAGGCGGCGCCGTTGTGCGTCAGCTGCTCGCTGCAACCTATGATATTGAGCCAACCTTAGCGGCATCGGACTATCTGGCCGCGGCGCGTGAGCTAATGCCGTTGCAACGACGTCGATCACTGATTGTCTTAGTGACCAATACCCGTGATGAAGATAGTGATGATCTCGCGGCAGCGGTGCGACTATTGAGCCGTCGTCATCTGCTAGTGATTGCTGATCTGCGTGAGCAAGTATTGGACACGGCTCAGCAAACCCGCGTCTCTGATCTGGATTCGGCATTACGCTTTCATGGTGTACAGCAATACTTAGCGAGTCGAGCACAGCATCATGAACAGTTAAGGCATCAAGGAGCAATACCGATGGATCTATTGGCTAAACAGTTACCGGTCGCCTTGATTAATCAATACTTGAGCGTTAAGGCCGCGGCCCGTTTGTAGCCCGTCAATCGTTACCGTTATTGCGTTACACCATGGATGGGCTTGAGCCTTTTGCGTCGCAATAGGTTGACTTGAGAAACAATCATGCCCAATAACATCAGGCCGCAACCCAGCATAGCTTGCTGACTAAACGCTTCGTTCAGCAACCACCAACCGCCAATGACGGCGAATACGGCTTCTAAACTCATAATAATCGCCGCATGGGAGGCGGGAGCATCCCGTTGTGCCACCACCTGAAGAGTATAGGCGATACCCACCGATAACAGACCCGCGTAAGCGATAGGTTGCCAAGCGAGGACGAGGTTATTAAGGCTAAGGCTATCTTGTTCAAACATAATCGCCACGACAAAACTTAAGACAGCGCAGATAAAAAACTGAATGATCGCAAGCCTTAGATTGTCGAGTTGACTCGCTAGCTTACCGATCACCACCACATGGCCTGCCCAGAAAAAAGCGCTGCCCAGCACCAGCAAATCGCCGGTATTAATGCTGAGGCTGTCTCCATCCTGCTGAGTCACGGTTAAAAAATATAGGCCTAGTACCGCAAGCAAGCCGCCAAGCCAAGTGTTAGCGCGGGTAACATGGCCGAATAATAGGCCGATGAGGGGGACGATAATGATATACAGCCCCGTAATAAAACCCGCGTTTCCGGCGGAGGTCCACAGCAGGCCGACTTGCTGCAAGGATGCCCCCATAAATAGGAACACACCCGCCGTTAGGCTGCCTTTCAGCATCACCTGCGGTGTTGAATCTTGTTTGGTGCGGAATATAAGTAATAACGGTAGCAAGGAGATCGCACCCAGCAGAAAGCGTGCGCCATTAAAGCCAAAGGGGCCGAGGTGATCCATGCCAAGACGTTGAGCAACAAAGGCCAGCCCCCAAATAGCGGCGACCAGTAGAAGAATCAAATCTGCACGGATATTACGGGTTTCCATCAATCAGGTCTCATAAGGAGCAAAGCGGCTATTGTAGATAATTGATTGGATTACGCAATGGGAGCGGCACGGTTAATGCCGTTACGCGGTAGGATATGCTAATCACCGATTGGCATTAACATGAAACGGCGGCTAGAGCCGTGAAGCGTGCTGAGGTCACCGTGCTATTTGATAGTTTATATCGGCTACAATGTCGCGTTAACTAGACAGTATGTCTCTCAATCAATACAATAATTTTAAATTTCTTAGATATATCAATTAGTTTGCTAAATTAAGGGACCTTTCTGGATGGAACGAATAGCTGAATATAAAAATGTTTGTAAAAAAATGAAATTCTTTCGTAGAAGTTCGCTTGCAGTCGCTATCCTGATGGGATCAGGATCCTTGATGGCATCAACGGGCTCTATCACTTTGACAGGTGATTACATCAAGATTGGCACCAATGCATATGGCACATTAGGTTCAATTGGTAATATCGCCCCAGGGATTCAGTATGACGCGACTGGGAGTGGAACATTTAATGATAGTTACGACTATTTGACGCCTGGTTCTCCATTTGAGGGGTATTATTTTACCGTCGATGCGAATGGATCAACTTATACTTCTGGTGCAAACAATGCTAGAGGAATGTCTTCAGGCGTGAGTAGTGATTCATTAGTAGATATATCTACCGATACTTATAATGGTGTTGAGTGGATTGGTTCGTATGATCCGGGGACTGGAACGCTCTTTGATATAACTAATACTGTTGGTTTTGACGATGCTGACAAGCAGGTGAAGATTACCACCACCATCACCGCGACTGAGGATTTGAGTAATCTCTATTTGTTACGGGTGATAGACCCCGATACAGTTGCAGCATCTGGCGATTGGTCATACACAACTAATGTTAGAGGTTCGGAAGGGGTAGCAGAAACAAACTTTGTTTATGCTGAAGCACTTGTCAGTAAATATATTATCGGCTTGTACTCTACAGCGACATCCGACGTCAATACGGGTATTTCTAGAGGATGGTCTAGTAACCCGCTGGAGTATTATGCAGGATTGAATGATGGTGATGGTGATTACACTATCGGTATCGCCTTCAATCAAGCAACACTCGTTGCTGATGATACGGTGACCTTTACTTATTACTACGTCTTCGGTTCTGATATCGCCGCAGTTGTGGAAGAGACAATTAGTGGCTTGAGTGTTGCCGAAGCGACACAACTGTTGAATAATACACCGGCCTATGGTGCTGCGACCGTTGTTGATTCAACTCCAGAATTACTGGCGTTGTTTTCTGGGGCTGGTTTAAGTGGTGATACAGAAGTCTCCGCAGCGGCGAGTGAGGTATTGCCTTTACTAAGCGGTAGTTCTGTGATTGCAACGACCAGTTCATTAACCGCTATTCAGAATACAATTCAATCGAGAATATCTGCCAATACGGGGATGTCTTCAGGTGAAGGATTTCTCGGTGATAAGTATGTCTGGATGAAACCGTTTGGCTCATGGGCTGATCAACGTGAGCAGGGTGGGGTTGAGGGTTACGATGCTGAAACCGTGGGTATGGTATTAGGCCTAGATGGTTCGCTTAACGAACGTACCCGGTTAGGTTTGGCGTTTGCCTTTGCTGAAAGTAACATTGACGCAGGTACCTCTGCCGCCCCGCAAAGCCTTGATCTGGATATTTACCAACTCACAACCTACGGCAGCTATACTTTAGCCGAGAATATGGAAGCTGACTTTCAGGTCGCCTATGGTCAAAATAAAACGGATGCTAGCCGTGATATCGCATTTACTAATACTGTAGCTAGTTCAAGTTATGATAGTGAATCTTTCCAGGCTGGCGTGGGGCTTTCACGACTCTATCCGTATAAAGAGGGGACTGATTTTATAGCCTCTGCACGACTCGATTATACTCATCTTGAGAATGATGCTTATTCTGAATCTGGTGCAGGGCTTCTCAATCTTAACGTCGAGAAGAGTGCCTATGAAGCTTTAATCGTAGGGGTTGATGGTAAGCTTGCGTATCAATTGGGTAACGGAAGAACTCTCGAAACAAACTTAGGTCTGGGGTACGACATTAAAGATCAAGGGATTATCACCACGGCTGCTTTTGACGGTGCGCCGACGGTATCATTTGATACCAACGGTCTAAAACAAGACCCTTGGATCGTCGATATAGGTATTGGTTATAATCATCAAGCTCAAAATGGTATGCAAGTGTCTTTAAGATATGATGTCCAAGGCCGAGAAGATTATTTGAATCAGTCTGCATCTGTCAAAATGCAATGGGCTTTCTAAACGATACCCTTAACTGACTTTATAATATATAAGCCGGTTATTAACCGGCTTTTTTTATTTTAAGCGCAGGCTAATTTTTTGAATAAACTCACGACCTTCTTAATAATGATTTATTTTTTGTCTGCTTGTTCAGTTGTTCCTTCCGCTGCTAAACGGATAGCGGCCGCTGATGCCAAAGCCGAGCAGCTTGGATGGCAGGGAAAGATGATTGAAACAGGTCGCTTTCTGTTGCGCAGCTATTACTCAGTCGATATGAAGCCCGCGAGTTTTCTGACTATCTATATAGAAGGTGACGGTCTTGCGTGGTTGACTCGGACATTACCGTCATCTGATCCGACGCCGATAACGACACTCGTTTTGCAGATGGCAATCAATCAGCCAGAAGGAAATGCGCTCTACTTGGGGCGTCCTTGTCAGTATACATTAGATGTTGATGGGGATTGCCGACCGGCACATTGGTTAGGCAGCCGATTTTCAAATGAGATAATCATCTCGATGGATCAAGCCGTCACCCTATTGAAGGAGCGCTTTCAGGCCGACTGGATTAATTTGGTTGGCTATTCCGGTGGAGCAAGCATCGCGACCTTGCTCGCTGCGCGACGCGATGATATTCATTTTTTAGTGACTGTGGCAGGCAACCTAGATCATCAAGCTTGGAGCGATTGGCATCGAATAACACCGTTAACTGATTCTCTCAATCCCGCCGACTTTATTGACGAGATCCGAGTGACTAGGCAGTTTCATTTGCTTGGCGAGAATGATAAAAATATACCGCCAAGCTTGATTCGGGCAGTGCTCAGCAAACGGAGTGAGCACCATGATGCTGAGGTTAGGGTGGTGCCCGGGTATACTCATCATTGTTGCTGGGCTGAGGGTTGGCCAGATTTATGGCGCAACGGGCTACAAGCGGATTAACGGTTGTGTTGCATGTAGCGCTCAACCGTATCAATAATCGCTTGCGTCTGACTATCGATTTCGAGGTTGATGTGATCTCCCACCGCGGCTTGACCAAACAGTGTGACTGATAGGGTTTCGGGGATGAGATAAATATTAAAACGATTAGCAACCACTTCGCCGATGGTAAGGCTGCAGCCATTCAGCGCGACAAAACCCTTCGGTAAGATATATTTGATGATATCCGGTGTCGTGTCAAACCAGATGATACGGTTATCTGCAGGCTGCTCGATTTGACTGATGGTGACCTGCGCATGGATATGGCCTGACATCAGGTGTCCGCCGATCTCTTCACCGATACGTGCGGCGCGCTCGAAATTGACTCGATCGCCGGGTTTAAGTTTTCCGAGATTGGTGACTCTGAGTGTTTCCATAATGAGATCAAATTGGATCTGATTCTGCTTGAATGCCGTAATGGTTAAGCAGGTGCCGTTGATGGCGATGCTGGCGCCGGTTTGCAGATTGTCACAATGGGTTTGAGGAAACGCCAGCGTGAGCTGCATAAAATTATTTTTAATGGTTGTCGCCACAACCGAGGCGGTGCCCTGAACGATACCGGTGAACATAAATTTTCCTGTTAAGTTATCACTGGTCTATGGTTATAGAGGCTGAAAGCTTTGATTGCAATGCCTTTAAAGGAGATCTGTATGAAGGTTCTTATCACGGGTGCCACCGGCTTTATCGGTGGGCATCTTGTGGCGCGCTTACTAAAAGATGGACATGAGTTGATCGTCATGACGCGTTCTGCAGCGCATGCGCGGAAAAAATTCGCCGCTACGGTGGCGGTTATAACGCATACCGATCAGATTAATAGCGATGAGCCAATCGATGCGATTATTAATCTAGCCGGTGCGGGGATTGCCGATCAGCGTTGGAGTGAGTCACGTAAACAGCTGTTAGTCGAGAGTCGTCTTACGATAACCGCTCAGTTGATCGCGCTAATGACGCGCTTAGTCAGTAAGCCGGAGGTGTTTATCAGCGGTTCGGCAATTGGCTATTATGGCTGTCGCAGCGATGACCTTCAGTTGGACGAGCGCAGTGATACGCTGAACGACTTTACTCATGATCTATGTCAGCGTTGGGAGTCTGAGGCGCTCAAGGCACAAACGATGGGAGTGAGGGTTTGCTTGCTACGAACCGGTATCGTGTTAGGGCAGGGTGGCGCTTTAGCCAAAATGTTGCTGGCTTTTCGATTGGGACTGGGCGGGCCTATCGCGGGTGGCGATCAATGGATGTCATGGATTCATATTAATGATGACATTGAAATTATCTGCCTGATGTTAACTCAGTCTCAGTATTGTGGTGCTTATAATCTCACGGCCCCTGAGGCGGTGACCAATGAGCAGTTCAGTCGAACGTTAGCGAAAACCCTTTGTCGACCGGCTTGGTTTCGACTGCCCGCTGGCGTCTTGAAGCTGATGCTAGGAGAGGGCAGCGATCTGCTCCTTAAGGGACAACGTGTTTATCCTAAGCGATTATTAGATGCCGATTACCAGTTTATCTATCCTGAATTAGCGGCTGCTTTAAAGCAAGTGCTTAAATAAATGCTTAGGGAAGGTGCGAATAAGTCAATGACGCCTCTGGCTTACAGAGAAGCTGGAGATCAAGGCAACAGTTACAGGCATGCTGGTTGTATGTCGAAAAATGTTAACGCAGAGAACATAACAGACTTATTCGCACCTTCCTTAGCCTTACAGCTCGGTTTAGCCCAGTTATGATCTGATATGTTCAAGTGCTTTCGCGAGCAGATCGCCAGACCATTGTCCCGATTCTGAGCCACTGATATAGCTTTCCATATCGATGAGTAAGAGTTCGAGGGTTTTGCTTTTTTTCAAGTCGCTTAGATCAAGGCTGTCCTCGAAGCGATTATGGGGCCAGAAGAGTCTGGCCCAGTCGAGTATCAACAGTCGAGCTTCCAGAGGCTGATCGTTGTAACAGGCTTTAATCGCTAGATTAAAGGCGGTCTGTTCAGCGGCGAGCATTTTATTCAGTTTATCTCGATTGGCGTCCTGGAGAACCTGTGTCTGTGAGGGCTGAGTTTTTTGCTTTGATGGCATGGCAGAGGGTTGCTCAGGCGCGCCGATATCAAATTTTTTGCGCCGCTGTGATGAGTGACTGTATAGCCACCCCAATGACGAAATAATCGCGATAGCCGCTAGTAGGCCAATCAATAGCCGTGCTTTTTGTTCTTGATCCGCGTCGATCGGCTTGGCTGTTTGGCTGACACTGTCATTAACAGGCTCGCGGCTCGTCACCTCGGGGGGCGATGGAGCCGCAGGTTTGATATTGAGGATTATTTCTGGCAAACGAGCGGTTGAGCTGTTGTCTTGTTGGATATTCCACCAAGGAATCGTAATCTCGGGCAGCGTGACCTCTCCTCGCTCCGTCGGCGTAATGATCACTGTTTCCGTTCGACTACTGACAATGCCTGCGGGCGTGACGTTTTGTTCTAGCTTGATATCGTCGACGCGAATCTGTGCCAATTCGTTTCTCAAAGGCATAATCGCGGGTAACTGATCCGCGAGTAGCCCTTGCGCACGGATCTTAAATGTTCGCTTTTGGCTTTCCCCCAGTGTTAGGGTATTTTCGGCACCGCTACTTAGCTCTTCGAGCGTTAATTGAGCGGCTGGCAGCCAGTAGCCACGTGTTTGCTGTGTTATCGGAGGAAAGACATCGATATTGACCGCACTGGTATTTAGTTCTGTAGTACCTGGGCCGGCACTAAAGATAGCGCTGGGAATCGTCAGTTGTCCCGCCTTGTTAGGGAAAATGGCATAGCTTTGTTCCGTCACCTGATAGGTCTGACCCTTCATCTGACGAGAATAGTGCTGTCTTTCACCGAGGCGAATGACTCGAGCGTCAGCAATCACCGGTTCAGACAATGTTGCCATCGGAGGTAGGTCGTTCAGGTGAAATAAGCGGGTGCTATAGCGTAATTGACTGTTTTGATAGACCTCGTTGCTATCGACTGAGCTCTCTAAATAATCATCATAGCTTATCAGTGCTGCCGCCCCACGGATGCCTTCGACGCTAATCAGTATAGGGGGGCTCGAATCGTTGTTCAGGTGTAGTGCAGGAATATGTAAATCACCGGCATGGCGGGGACGTAGGAGTATTGTCCAGCGGGTGGTGTTTTGGTTTTCACCATTGGCGTAGCTGGAGACGGTCATTTGCTTGCTGCCAAGAAAATGGAAATCCTGTGTGAGTGGAGAAAAATCAGGCCGACTGCTGGTACGCTGATCCACTTCAACCGTCAGTAGAATGGTTTCCCCTTCTGTAATAGCGAATCTATCAGGGTAGACATTGAGTTGAGCATGAACCGAGAAAGACACACAAGCGATGAGAGCAACTAAAAGGAAACGTGTGTAACGAAACAAGTGCGACATAGTTGGCTTATCTCCGGTTCTCTAGCCGGCTCCAAGGGGCATGTGACGGGTTGCAGCGGCCTGTTGCTGGATTCAGTCCCGCTTTTTTAACGCGCTATAGCATAACTGAAAAATAGACGTAAAAGATATCTTTTGAGGTATTATAAACTATTGTTTTTGCTATGATCAGAATCTTGAGTAATCGATTGAATGGCCTCGTAGGTTAGCGGTGATCGCTGCACGTTCAGTAGCCTACAGCGGCTTATTATGCGTGTTTGATAGTAGATAGTGGCAACAGATAAAGACCATCCAGTCGTGATGAATTTCAATCAATGGACCGTTAAGTCCAAAATTTAACATTGAGTCTATGCAGTCTATAATCGTTGATATCAGTTTAACGACCGAACAGTACCTCGCCCATTATCGTCAAGATGTCAAAGATGTGGTGGCGAGAAGCCGTGATGGACGGCGAGTTCGGTTTCCGTCTTCGTTGCTACAACCCTACCTGTTACACAATGGAATTCAGGGAAGTTTTCGCATTTCTTTTACCGAAACGGGAAAATTCAGTGCTATCGAACGGCTTTGATTTTTTACAGTGCCGGTGACATTGCATATAATGCCCGCACTTTAAATTGACTTGTGGAATGCCATGCTCTATCAAGCTGCCCGATCTCTGATGTTTAAGCTCGACCCTGAAACGGCCCATGATCTGTCTTTGAGCGGTCTTAATCTGATGGCCAGTGTCGGATTGAATTCTCTTTTTCGTGTCAAAGCGCTCAGCCAGCCGGTTGAAGTGATGGGTATTCAGTTCCCGAATCCTGTTGGCTTGGCCGCGGGGCTAGATAAAAATGGTATTGCGATCGATGGTATGGCGGCGCTTGGATTCGGTTTTGTAGAGGTTGGCACGGTGACGCCAAGGCCTCAACCGGGTAATCCTAAGCCGCGCTTGTTTCGCATACCGGAGCATCAAGCGATCATCAATCGTATGGGATTTAATAATCAGGGCGTTGATGCGCTGCTAAAAAATATTGAGAAGAGTCGTTATAGCGGTGTCTTGGGTATTAATATTGGCAAGAATTTCGATACGCCAGTAGAAAAGGCAACCGATGATTACCTTATTTGTATGCGTAAAGTCTACGATAAAGCGACCTATATTACAGTGAATGTGTCCTCACCGAATACGCCTGGATTGCGATCGTTACAGTTTGGTGAATCCTTGAATGAGCTATTAGCCGCGCTTAAAACCGAACAAGCTCGGTTAGCACTGTTACATGGTAAGTATGTACCCGTCGCCGTAAAAATTGCACCGGATATGAGTGAAGATGAGTTTGCATTGGTGGCTGCTGCCCTCAAATCTTATGAGATGGATGGCGTGATTGCTACGAATACCACGCTATCGCGTGCTGGCGTTGAAGGTTCACCGTTGGCTCAAGAAGCGGGTGGATTAAGTGGTGTGCCGGTGCGTAATGCGTCGACTAAGGCGATTCGCATTTTGTCACGAGAGCTAGGTGGTGCACTGCCTATAATCGGTGTTGGCGGTATTACCCATGGTTTTGATGCCGCAGAGAAGATAGAGGCGGGCGCTTCGCTGGTACAGGTATACAGTGGATTTATTTATCGGGGGCCAGAATTAATAGCGGAATCGGTGCGCGCCATTGCCGAACTGGACGGTGTTACTTTATAAAACTGACTCGTGGTAATGATTCTGGCGCTTGACGAATCACCGTTGTCGGTGTGTCGATGAGTCAACGATAGGCGATCAGTTAGCGGTAAAAAGGGTTAATAGAAGAAAGGCTCGTGCAGAGCCTTTCTTTATTTATAGTAAATTTGGCCTTGGATTTATGTCAATTTCGTTAATGTGTCCTAGTTAGGCTCAATGTAACGATGGATTAATATGTATAGCCGAGACACCCGACTGACCATCCCAATGGGCTTCACGGCCCTCACGCCAACCACTTAACCAGTGATTTCTGAGGTCGCCCAGTGAAACGGGACACTCATCTTTCGATTTCCCCACGAGTCCGGCAGTAAAGCCGCGGTTGAAAAGTACGGAAGAACGATCACGTTTTTGTCTCTTCATGTATAGATGCCTCTATATATTGCTTAATATTTTCGGGCAGGTAACAGTAATAACCTTCAAGGTAAGGGCCGACTGAGGCGGCGCTTTCTTGCGATTTAGGTTAATGCCAGAAACCTGAATGATGATGACATATTGCTCCTGTTGTTGGTGTTAACTACTGAGATTCACAATGGCCGAAATGGTTTCCTGTGTGTAATTAAAAAAAAGTATCAAGAATTGAATTTTAATTAAAATATCATAGACGCACATGCAAAAAGAGACTGACTTCAACGGCTTGCGTCGGGGGTGTAAAACAAGCGATGCTAATTGAAAAAAATTCATTTTATTGCGGAATTCTTTGAATTTATAGGCTTAGTCATTGGTCTTAAAAGCGTTTGCCGTTAATATGCCTGTTCTTAGATGAGGTATCTCCCGAGTATGAAATTCTTTGCTACCTGCCCGAAAGGGCTGGAGCCTGTTCTGTTTGATGAACTTAAGGCCCTGAATGTTGAAACGCCAAAGCAAACATTGGCCGGTGTGTATTTTTCTGGTGGCTTAGAAGCCGCTTATCGCGCCTGCTTATGGTCACGCGTGGCTAACCGAGTACTGCTTGAACTGCATCGCTGCCCTGCTGAGAACGCTGAGGCTCTTTATCGCGGGGTTCAGGAGGTTAAGTGGCTCGAGCATATGCGCCCAGAAGGCACGCTGATTATTGATTTCACTGGTCAATCAGAGGGCATTAATCATAGTCGTTTTGGCGCGCAAAAAGTTAAGGATGCGATTGTCGATCAAATTCGTGATGAAACTGGGCGACGCCCGTCGGTGGAACGGCAGAAGCCGGATTTGCGGGTGAATGTGCACCTTCAGCGGGGGGAAGCAACGATCGCCCTGGATATCTCCGGTGATAGTTTGCATCGTCGTGGTTATCGGTTGCAGTCGGGGGCTGCGCCGATGAAAGAAAACCTCGCTGCGGCGCTGTTGTACCGTTGCGGTTGGCCAGAAAAAGCGGCTGCAGGGCAGGCGCTGTTGGACCCTATGTGTGGCTCAGGCACGCTGCTGATCGAGGGCGTGTTGATGGCGGCAGATATTGCGCCGGGTTTATTGCGTCGTGATTATGGCTTTGTTTACTGGACACAGCATAACAATGTGCTTTGGCAAGGGCTGTTGGCAGAGGCGAGGGAGCGACGTGAAGCCGGTCTCAAGCGGGTGAGTAGTCGTTTTGAAGGATTTGATGCGGATGCTAAAGTGCTCGGGATTGCACAAGATAATGCGCGTCGTGCGGGTGTCGATAAACTCATTCATCTGGAACGTCGAGAGCTATCAAGGTTGTCACATCCGGCTATTGATACGGCAGGTTTGGTATTAACGAATCCGCCCTATGGTGAGCGCCTTGGTGATGAGCCAACCCTGTTTTTCCTTTATCAGCACTTAGGCGAACGCCTAAAAGCTGAGTTTGCCGGATGGCAGGCGGCGGTGTTTACCGGTAATCCTGAGCTTTGTAAGATGATGAAGTTAGCATCTGATAAGACCTATAAGTTGTATAACGGTGCTATTCCGAGTCAACTACAAATTTTTAATATTCGTCAGCGTCAGGAGAAAGAGCTTACCCCAGTTAGTCCGTCAGCAGTAGCAGAAAAACCAACGCCTGAGGTTGATACCACCTCAAATGTCGATAGTGAGGTGCCCGTTGTACTCAGTGATGGCGCACAGATGTTGGCCAATCGCCTGACGAAAAATCTAAAGCAGTTAAGTAAATGGGCTAAGCGTCAGGATATTAGTTGTTATCGCCTCTATGATGCGGATCTTCCTGAGTACGCCGCCGCCATTGATATCTATAATGACTGGGTGCATGTGCAGGAATATCAGGCGCCAAAGAGTGTTGATGTGGTGAAGGCTTTTGCGCGTTTGCAAGAGATTGTTGCGGTGTTGCCAACGGTGCTGAATATTCCAGCGGAGCATATTGTTCTCAAGCAGCGTCGTAAGCAGCAGGGGACTAATCAATATGAGAAGCAGGATCAAACCGAACGCTTCATTGATATCACCGAAGGTGGGTGTCATATTTTGGTTAATCTCGATGATTATCTCGATACGGGTTTGTTTTTGGATCATCGGCCGATTCGCTTGCAGATTCAGCAAGAGGCTAAAGGCAAAGATTTTCTTAATCTATTCAGTTATACCGGCACAGCCTCACTGCATGCTGCCAAAGGGGGAGCACGGTCGACCACCAGTATCGACATGTCAGCTACTTATATGAACTGGGCGAAGAAAAATTTCGCCCTGAATGGCTTTGCCGAAGCGCGTAATCACTTTTTACAGGAGGATTGTGTCAAATGGTTGCGGGCGCAAAAGGGTGAGAGCTATGATTTGATCTTTATGGATCCGCCTACTTTCTCTAATTCAAAGCGTATGCATGATGTGTTTGATGTTCAGCGTGATCATGCCGATTTGATCAAGCTAGCCATGGGGCTGTTACGTCCAGGCGGTAAACTGATTTTCTCAAATAACTATCGTCGTTTCAAAATTGATGTGGCGTTGTCTGAGAGCTATCAGGTCGTTGATATTACTCGCAAGACGATCGATCTTGATTTTAAGCGCAATAGCAAAATTCATCAGTGCTTTGAGATCAGCAAGCCTGAAGCTGAATGATCAGCAAGATCATTATTGCAGTGATACTGTAGAGAAAAGCCACCGAAAGGTGGTTTTTTTTGGGCAAAATTATGCTTTTTTATGGTGCGATTGTTGGGCTGGCGCGCTCTTTGCTTATTTTTATGCCTGTTTTCGGAGCGATTTTGACTATTTGAGGTTATCTGTAGAGATATTCAGTGTCTATGGAGGGCTCTGTCAGCATTCGAAATATTCTAATAAAACAAAACGCCCTGATTTAATGCTATTTAATCAATATAGCACTAAATAGGTGCAAAATATGATCGGGAGATCGCCGTGGAGAACGTAAATAGCGCTGTAGAAACGCTGATGCAAAGTTCCAATACGTTGTTTATTTTAATGGGCGCGATCATGGTGTTTGCCATGCATGCCGGCTTTGCCTTTCTTGAGGTGGGGACGGTGCGTCAAAAAAACCAAGTGAACGCGTTGGTGAAAATCATGACGGACTTTGGTTTCTCTGCAGTCGCTTATTTTTTTATCGGTTATTGGGTCGCTTACGATGTGACGTTCTTTCAAGATGCAGAGACGTTATCTCAGGGAAATGGCTATGAGCTCGTCAAGTTTTTCTTTTTGTTGACCTTCGCCGCCGCTATTCCGGCGATCGTGTCGGGAGGTATTGCTGAGCGCGCTCGGTTTTGGCCTTTTTTAATTGCTTCATCGTTGCTAGTGGCGTTTGTTTATCCGTTTTTTGAAGGCATTATCTGGAACGGCAATTATGGTGTGCAGGATTGGCTGGCGGCTAGCTTTGGTGCGGCTTTTCATGATTTTGCTGGCTCGGTTGTGGTGCATGGTGTGGGTGGCTGGTTAGGCTTGGTGGCGATCATGCTGTTGGGAATTCGCAAGGGGCGTTATCGCGCTGGCAAATTAATGGCTTTTCCACCATCGAATATTCCGTTTTTGGCGCTTGGGGCGTGGATTCTATGTATCGGCTGGTTTGGTTTTAATGTGATGTCGGCACAAACATTGGACGGAATTTCAGGGCTTGTGGCAGTGAACAGTTTGATGGCGATGGTTGGCGGTATTATTGTGTCGCTTTTGTTAGGTAAGAATGATCCGGGCTTTATTCATAATGGTCCATTGGCTGGATTGGTGGCGATTTGTGCGGGCTCAGATATTGTTCATCCTATTGGTGCGCTGATGATCGGTGCGGTAGCGGGAGGGCTGTTCGTCTGGATGTTTACCGTTGTGCAGAATCGTTGGAAAATTGATGATGTGCTGGGTGTGTGGCCATTACATGGGTTGTGTGGTGCTTGGGGAGGGATTGCTGCGGGTATCTTTGGTTCAAGCTCTCTGGGCGGCTTAGGTGGTGTAAGTTTGCTGACACAGATTGTCGGTACCGGTATGGGTGTAGTCGTTGCGTTGATTGGCGGTGGTGTCGTCTATGGCGGCTTGAAGCTGGTGATGGGGCTGCGTCTCGATGAAGAGGATGAGTATAATGGAGCTGATCTATCGATTCATAAGATAGAGTCCATTTCAGCGGACTAATATACGCAGTATGACATTAAGGTCTGTGGGAGCAGGCTGATGTTAAAAGCCAGGCTTGCCTGGTTTTTTTGCGTCTGAATGATAGCTTAAATAAGTGCTTTAATGGGAGCTTAGAGTGGGGGTGTAGAATAGGTCTTGGAATAGTGTTGAAGGCAGTGCTGAGGTGAGGGTATAGGTGTGGGCTTAGGTAGAAGGCTGTTAGTGAGGCTGAGGTTTGTCGATGCTATCCTCGAGTTGGAGAAGATAAGAGTATTGTCGAAGCGTGATTGGGCAAGAAGGTCTGGGTGGTTGAGGGTGAGTGATGCAGGATATAAAAAGCCGCTATTGATTAGCGGCTTTGTTGATTGAATAGATTACTTGTTTGGGTAATCGCGTTTTACGGGGCCGGTGTACAATTGACGTGGGCGACCGATTTTGTTCGGGCTACTGTGGAATTCGCTCCAATGGGAAATCCAGCCGATAGTACGTGAGAGCGCGAAGATAACGGTGAACATATTGGTTGGGATGCCTACCGCTTTGAGGATGATACCGGAATAGAAATCAACGTTTGGATAGAGTTTACGATCCACAAAGTATTGATCTTCCAATGCAATCTGTTCAAGGCGTTTAGCGATTTTAAGCAATGGGTCGTTTTCGATACCCAGTTCAGCTAAGACTTCATCGCAGGTTTGCTTCATCACTTTAGCGCGTGGGTCAAAGTTACGATAAACGCGGTGACCGAAGCCCATTAGGCGGAAAGAGTCTTCAGGGTCTTTGGCGCGCTGAATGAATTCTTCGATATTGGATTCATCGCCAATTTCACTCAGCATGGTCAGAACGGCTTCGTTAGCGCCGCCGTGAGCGGGACCCCAAAGGGCCGCGATACCTGATGCGATACAAGCGAATGGGTTGGCGCCAGAAGAGCCTGCTAAGCGTACTGTAGACGTTGAGGCGTTTTGTTCATGGTCGGCATGTAACAGGAATATTTTATCCATCGCTTTTGCAAGGATTGGATTGGTTACATAGTCAGAACATGGGTTGCCAAACATCATCTGCAAGAAGTTGTCGGCATAATCCAGATCATTACGTGGGTACTGGAATGGCTGACCGATGCTGTATTTGTAGCACATGGCCGCAATGGTTGGCATTTTGGCGATCAGGCGGTAAGCGCAGACTTCTCGATGATGTGCGTCATCGATATCCAATGAATCGTGATAGAAAGCAGATAGCGCGCCAACGACGCCGACCATAATTGCCATTGGGTGAGCGTCACGGCGGAAACCGTTGAAAAAGTGGAGCATCTGCTCGTGAACCATGGTGTGGTTCTTGACGGTATCAACGAAGGTTTGCTTTTGCTCGGGAGTCGGTAGTTCTCCATTCAGCAGTAGGTAACATACTTCGAGGTAATCAGAGTTTTCTGCCAGTTGCTCAATCGGGTAGCCACCGTGCAATAGAACGCCTTGTCCGCCATCGATATAGGTAATAGCGGAATCACAAGCCGCAGTAGAAACAAAGCCTGGATCGTAAGTGAATAGGCCTTTACCAGTCAGGGCGCGTACATCGATAACATCAGGTCCCATTGTGCCGGTATAGACCGGTAATTCGAAAACCTCGTCGATGCCGTCGACTGTTAAGCGTGCTTTTTTGTCAGCCATTATAGGCTCCTATCATTTCTGTTTAATCTGAATGACTTTATAAATTGTAGTAGGGTGTTTTGTCGCCACAGCAGGGCTTGCAGTTAATCCTGTGGGCGCACGGCCCTAAATTATCAGTCACAGTCTAAAGGGTTTAGCTCGTAACAGGACCCTGACACTATAGTGAGTTGAATGCGTTTGTCAATTTAATTACGGCTGCTTTTATTGCATTGCAGCAAGGCGTTAAGCCTTGATCTTAATGTCTTATCAGGAAAATTAAATTAGCTGAATAATCATTTGGTTGTAGGTTGTTTTGGTAGCCTTTGTTGGCAGAAAAACACTAGACAATAGGTGTAGATTGGGGGGTGATTAATTGTATTGCGGCAATTTGCTGGTATACTCCGTATCCAGCTTACATAACTCATTTCGGGATGAGATGTAAGCGCTGGACCGAGGTACTTATCTTTGTCTTTGTACACTACCTTTAACAACCTGGCCCTGCAATTGGGCTTAACATAAGTGTGAACAAGAGCCGTGAACGATAAAAGACCCGTAAACTTAGATCTACGAACTATTAAACAGCCACTTCCGGCTATCACTTCCATACTGCACCGTGCGACGGGGTTGGCGTTATTTTTCGGCGCCTTCTTTATGTTGTATGTGCTAGGAATGTCTCTTGAGTCTGAGCAAGGTTTCAATGAAGCTGCTGAGATGTTGACGGAGAGTTTTTTTGCGAAGTTGATTGCATGGGGATTGGTTTCAGCGTTGCTGTATCACTTCTTTGCCGGTATCAAACATCTGGTTATGGATTTTGGTTATTGGGAAGAGTTAGACAGTGCGGGAATTGCTGCTAAGGCAACTTTGGCAATCTCTGCTGTTTCTATTCTGCTAGCAGGAGTATGGATATGGTAACTTCAATTACAAGTTTTGGCCGCAGTGGACTCTACGACTGGATGTTTCAGCGTGTTACAGCGGTTGTGTTGCTTGCATTCACAGTCTTTATGATGGGCTATATGTTGTTTAATCCGAATTTGGATTATCAGCAGTGGAGTCAATTATTCGGATGTTCACCAATGCGTATCTTTACGCTGTTGGCAATTCTATCGATGGCGGCTCACGCTTGGATCGGTATGTGGTCGATTTCGACTGACTATATTAAGCCAACGGGTTTTCGCTTCTTGTTCCAGTCCGCATGTGGACTTTTGATGTTTGTATACGTCGCTTGGGGCATTCAGATTCTGTGGGGAGTGTAAGATGAGCAGCAAGTTACGTACGCTGACTTTTGATGGTATTGTCATTGGTGGTGGTGGCGCTGGTATGCGTGCCGCCCTGCAATTAGCCCAAGGTGGCCTCAATACCGCATGTATTACTAAAGTATTTCCAACCCGTTCACATACCGTATCGGCGCAGGGTGGTATTACCTGTGCGATTGCGAGTGTTGATCCAAATGATGATTGGCGCTGGCACATGTACGATACCGTTAAAGGATCCGACTATATCGGTGACCAAGACGCTATCGAGTATATGTGTTCTGTTGGCCCTCAGGCGGTATTTGAACTGGACCATATGGGTCTGCCGTTCTCCCGTACTGAAGAGGGGCGTATTTATCAGCGCCCATTTGGTGGGCAGTCTAAGAACTTCGGTGAGGGTGGTCAGGCTGCCCGAACTTGTGCTGCGGCTGACCGTACCGGTCACGCATTATTGCACACGCTGTATCAAGCCAATATTAAAGCCGGCACAACCTTCATGAATGAATGGTATGCGGTTGACCTGGTGAAAAATAAAGACGGTGCCGTTGTTGGTGCTATCGCTATTTGTATCGAAACCGGTGAAACGGTTTACGTTAAGGCGAAAGCGACTGTATTGGCGACCGGTGGTGCTGGACGTATCTTCCAGTCGACAACCAATGCTTTAATCAATACCGGTGACGGTATGGGTATGTCTCTGCGTGCAGGTGTGCCAGCACAAGATATGGAAATGTGGCAGTTCCACCCAACCGGTATTGCCGGTGCGGGCGTATTGGTCACAGAAGGTTGTCGTGGTGAAGGTGGTTATCTCGTCAATAAAGACGGCGAGCGCTTTATGGAGCGTTATGCGCCTAACGCGAAAGACCTTGCTGGTCGTGACGTTGTTGCCCGCTCTATGGTGCTTGAGATTCTGGCAGGCCGTGGTTGTGGTGAGAATGGCGATCATGTATTCCTGAAGTTGGATCATTTGGGTGAGGAAGTCTTGCAATCTCGTTTGCCGGGTATCTGTGAGCTATCTAAGACTTTTGCGCATGCTGATCCGGTGAAAGAACCGGTGCCAGTTGTGCCAACGTGTCACTATCAGATGGGTGGCGTAGCTACCAATGTTGGTGGTCAAGCGATCGGTCGCGATGCGGAAGGTAACGATCAGATTATTGATGGTCTGTTCGCCTGTGGTGAAGTGGCTTGCGTATCAGTACACGGTGCAAACCGCTTAGGTGGTAACTCTCTGCTTGACTTGGTTGTATTCGGTCGTGCTGCGGGTATTCAGATTGAGAAGCAGATGGCTGAAGGCTATGCTGTTGATGATGCAACTGAAGCGGATATTGAACAAGCGATGGCGCGTCTGAATCGTTTGAATAATTCGACCGGTGGTGAGCGTGTTTCTGAGGTTCGTGCGGATCTTCAGAAAACCATGCAGTTGTACTTCGGTGTATTCCGTGAAGGCGAAAGCATGGAGAAAGGACTTGAGATGTTGAAGGAGCTCCGCAAGCGTGTGGAAAACCTACATCTTGAAGATAAGTCTAAGTCTTTCAATACTGCACGCATCGAAGCGCTTGAGTTGGAAAACCTGATGGAAGTTGCAGAAGCAACGGCTATCGCAGCACTCACACGGACGGAAAGTCGCGGTGCTCATGCCCGTAATGATTACACTGAACGTGATGATGTTAACTGGTTGTGCCACTCAATGTTTGATCCGAAGACCAAAGAGATCACTAAGCGTGATGTTAACTTTGCTCCGAAGACGGTTGATGCATTCCCACCAAAAGTTCGAACTTACTAAGGGGTTGTTACGATGCTGGTAAGTGTATATCGCTATAATCCTGAAATCGATGATGCGCCTTACATGCAGGATATCCATATTGATATCCCGGGTGGTAAAGACATCATGGTTTTGGATCTATTACAGCTGTTGAAAGATAAAGATCCAACATTAGGATATCGTCGTTCATGCCGTGAAGGTGTGTGTGGCTCTGATGGTATGAACATGAACGGGCTGAATGGCCTGGCATGTATTACACCATTATCTGAAGTTGTTGAGAGTGATAAACTAGTATTACGTCCATTGCCCGGTCTGCCGGTCATTCGTGATCTAGTGGTTGATATGACTCAGTTTTATACGCAGTACGAAAAGATCAAGCCGTTCTTGATCAATGATACGCCGCCGCCGGCTATTGAGCGGTTGCAATCGCCAGAAGAGCGTGCTGAGTTAGATGGTTTGTATGAGTGTATTCTCTGTGCTTGCTGTTCGACTGCGTGCCCATCTTTCTGGTGGAATCCTGATAAGTTTATCGGCCCATCGGGTTTGCTTCAGGCATACCGGTTCTTGGCTGATAGTCGTGATACGGCGACTGCGGAGCGACTAACCGATCTGGATGATCCCTTTAGTGTGTTCCGTTGCCATGGCATCATGAACTGCGTCGCGGTTTGCCCTAAGGGGCTCAACCCGACTAAGGCCATTGGTAAGATCCGCAACATGTTGCTTGCACAGGCGACCTGATTGCAAATAAGGCGGCTCCCACTGGGAGCCGCTTTTTTTTGCGTGTGATGGGTACTAGTCAAAAGGCTTATATCTGTTTGTATGGAAACTTTTTAGAATTCCCTCTGCATTGATATAGGAACTAAGCATTAAAAAGCGTAGAATCACGTCCCGTATGCACTGTACCTCTAACAGGGCATAGACGTGAGATATAATAAACGGTAACTAAGCAGGGGACGGCCAGAACAGGCTAGTTGGGCAGGACGTGGTGCATCCTGTACTTCGATATACCCCCCTGAGCCAGGGTGATCAAGAATGCAAGAAGGCATAATGGAGCTGATGTGGAAGAATGCCCATCTATACGGTGGCAACCTATCTTACATTGAGCAGCTATATGAATCCTATCTGATGGACCCCAACGCGATTCCTCAGGAATGGCGTGAAGAATTTGACCGACTACCCAAAGTCGGCGACAACCTGACCCAGGATGTTCCACATTCTACGGTACAGGATCATTTCCTTTATTTGGCTAAGAATCAGCGACACGCTGCCCCTGCGGGTGGTAGTGGTGGCAGCTCTGAGCATGAGAAAAAGCAGATCCGTGTGTTACGGATGATTAATGCTTATCGCGTACGTGGACATCAGGCAGCGGATATCGATCCTCTGAATCTGAGTCAGCGTGAGCCGGTGCCGGATCTTGATCCGCGTTTTCATGAGTTGTCAGCAGCTGATTTCGATACCACTTTCCACACAGGTTCCCTGTTTTTTGGTAGTGAAGAAGCCACGCTGAAAGAGATCCTCGATGATCTTAAGAAAACCTACTGTACAACCGTAGGTGCTGAGTATATGCATATTGTCGATACTCAGGAAAAACGTTGGATTCAATCCCGCCTTGAGCCTGTGCGCTCGCATCCGGTTGTCGATGTCGACAGAAAGATGATGGTACTTGAACGTCTAACGGCGGCTGAAGGGCTGGAAAAATATCTGGGGTCTCGTTTTGCGGGAGCTAAGCGTTTTGGCCTTGAAGGCGGCGAGTCACTGATTGTTTCCCTGAATACATTGATTCAGCGTGCCGGTAAACAGGGTGCGCGCGAGGTCGTCATCGGTATGGCGCACCGTGGGCGTTTGAATACCCTGGTGAACATCTTCGGTAAGAATCCCGCTGAACTGTTTGGCGAGTTTGAAGGTAAGAAAACCCTAGAAACATCGGGTGATGTGAAATACCACCAAGGTTTCTCATCGAATGTGATGACGGGTGGTGGTGAAGTTCACTTGGCGATGGCGTTTAACCCCTCTCACCTAGAGATCTCTGCGCCGGTTGTCGAAGGCTCTGTACGTGCCCGTCAAGACCGCCGTGAAGATCCTGCCGGTACCACAGTGTTACCTGTCAACATTCATGGTGATCAGGCGTTTGCTGGTCAGGGTGTGGTCATGGAGACATTCCAGATGTCTCAGACTCGTGCTTACAAAACCGGTGGTACCATTCACCTAGTGGTGAACAATCAGGTTGGCTTCACTACCAATAAGCTAGAAGATTCACGCTCGTCTGAATACTGTACCGATATTGCAAAAATGGTTCAGGCGCCGATTTTCCATGTTAATGGTGATGACCCTGAAGCGGTACGTTTTGTTACTCAATTAGCGGTTGATTACCGTACTGAGTTTAAGAAAGACGTGGTTATTGATCTGGTCTGCTACCGTCGTCGTGGGCATAACGAAGCGGATGAGCCATCAGGCACGCAGCCATTGATGTATAAGCAGATTAAAGTCCAGAAGTCGACTCGCGAGCTGTATGCTCAGCAACTGATTTCTGAAGGCGTTATCTCTGCCGAGCAGTGTAAGCAGCTAGAACAGGATTACCGTAAAGATCTTGAAGAGGGCAAGCATGTTACCCATTCGTTGGTGCTAGAGCCTAATCAGGAGTTATTTGTCGACTGGGCGCCGTATCTTGGTCATCAATGGTCATTCGATTGCGATACGCGTGTCGATAACAAGCTGCTACAAGAATTGGGTAGTAAAATCTGTGAAGTGCCTGAAGGATTTCAGGTGCAGCGTCAGGTGCAAAAAATCTATGACGACCGTAAGCGTATGGCGGTTGGTGCGATGCAGCTCAACTGGGGTATGGCTGAGTCTTTAGCTTATGCGACTATCCTTGCTGAAGGTTTCCCTGTCCGTTTGACCGGTCAGGATGTTGGTCGTGGTACCTTCTCACACCGTCATGCAGTGTTACACGATCAGCGCAGTGGTGATGTGTATGAGCCGTTGAAGAATATTGCTGCGGATCAGCCTGCATTAACGTTGCATGACTCTTTCCTCTCTGAGGAAGCGGTATTGGCCTTTGAGTATGGTTACTCAACCACCATGCCGAATGCATTGGTTATCTGGGAAGCTCAGTTTGGTGACTTTGCCAACGGTGCACAGGTTGTTATCGATCAGTTTATTACCAGTGGTGAGCACAAGTGGGCGCGCTTATGCGGGCTAACCATGTTGTTACCGCATGGCTTTGAAGGGCAAGGGCCAGAGCACTCTTCAGCGCGTCTAGAGCGTTATCTGCAGTTGTGTGCTGAGCATAATATTCAGGTATGTGTGCCAACGACACCGGCGCAGATGTTCCATCTGTTACGGCGTCAGATTGTCCGTCCGTTGCGTAAGCCGTTAGTGGTGATGACGCCGAAGAGTTTGTTGCGTCATAAACAAGCGGTGTCCACCTTAGATGAGCTATCCGATGGGGCTTTCTATCCGGTTATCGGCGAGACTGATACGTTGGATCCTAAGAAGGTTAAGCGTCTAGTTTTGTGTAGTGGTAAGGTCTATTACGATCTATATAACCGCCGTGCAGAGTTAGAAAAAGATGATGTTGCTATTATTCGTATCGAGCAACTGTATCCGTTCCCTGAAGATCAAATGTTTGACGCGATCAAAGAATACACAAACCTTGAATCAGTTGTTTGGTGTCAGGAAGAACCGATGAATCAGGGGGCTTGGTACTGTTCGCAGCATCATATGCGTCACGCCCTAGCTCGTCATAATGACAAGATTCATATGGAAGGTGTGGGTCGTCCACATGCTGCCGCACCTGCTGTAGGTTACATTTCTGTACACCTTGAACAGCAGGAAAAACTGGTTAATGAAGCAATCAATGGCTAACAGGCCAGCATAAAAATGCCTGTTATGTAGCACTGAGAAAGGAAAAGACATGTCAATCGAAATCAAAACGCCGACCTTCCCTGAATCCGTAGCCGACGGTACCGTAGCGACTTGGCACAAACAGCCAGGTGAAGCTTGTGCTACCGATGAGCTGATCGTTGATATTGAAACGGATAAAGTTGTACTGGAAGTTGTTGCCCCGTCTGATGGTGTGATTAAAGAGATCATTAAAGGTGAAGGCGATACAGTCCTGAGCGAAGAAGTACTGGCTATTTTTGAAGCGGGCGCGGCGGCGTCTGCTGCGCCAGCGGCTTCTGCACCGGCTGAAGCCGCTGCACCTGCTGCATCAGGTTCGACTGATGCTGATAAAGTGGGTCCTGCTGCACGTAAGCTGATCGAAGAGAATGGCTTGGATGTTAATCAGATTCCAGGTACCGGTAAGAATGGCGGTATCACTAAGGAAGATGTCGTTAACTTCATGAAAAATAAACCGGCAGCGGCACCTGCAGCACCAGTTAAAGTCGATAATGCAGCGGCATTGAACATCGTTAGCGGTGAGCGCGTTGAGAAGCGTGTCCCTATGACGCGTCTGCGAGCCACCATTGCTAAACGTCTGGTTGATGCACAGCAGAATGCGGCCATGCTGACTACCTACAACGAAGTGAACATGAAGCCGATCATGGAACTGCGTAAGCAGTACAAAGATCTATTCGAGAAAACCCATAACGGTACTCGTTTAGGCTTTATGTCTTTCTTTGTAAAAGCAGCCACTGAAGCGCTTAAGCGTTTCCCTGCAGTGAACGCCTCTATCGACGGTAATGACATGGTTTATCATGGTTATCAGGATATCGGTGTTGCCGTATCGACTGAGCGTGGTCTGATGGTACCTGTTCTGCGTGATACTGATGCAATGACACTGGCCGATGTTGAATCAACGATTGCTGATTTCGGTAAGCGTGGTCGTGACGGTAAATTGGGTCTGGATGATATGCAGGGCGGTACCTTTACCATTACCAACGGTGGTGTGTTTGGCTCGCTGATGTCAACGCCTATCCTGAATCCACCACAAACCGCGATTATGGGTATGCATAAAATCCAAGAGCGTCCAATGGCGGTGAATGGGCAAGTTGAAATTCTGCCGATGATGTATCTAGCGTTGTCTTACGACCATCGTATGATTGATGGCAAGGAAGCGGTACAATTCCTCGTGACTATTAAAGACCTTCTGGAAGATCCAGCACGTATGTTGTTGGAAGTTTAATTCAGCCCATTAATAGAACGAATCGATAGGTAGGAAAGAGATGTCTGATAAATTTGACGTAATTGTAATTGGTGCCGGCCCTGGTGGTTATGTTGCGGCTATTCGTGCTGCACAATTGGGTCTCAAAACCGCGTGTGTTGAAAAATGGGTTGATGACAAAGGTGCGCCAGTGTTGGGCGGTACTTGTCTGAATGTGGGTTGTATCCCATCGAAAGCGTTACTTGAGTCTACTCATCAGTTTCATAAGACTCAGCATGCGGATGTTCACGGTATTCAAACCGGCGATATCAGCATGGATGTTAAGCAGATGGTTGCTCGCAAGGATAAGATTGTTAGCAACTTGACCATGGGTGTTGCCGGTCTGTTTAAGGCAAACGGTGTTACTCTGATTCAAGGTATGGGTAAGCTGTTGGCGAATAAGCAGGTTCAGGTGACTGCAGCTGATGGTTCGGCAACGGTATATGCCGCTGAGAATGTTATTCTCGCTTCTGGTTCTGTGCCGGTAGAAATTCCGCCAGCACCGCTGACTGAAGGTCTGATTCTGGATAACGAAGGCGCATTGAATATCGATGAAACACCGAAGCGTTTGGGTGTTATCGGTGCTGGTGTTATCGGTCTGGAAATGGGCTCTGTTTGGGCGCGTCTAGGGACTGAAGTTACCGTGTTGGAAGCGATGGACGAATTCTTGGGCGTCGCTGATAAAGACGTTGCTAAAGAAGCGGCTAAAATCTTTAAGAAGCAGAACTTGGATATCAAACTGGGCGCACGTTGCACCGGTACTGAGATCAATGGTCAGGAAGTTACGCTTAAATACACCGATGCTGAAGGCGATAAAGAGCTAGTCGTTGATAAGCTAATCGTTGCGGTTGGCCGTCGTCCACTGACTAAAGGTCTGCTAGCAGATGATTCCGGTGTTAAGCTGGACGAGCGTGGCTTTATCTTCGTTGATGGTCAGTGTCGTACTGAAGCGCCGGGTGTGTATGCGGTGGGTGACTCTGTTCGTGGCCCAATGTTGGCTCATAAAGCGTCTGAAGAAGGTATTATGGTGGCGGATATTATTGCCGGCCATCATGCGCAGATGAATTACGATGTTATTCCTAGCATCATCTATACGCATCCTGAGCTGGCTTGGGTGGGTAAGACTGAACAAGAGCTTAAAGCGGCGGGCGTTGCCATTAAAGTGGGTAAATTCCCATTTGCGGCGTCTGGTCGTGCGATGGCGGCTGATGATACTGATGGTTTCGTTAAGATGATTGCTGATGAAGCCACTGATCGTATTTTGGGTGTTCATATCGTCGGTGGTATGGCGTCTGAGTTGATTGCTCAAGCGGCGATTGCGCTGGAATTCGGTTCAACGGCTGAAGATCTGCAGTTGACCGTGTTTGCGCACCCAACAGTATCTGAAGTGATCCATGAAGCAGCTTTGGCTGTGGATGGTCATGCTATCCATATGGCTAATCGTAAAAAGCGATAATAGCTGTACAATTGATTTAAATTTCGGCCGGGGTTTCCCGGCCGATTGTTGTTTCAGATAAATGATCCTTTATCTGTAACAGTTGGGCTGCGAAGAGGGATATTCTCCTATTTTCGCAGGTTCCTAAAAAGTGTAAAAGACGACGGACTAGAGCATGAATCTTCATGAGTACCAGGGCAAACAATTGTTTGCCGAATATGGTCTGCCGGTTTCTAAAGGAATCGCGGTAGATACTCCGGAAGCTGCAGCAGCAGCGGCTGAAAAAATTGGCGGTGACAAATGGGTTGTTAAAACTCAAGTTCACGCGGGTGGCCGTGGTAAGGCAGGCGGCGTAAAGCTGGTTGACTCTCCTGCTGAAGCTCAAGCATTCGCCGCCAACTGGCTAGGCAAAAACCTAGTGACATATCAGACTGATGCTAACGGTCAGCCTGTTTCTAAAATTCTGGTTGAAGACTGTACTGATATTGCTAATGAGCTGTATCTGGGTGCGGTCGTTGACCGTTCTTCTCGTCGTATCGTCTTCATGGCCTCAACTGAAGGTGGTGTTGAGATCGAGAAGGTTGCGGAAGAAACGCCAGAGAAAATCCTTAAAGCTACTATTGATCCAGTCACCGGTGCACAGCCATATCAGGCGCGTGAGCTGGCATTTAAACTGGGCTTAGAAGGCGTTCAAGTTAAGCAGTTTACCCAGATTTTCCTGGGTCTAGCGAAGATGTTCAAAGAGAAAGATCTTGCGCTGCTTGAAATTAACCCGTTGGTTATTACAGACGAAGGCAATCTGCACTGCTTGGATGCAAAAGTAGCGATCGATGGTAACTCTGTTTACCGTCATAAAGATCTGCAAGCTATGCAAGATCCTTCGCAGGAAGATGAGCGTGAAGCGCGTGCAGCTGAGTGGGAACTCAACTATGTCGCATTGGATGGCAGCATCGGTTGCATGGTTAACGGTGCAGGCCTGGCGATGGGTACGATGGATATCGTTTCTCTACACGGCGGCTTCCCTGCAAACTTCTTGGATGTTGGTGGCGGCGCGACTAAAGAGCGTGTAACCGAAGCCTTCAAGATTATTCTTGAAGACTCTAAGGTTAAAGCCGTTCTGGTTAACATCTTCGGCGGTATCGTACGTTGCGATCTGATTGCAGAAGGTATTATCGGTGCAGTGAAAGAAGTAGGCGTAGAAGTACCTGTAGTTGTACGTCTGGAAGGTAACAATGCAGAACTTGGCTCTAAGCTACTGTCTGAGTCTGGTTTGGCTATCATCGCCGCGACCAGTCTGACTGATGCAGCTGAGCAAGCAGTTAAAGCAGCGGAGGGTAAATAACAATGTCCGTTCTGATTAATAAAGACACCAAAGTCATCTGTCAGGGTTTCACTGGTGGTCAGGGTACCTTCCACTCTGAACAAGCGATTGCTTACGGTACGCAAATGGTCGGTGGTGTTACACCGGGCAAAGGCGGTACTGAGCACCTAGGTCTGCCTGTATTCAATACTGTTGCTGAAGCGGTTGAAGTGACCGGTGCTGATGCATCTGTTATTTACGTACCGGCTGCCTTCTGTAAGGATTCTATCCTTGAAGCGGCTAACGGCGGTATCAAGTTGATCGTTTGTATCACTGAGCACATCCCTGTGATGGATATGCTGGAATGTAAAGTGGTCTGTGACAATCTGGGTGTTCGTCTGATCGGACCAAACTGTCCCGGTGTAATCACGCCAGGAGAGTGTAAGATTGGTATCATGCCAGGCCATATTCATCTGCCGGGTAAGGTCGGAATCGTGTCACGTTCCGGTACCTTGACGTATGAAGCGGTTAAGCAGACTACCGACGCTGGTTTCGGCCAGTCTACTTGTGTTGGTATTGGTGGTGACCCTATTCCAGGCTCTAACTTTATCGATATTCTGGAGCTGTTCCAGAATGATCCACAGACTGAAGCGATCGTTATGATCGGTGAGATCGGTGGTTCTGCTGAAGAAGAAGCGGCGGCTTACATCAAAGCTAACGTGACTAAGCCTGTTGTGTCTTACATCGCGGGTGTTACTGCGCCTGCTGGTAAGCGCATGGGTCATGCGGGCGCGATCATTTCAGGTGGTAAAGGTACTGCAGATGAGAAGTTTGCGGCACTGGAAGCGGCTGGCGTGAAAACCGTTCGTTCTTTGGCTCAGATCGCTGATGGTCTGCGTGAAGTGACGGGTTGGAAGTAATCGCACTGCGATGCTCGTATAGCGTTAGGTGAGATTATTACCTGTACGCTATGCGTTTAAGAAAAACCGCCGATGGGCGGTTTTTTTGTGCCTGCTGATTGCGTTTAATTCTAATCTGCGGGTATGCTGGTTGTCATTATTGTTAGGAGTTGTTATGAGCTTATTTACTTCGATTAAATCATTGTTTGCCCCTGCCGAGTCAGCGACCAAAGAGCCAGAAGCGTTGCCTTCTGTGGACTATCAAGGATTTACCATTAGCCCAGTGCCAATTCATGAAGACGGTGGCTATCGAATTAATGGCGTGATCAGTAAGGGTGAGCAGAGTCATCGGTTTATTCGAGCGGATATGTTGCCTTCCAGCGATAGCTGTGCAGCGGAGATGATTCGTAAGGCTAAGCAGATGATTGATCAGCAGGGTGATGGAATATTCTAAAGCGATGACACAAAAGCAACTGTTTGCTCGTTATGCACAAGATCTTAAGCCGGGTAGGCTTGAGTGGATCGGTTTGCGGCCAGCGCGTAAGCAGGCGATGCAGGTTGTTGATGCGGCGCAGGCGTTGGCCGGTTTAGGCCTTGAGGGCGATCATCGTTGCTGTAAAACCCCTGGATCAGCACGTCAGGTAACGTTGATTTCCAGTGAATTTATCGACTTGATCGAAATCTATACCGGTATCAAGCAGATAGATCCCAGCAGTTTGCGGCGTAATTTAGTCATCAGTGGTATTAATCTGAATGCGTTGCGGCATCAGCTCTTTAGTATTGGTGGGGCCGTGTTCGAGGCGACCGCGCTATGTCATCCCTGTGTACGGATGGATCAGGCCTTAGGGAAGGGTGGCGCTGCATCAATGCTTGGCTATGGTGGCTTGTGTGCGCGTATTTTGCGGTCTGGGCGGCTACAGCTTGGAGATCCGTTGATCCCGTTAGGGGTTGAAGCAGGTGCGCTAAGCTAAGTGGAGTGATAGCGGGGATTTAGCATCCGCCGTAACCCTCAGAACACCTTCGTACAAGAGACTCTCGTAGACGTTTACGACTGCTGTTCTGTGGTGAATAGATCACGGTGTCAGTTATCTAGCGGTGTTCTGTGTTTAGTTAGTCGAGTGGTGATAAAAAAGAGAGCCATGAGGCTCTCTTTTATCGTACTTTATAATCTTAACCGTTATCTGTCTTTGAGGCTTTAAAGTAAAGCCAAGCAAAACCGATTAAGCCTGAAATGAGTGAGGCAAACAGGATCCCGGTTTTAGCCATCAGTAGATCTGATGGGTATTGGGCAAAGCCTAACTCGGCGATGAATATCGACATGGTGAAGCCGATACCGCCCATGAATGCCGCCCCAATAATGTGATGGAAATTAAGGCCGGAGGGAAGTGCGCTGACGTTAAATCTAACGGCTAGCCAGGTAAAGCCGGCGATACCGATTAACTTACCAAATATCAGCCCAGCACCTATACCCACCGTGACCGGGTGTGAAATGATATTAGTAATCTCAGACCAGTTGATTGGCACGCCAGCATTGGCCAGCGCAAAAATTGGAATGATGAGATAAGCGGATGGCAGGTGCAGTTTGTGTTCAAGTACTTGTGCTGGTGCCTGTACTTTATAAACACCTTCGCCCAGCGCGCGCACACGGGATCTTAATGCATCATTGACAATAATGTTTTCATTTTGACCGAATACGCTTTTAATATGATCTGCGCTTTCGCGCACCAAGGCTAGGAAGCGCTTAGGATCATACTTCGGCTTCATCGGAATGGTAAACGCCAGTAACACGCCCGCTAGTGTTGCATGAACGCCACTTTTTAACATCGCGATCCAGAGGATAATGCCAATCACTGCGTAGGGTAGCAGGCGTCTGACACCCCCTAAGTTTAGGGATATTAAAGCCAGAACGAGGAAGGCGGCAGTGATTAGCGCTGACATATTGATGGTTTCAGTATAAAAAAGCGCAATGACGATCACGGCGCCTAAGTCATCGACGATAGCCAATGCCACCAGAAACATGAGTAGGTTTTGAGGTACTCGATTACCAAGTAGTGCTAGAGCGCCTAATGCAAAGGCGATATCGGTGGCCATGGGAATGCCCCAGCCGTGGAGGGTGTGACCTGTGGGATTGATAGCGGCATAAATCAGAGCCGGCATGATCATACCGCCAACGGCGGCAATGATGGGTAATGATGCTTGTTTAATGTTGGCGAGTTCTCCCACTAAGAGCTCACGTTTTAGTTCGAGTCCAACAACCAAGAAAAATAGAGCCATTAAGCCATCATTGATCCAATGATGTAGGGTTTTGGATAGCTGAAAATTATCGATACCGATGGTGAATTTTATTTGCAAAATATGATGATAGACATCATTTAGTTGTGTGTTGGCAATCGCCAGTGCGACAACTGCAAACAGCATCAAGAGAATACCGCTGGTTGTCTGACGATGGATAAACTCCTCTAGAGGGGTCAATACAGTCGCGAAAGCTTTTTCCCAGGGTGCAGTATACACTTCACCTACAACCTTACTTTTACGTCTCATTGATGACTCCTGAACTCTGTGAACTGTTATTGAATAGTGTTTGTATTATCAGCATAAGTAACATGTCGTTTCGTGGATTGGCATGAGTGCTTTAGTCTGTACAGGGATAGAGTGATTTGATGGTGTTGTAAACAATCACATCCCGTTGAGTATTAGCGGAATAATTAGAGGTGTTTTTGAGTTGTTGAATGACCTTATTGGTTACTGTTTTGTCGTCTACCCCCTCAGGAATACAAAAGCCTGCAAAGTAGGTTGCTTGCGTGTTTGGATGGTATTCTCCTAATCGAGTTCGGTAAGCGCGTTTGATAAAATTACTCTCATTGCCAGCGCTGATGTTCTTGATGATTGCACCGTCAGTTAGATTGGCGCCGGCAATAAAGCCGGCAACATATTCTGAAGTGATCTCAATTGAGGAATGTTGATCCGCAAATGCGGACGGCGCACTCAGAAAGGTCATAGCGAAAACTAAAGTAATGGTCTGTTTCATGATGAATATCCTATCATTACGATTATCTTAGCAGATGTGCGTCGACAGTTTCGGTTGATGTTTTGGCCCTTTAGGTTATGGCTGTGATGATGTTGAGTGTTAGGGGGGGAGCATCGTTACCCTGATTGTTCATGCTGATATTTTTATCCGCTTCTCTCTCGAGCTTGAGCTTATTAATATCGATGACGTCAATACAAACGTCTCGCTTAGAGTGTTGTTGTGATGCAGAAGCAGGCTTATGGTTATGTTTAACTTGCTGAGGCGCACTCTTAAGCTAGAGATTATCAGAGGGGTGCGCACCGTTGCAACTGAATCATTATTTAGATTTTCAGTGCTGCTGTTTTATCTGAAATGCTTGGCTTTAAGGCTTTGCTGATGTCGCTATTACGCTGCAATAATGCCCATAATAGGGGTGGCTACCGTTTGCAAAAGCAAAAAAAAGAGAGCTGTGGCTCTCTTTTTGTGTTTCTCTTCTGCGTCACTGATGCGCTATGGGTTGCTAATGTAAAGCGCCATGCGCATCCGTGTCATGGCTATGATTAGCTATCGCGTTTAGGGCGTGATTTGCGCGGTGCGCCACGGTCATTTCCGCCACGGCCTTTACCTTTAAAATCGCCACGGGGTTTGCGTGGTGCAGGGCGCGCAATTTCACCTTCCATGAGGCTGATATCGATCTTTTTACGACAAATAAACACGCCTTTCAGCTGCTGTAGTACTTCGCTAGGCATGCCTTTTGGCAGCTGAACCGTACTGTAATCATCAAATAGACGGATATCGCCGATATGACGGCTATTAATATCGGCTTCATTAGCGATAGCACCGACAATGTTTTTCACCTGTATGCCATCGTTACGGCCGACTTCAAGGCGGTAGACATCAAGATCGGCGTAGTTAATGCGTTCACGTTTGTTACCGCGATCACTGTCACGGTCGTTATCGCGTTCGCGACGTGGACGAGGCTCAGGCTCAGGCGGCAGAATCAGAGGCTTCTCTTTTTGTGCCATATACAATAGCGCTGAGGCGAGATCCAGTGTTTCTAACTTGGTTTCTTCGGCTAATTGATCAATCAGTTCGCGGTAAGTGCCCATATCTTCATCATTGAAGATAGTGCTGATCTGTTCGCGGAAAGACTCAAGCCGTTTGTTTTGCACCATGTCGCGAGATGGTAGATCCATCTGTTTGATTGGCTGACGGGTTGCATGTTCAATTTGTTTCAGCAAGCGACGTTCGCGTGGGGCAACGAAGAGGATTGCTTTACCGTCACGTCCAGCACGGCCGGTTCGGCCAATACGGTGAACATAAGCTTCGGTGTCATAAGGGATATCATAGTTGATAACCATGCCAACACGTTCCACATCGAGGCCGCGGGCCGCAACATCGGTAGCTACAACAATGTCTAGTTTTGCGTCTTTTAAGCGTTGTACTGTGCGTTCACGTAACTGCTGATTCATATCGCCATTCAGCGCAGCTGCAGCATAACCGCGAGCTTCAAGTTTCTCAGCAATTTCAGTGGTAGCTGTTTTGGTGCGGGCAAAAATAATGATGCCGCCGCAATCTTCAGTTTCGAGAATGCGCACCAGAGCTTCTAACTTATTCACCCCGGAGACGATCCAGCAGCGCTGATCGATATTTTCCATGGTGGAGGTTTTAGATGCGATCTTGATCTCTTTCGGCTCACGCATGTAACGCTTGGTGATCCGACGGATCTGTTCAGGCATGGTGGCTGAGAACAGTGCTGTTTGGCGTTCAGCAGGGGTCTTTGACATGATGGTTTCAACATCATCAATAAAACCCATACGGAGCATTTCGTCGGCTTCGTCGAGCACCATCGCTTTGAGTTCGTCAAGTTTTAAGGTACCGCGATCCAAGTGATCCATCACGCGACCAGGTGTGCCGACCACAACGTGTGGGCCTCTGCGCAGCTGTTTCAACTGCAGCGTATAGCTCTGACCACCGTAAATCGGTAGCACGTGGAAGCCTGGGATGTGACGTGCATACGCCTGAAATGCCTCAGCGACCTGGACAGCCAGTTCACGCGTTGGTGCTAGCACCAGTACTTGAGGTTTGTTGAGCTTTAGGTCGATACGGCTGAGTAGAGGTAAAGCAAACGCAGCGGTTTTACCGGTACCTGTTTGTGCCATCCCCAGAACATCCTGCCCGTCTAATAATAACGGGATACAAGCGGCTTGAATGGGTGATGGTGTTTCATAGCCAAGCTCAGTGATGGATTTAAGAACAGAAGAGGGGAGATCAAGGTCGCTGAATGCGACTTGTGTGTCTGACATATTTGAAGGTACCGGAAGGAATGGAATTGTAAAACGCAGTATTGTACGCCAAATATTAGATAAATGCCCGTTTTTTCTTGTGTTTTTTGCGAGGCAGTGATTTCGTTCAGTTTAGCTGAAGGTCATCGTACCAACTTAGAAAGCGCATACCGCCATTATCACTATCGGTCATGATGGCGACGGCTTCAATCTCTGTGTAGGTTTTGCCGAAGGCTGTTTTTAGGTCTGTTTGCAAGTTGCGCGAGTGATGAGTCCATTGTGAGATACGTTCGGGACCGCTATCAACGGCCCACATATGTGCCTTGTTGGTGAAGGGGTTGTCCCAGCGACTATTGATAGGTTGAGTGTTTGACCAGACATACACGAGGGTGCGTTTTTGCCAGAAAAATGGCCCGTCAGAGACGACGATGTAAACACGAACAGGGAAATCATCGCCTGTTTTAGTGGTTTCGACGGCGGCGGGCCATGTTGTACTGATTTTCCAGCGCCAACTGAGGCGGGTTGCTGAAGTGATAGGCAGTGTCTTTTTATAATAAAGGCCGGATGCTGAGTTGTCTGAATAAGCCTCTAATACCTCATTGTCGTCTTCCATCATAAGGCTGTAGCGTGTTTCACCGACAAAATTTTCACTTTCCCATTGCTGAAAGTTGTCTCGGTCAAAAGCAGGGATTAGACTGTTGCTGGCTTGAGCTGCTGTCGTGGAGGTTATGATAAATAGCACAAGGCATAGGTAATGGCGAACAGCTGAATAAATATTGTACATATTGTGCTTCACTGTAGTTGCTTTCGTCTATAATGAGAATGCGTTTAGGGTCAATGTATCAGAGTTTAATGCCTAATTCCCCTTCTGGTTTTGCTCTGAGAGGGTATGTTGTTGGTGGTTTCATCATACAAGGTGCCCGGTAAAGTGTGTTGGCCTATAGATACGAGCGAAAGGGCTGTCGTTCTCTTTAGGCGGTGGTTTTCATCTTATTACGCTTCGCTCACGAAGGAGTCTAGATCGTTCTAGGCTCCTTTTTTATCGCCCATTTATATTAAAAAACTGTTCAGGCTTACGTTGATGATGCGAGACGAGCGAGTACATAATCCGGCTTATGAATTAATTTGGCAGGTGGTCGCAGCTATTCCGCCGGGTAAGGTGGCTACTTATGGGCAGGTGGCTCAGATGGCGGGTATGCCCGGTGCTGCAAGAATGGTCGGGCGCTGTCTTAGTCAGTTGCCTAGCGAAACTAAGTTGCCTTGGTTTCGTGTGATTAATGCGCGTGGGCGGGTATCTTTGCCGGTCGACAGTGAGGGCTATGCTAAGCAGGTAGTGTTACTGCAAGAGGAAGGGGTCGTCGTATTGAATGGTCGAATCAGCTTGGCCAAATTTGGGTGTTAATGTTGTGCTCTTGATTGAGCGCTAAGGTGTGCGAAACGCGAATCGGCTAGCATAAGGTGGGCGGTGTAGCGTGCCTCACCTCATAGCTTGCTGGGTTGCTAGGCTAGATTGGCTGCTTCCATGTCGTAGGGAAAGCAGCCGACAAAGTGCACATACTCATCTTCAAATAGATGGGTTTTTTTAGCACGATACTCAAAATCAAACACTAGAATCAGCCAGCTGATCTGTTTATCGCCCATTTTTTCGATTTTCTTGATGATGGCATCGCCGTACGAGCTTGACCAAGAGCAGGGGGCAATAATGTTGCGGATGCTCGACACGCCTTTCTCGCAGCCATTGGTTTCGAGATTGTCAGGATTATATTGGCTGATATCAAAGTTTTTTGCCCAGCGATCTAATCCCTGTTCATCTTCTTCGAAATAGCTGTCCGGTATGCTTGAGTAGTCAGTGGTCGAATACCAAGCAGAGACGATACCCTCTTTCTCAAAATTCATGTCGTGGTCTCGCTAAGTTGTTGCCAGAGTGCACGAATATCATCGATATCCTGCTCGCTAAGCTGATCGACTTTGAATGCGTCTTCTAAACTTTGCTCTAGCTGCTGATTGAATTGTAGCGCGGTGTCGCCCTGTGCTGCGCCGACCAAGCTGATATGTCCTAACAGGTAGCTGCAAAGAAATAATTGATTGGGCTCGGCGTCTTGTTCGAGCGTTAGCAGTTGGTTGTAGATGGTATCGGCTTGTTGTGCGTATGGGGTCATCAGGATTCCATAAATTCAAGTTTGTCGATCAGTAAGCTGTATTCTTTGCCGTTTTTCTCGACCTGTTGCAGTTTTACAACCATATAGTCGAGTTCTGGTGCGCACCAGAGAAAGGTCTCGCGCTTGCTATCAGGGCCTCGGTCGCGTTGAATCTTAATCGCTTCAAAGGTGCCAATGGGGGTGGTGACGGTTTCTGTGCCGACAATGATGAATGGGTAAGTTTTTATTCTGCCGCCATCGGCCACTTGATAGCTTAATTGCTGTTTGCCTGCAGCTAGATCGAGGCGTAGCTGCATCTGATAGCTGAGGTTGTCCTGTGTGCCGGCGGGAATGTCCAGCGTCCAAGGTTTCTTGGCAATGTCGTTGAGTACGGTATTGGTGTTCCAATTAAATTGGAGTACCGCGTTTTTGTTATTGCCGATGACTTTACGATGATATTCGTAATGTTGAGGGAGGACGTTGTCCTCTTGTAGTGTAAATTCGGAGAATTCATCAACTTTGGCGATCAGTGCTGCAGCGCTCAGTGATAGCTTCCAGCGTTCACCGTCACGTGACAGTTCGCCAATGGCATCGCCACCAAACGAGATACCCATATCCCACTGCGCTTTATAAACGGCTTTATAGGGTTTAAATAACTCTGAGGCTTGTGCCGGTAAAGCGCAAATAAACAGCAATACCGGAATGGATAGTATGCTAAGTCGCATAAGTTACTCCTGAATGAATTGATATCCTTCAGGTTGCAAGGTAGTGCCATCGAGCTGAACCGCGCCTGAAACGGATAACGAAAGACGCTCTGAGCAGAACCACTCAACGGCTAACGGATAGATTTTATGTTCGGCGCTATGAACTCGCTGCTGCAGGCTGTCCGCGCTGTCCGTTGGCTGTATAGGCAGCGGTGCTTGCACGGCTAAGGGACCGCCATCGAGCTCTTCGGTGACAAAGTGGACCGTACAGCCGTGTTGTGAGTCACCGGCGTCTAAGGCTCGCTGATGCGTGTTGAGGCCTTTGTATTTCGGCAAAAGAGACGGATGGATATTAAACATCCGCCCCTGATAGTGGCGTACAAAGATTGGCGTAAGAATGCGCATAAAGCCGGCCAGTACAATGAGGTCGGGGGCATAGGCATCGATCGCCTCGATCATCGCCATATCAAAATGCTCGCGGCTTTCATAATCGTTATGATTAATAACGATTTGAGGAATGCCTGCCTGTTTGGCGCGTTCGAGACCGAATGCATCAGCTTTATTGCTGAGTACTGCAGCGATGCGGCCATGAATCTGGCCGCTCGCGATCGCATCGATGATTGCCTGCAGGTTGGAGCCGCTGCCGGAGATCAGAACAACAATGCTTTTTTGTGTCATTATCAGGCCTCCAGGCCCTGCAGTTCGACTTGCTCTTCGCCATCGATAGCGCTGGCAATCTCGCCAACAATAAAGGGTGATTCGCCGGCATCTTGTAAGATTTTCAGAGCATCTTCAGCGGTGTCTGCTGGGACGCAGATGATCATGCCAATGCCGCAGTTTAGGGTGCGATACATTTCGCGCGCATCGACATTGCCTAGTTTTTGAATCCAACGGAATACTTCCGGCATCGTCCAGCTGTTAACATCGATGACTGCTTTGGCATTTTCCGGTAGCACGCGAGGGATGTTTTCCAGTAGGCCACCACCGGTAATGTGGGATAGCGCATTGACTTGACTGTTTTTGATCAGCTCAAGAACAGGCTTAACGTAAATGCGGGTAGGTTCAAGTAACGCTTCAGTCAATGGTTTGCCATCAACGCTACCGCTTAAATCGGCGTCGCGAACTTCGATGATTTTGCGGATCAGTGAATAGCCGTTTGAGTGAGGGCCTGAAGAGGGAAGCGCAATAATTTTGTCGCCAACACTGACGTTAGAACCATCGATGATGTCGTCTTTTTCGACAACGCCAACGCAGAAGCCGGCTAAATCGTAATCTTCGCCTTCGTACATGCCTGGCATTTCAGCAGTTTCGCCGCCAACCAGGGCTGCGCCTGCGAGTTCGCAACCTGCGCCAATACCGGTGACGACATCGGCTGCTATATCGATATTGAGTTTGCCGGTGGCATAATAATCTAGGAAGAACAGCGGTTCAGCGCCTGCAACGATCAGATCGTTGACACACATCGCCACCAGATCGATACCGATGGTGTCGTGTTTCTTCAGATCCATGGCTAAGCGCAGCTTAGTGCCGACACCATCGGTGCCTGATACCAATACGGGTTTTTTATAACCCTCGGGAATTTCACACAGGGCACCAAAGCCACCTAATCCGCCCATAACTTCAGGGCGAGCGGTGCGTTTTGCAACGCCTTTAATGCGATCAACTAATGCGTTTCCGGCATCGATATCGACACCAGCGTCTTTGTAGCTGATAGGAGTGTTGTGGTCAGTGGCAGACATAGTGTGTATGAACCTGTTCGGGCTGATGACTGATTGAAAAAATTTGACGCGTATTCTATCAGGTTGATGGTGAGGGGGCTATTGTGTGTTAAAGTTTATGCCGCTTTAAACGATACTTTTTTCAGACTGCCAGGGTTGACCGTTAGGCGGTAAAACGGAGTAAAACAAGGATCATGATACGCAAGCTTGGTAACTGTCTGTTGATAGTGATGTTAGTGGGGCTCTGTGGCCTGACTCAGGCCGCCACGGTTAAGGGATTGTATAGTGCTGACATGTTGGTGCCGGAACAGCTCACTCAGCCCTCAAATGAGCAGTTGCAGCAGGGTTTGAAAGCGGTTTTGATTAAAGTATCTGGGCGGAGTGCGGTGGTGAATCGTCCTGCCGTACGACAGGCCTTACAGCAGCCATCCGCTTGGCTTAATCAATTTGCTTATCAGGCAACTCAGACGCCTATTTCGGCGGGTGATGGACGTGAAGTCTTAGGTCAGCAGTTGGTACTTGATTATGATCGAGTCTTGATTGATCAATTGTTACAGCAGGCGGATATGCCCTCGATTGGTCACGCTCGACCGGTATTACTGGTATGGCTGGCACAGCAGCGTAGTCAGACCGCGCGAGATTATGTGGCACCCGAGAGCGACATTTATACGGAGCTGGCAGATCAGGCTCGGGCGCGTGGTATACCCGTAGATATTCCACTGTTTGATTTAAATGATCAGACCGCGTTGGATGTGAGCGACCTGTGGGGATTTTTCCGACAACCCATAGAGCAAGCCTCGGCGCGCTATCAGCCGGATGCTATCTTGGTGGGGCGACTGATACAAAGTGCTGGAGGCGGCTGGCAAACGGAATGGTTGCTATTGCACGCGGCGACTCGTCATTCAATGAAGCCGACGGGGTCATTAACTGAGCAGTTACAACAGGTGGTGAATGAATCGGCCGATACCGTTTTAGCTTCCCTGGGGCAGCGCTTTAATTATGTCGAAACTGGATTGCAGCTTGAGGTTGCTAATATCGCTAATATAGCGGATTACTTGCAGTTGCAGGACTACTTACAGCAATTGCCACCGGTTGAAGCGGTGCGGATGACCGGTGTTGAAGCCGATCGCGTCTATTTCCGGGTAGAGACACAGGGAGGGGTCGCATCTTTGGATCAAGCGATTCGTTTGGATCCTCGGCTAGCGCCGATGTCAAGGCTGCAGCGTGAAGATGATACTACCGTCCACTCATACCGCTGGCAGCAGTAGCGGTTAATGAGTTTAGTTATCCTGTTTATTATTGGTATTCGCCGTTTCGGCTCGAGAGGATGTGTAGATGAGTGATTCGCAACGCTGGTTTTTTCTCATTGTTGGGGTGGTCGTGGCGTTGCTGCTGTATTTATTGCAGCCGATTTTGTCGCCGTTTGTGGTGGCGGCGCTGCTGGCTTATTTGACTGATCCCGTAGCCGATCGGCTTGAAGCTCGGGGGTTAAGTCGGACATTATCGGTGGTGGTGGTGTTTCTGATCATGACGACGGTGCTGCTATTATTAGTGATTTGGTTATTGCCCAAGCTGGGTTATCAGTTACAAGTGATGATCAAAATGGTGCCGCAGGTCGTTAGCATGATCCAAACCAGTTGGATCCCTTGGTTAGAAGCGCATACAGGGGTTTCGTTAGCAGGTTTTGATCTGCAGAGCTTGCAGGCGTTGATAAGTGGGCACTGGCAGCAAACAGGAAGCCTCGTTAAAGGCGTTTTTAGCAGTGTCAGTGAGTCGGGATTGGCGGTGGTCGCGTGGGTGGCTAATCTGGTGTTGATTCCGGTGGTGATGTTTTATCTGTTACGTGACTGGGATGTGATGATGGATAAAATAGGTCACTTATTACCCCGCAATGTTGAAAAAAAGGTTACTCTGTGGGCGAATGAGTGTGATGAGGTACTAGGCGCCTTTATTAAGGGGCAGTTATTAGTCATGTTGGCGCTGGGGGTTATTTATGCCTTGGGGCTTTGGTTTATTGGGCTCGATTTGGCCTTATTAGTGGGCATGTTGGCCGGTCTTGCGAGTATTGTTCCTTATATGGGCTTCATCGTCGGGATTGTGGCTGCCGGTGTCGCCGCGATGCTGCAGTTTAATGATATTACCGTGTTGGCTTGGGTGGCGGTGGTATTCGGAGTTGGGCAGGCGCTCGAGGGCATGCTGCTGACGCCGTTGCTGGTTGGTGATCGTATTGGCTTGCACCCTGTTGCGGTTATTTTTGCCATTATGGCTGGAGGGCAACTGTTCGGTTTTGTTGGGATTTTGATTGCACTTCCCGTTGCGGCGGTTATTATGGTGCTCCTTCGTCATCTGCATCAGGGTTATAAAAGCAGTAAGCTTTATGATTGTTGAGTATTTAAGGTGAATGAGTAAAGAGATTTAAGATTCAGCGCGCCATGATAGTGAGCATAGAAATACCCGGCTGAAGAAGTCATCATAGTCAAAACATCGTTTTGCTGTGATCAAGCTAGGCAATCCAGAAACTTAAAACGTGAGACAAGGCCGGTGCCCAGCGGCAGGCCGAATGTATAGATGAGTAGTCCTGAGCCGTTTCAGATACCCTTGGGAATCACGCTACGTGATGATGCCCGATTTGAAAATTTCCTTTGTCAGGGGAATGAGTTGCTTTGCAGTACCCTGGATCAGGCTGCCCGTGGGGAAGGGGAGCAATACTTATATATTTGGGGTAACAGTGATAGCGGTTGTTCTCATTTGTTGCAAGCCGTTTGTCATGCGTCTGATCCCGTTGGACGTACTGCGGTTTATCTGCCTTTAGATGAATTGATGACGATGGGGCCAGGCGTGCTGGAAGGTATGGAGCACCTCGATCTGGTCTGTATCGATCATATTCAGATTATTGCGGGTAATAAAGCCTGGGAAGAAGGTATGTTTCACTTCTTTAACCGTATTCGTGCTGAAAATAATCGTTTATTGGTGGCAGGTGATCGCGCCCCGCGTCAGTTAAGCCTAAATCTGCCAGATTTATCATCCCGTCTGAGTTGGGGGATGGTTTTTCAAGTACATAACCTTGATGATGATGGCAAAGTGCAGGCTTTGCAGTTGCGAGCCAGAGGGCGTGGCTTTACTATCAGTGAAGATGTTGCTTGGTTTTTGATACATCGGGCTAGCCGCAGCATGTCAGACCTGTTTGAGCTGTTAGATAAGCTGGATTCAGCCTCGTTGAGTGCTAAGCGTAAAGTGACCATTCCATTTGTTAAACAGGTTCTCGGACTCTGATTTTGATATTTAATATGGATGACTATGAAAATTATCTTGGCGGGCTTTTATTCTGATGTCACCGAAAGTGAGCTGCGAACACTCCTGTCTGATTATGCAGAAGTTGATGAATTGAAAATTATACCCGGTGATTTACCCGAGCAAACCATTGCGGTGCTGACGATTGAAGGGACTAATGCTGAGGCTCATTGGGTGGCGCGGCGATTGACGGGGCTTTTTTGGCATCAGCACTCTTTGCGAGCCTACGTGTCATTGTTTTGAGGTGAGCCTTCCCTATGGCTAGCTATGCAGTGGTTGAACAGACCGCCGATTATTTGATTATTGATAAGGCCCCTGGCGTCTCGGTACACCGTGATCAGGATGATACGGGGTTGTTACAGCAGATTTCGGCAGAGCTTCATTGTGGCAGCTTATATCTAGTGCATCGGCTGGATAAAATGACCTCTGGGTTATTGATTCTTGCCTGTCATGCGCAAGCGGCAGCCTATCTATCGCGTCAGTTTCAGGCAAAAACGGTTGAAAAATACTACCTCGCCTTATCGGATCAGAAACCACGTAAAAAGCAGGGCCTCATCAAAGGCGATATGGAACGTTCTCGCAGAGGCAGTTGGAAGCTAACAACAGGGCAGAAAAATCCTGCGATGACGCGCTTTTTTAGTTGCTCACCAGAGCCTGGCATACGCTTATTTCTATTACGACCATTCACCGGTAAGACCCATCAGTTGCGTGTCGCATTGAAGAGTATCGGCGCGGCTATTCTGGGCGATCAGCGTTATCATCGGGTAGCGGATGCAGGCATCGAGCGCGGCTATCTGCATGCTTGGGTGATCGCCTTTGAGTGGCAGGGTGAGCGGCGTGAGTATCGTTGTGATCCGACGGTGGGTGAGTTATTTCTCCTGCCGAGCGTTAGACAGCAGCTTGAGCAATGGGCCCCTCCCAGTCGTCTGGCTTGGCCAGCATCGTCATAAAACCGCTTTTAACAGATTTGTAGGTAAGAGTACTGCTATGCAAGATGAACGAGTCGAACGAGATTTTAATGCCCGTAGCGAGGAAGAGCAGCAAGCGTTTTTGCAGCAAACTTGGTGTGATCACTGTCAGCAAGTTAATGTGGGGATGATCAATCCTCGTGAATACCTGCTTAAGGGCACAGTGTTTATCGAGGGTGATTGTCTTCGCTGCGGTAACATTGTGTTAACTGAGCTTACAGAAGATGATTTTTAGGGCTAATTTTATCCATGACTGATACTTTTGAACAGCGCTTTGGTGGTACTCAGCGATTGTATGGCGTGGCTGGGGTCGAGCTGTTTCAGCGAGCGAATATCTGCGTCGTTGGCATTGGCGGGGTGGGTTCGTGGGCAGCCGAAGCATTAGCGCGTTCCGCTATTGGTGCTATGACGCTGATTGATTTGGATGATATTTGCATCACGAATACCAATCGGCAGATACATACCCTCAGTACCACGATCGGAGAACCTAAGACGGAGACAATGGCAGAGCGTATTCGGCTGATTAATCCCGACTGTCAGGTTGAAACGGTAGATGATTTTATCACCTTGCAGAATATTCCTGAGCTAATCAGTGAGCAGTTTGATTATGTGATTGATTGCATCGATAGCGTGAAAGAGAAAGCGGCGTTGATTGCGCATTGTAAGCGCCGCAAAATTCCCGTTATTACGGTCGGCGGCGCGGGTGGTCAAACCGATCCGACGCAGATAAATATTGCCGATCTGAGTAAAACGCATCACGATCCATTAGCGGCTAAAACCCGTTCGTTGTTACGCCGTTATTATAACTTTAGTAAAAGCGGTCGACGTTTTGCAGTTGATTGCGTCTACTCTACCGAGCAATTGGTGTATCCGCAGTCTGATGGCAGTGTGTGTCAGATGAAAACGGTGAGTGATGGTCAGACGCGTTTGGATTGTAGTGGTGGCTTCGGTGCCTCTACCTGTGTTACGGCGACATTTGGCTTTGTGGCGGTCTCTCGTGTGCTGAAAAAAATGCTTGAGCGAGCCGAGCGACAGCGCGCAGTTATCGCGGATCGCTAGACGACCTTGGTCTTGAGAAATTAGTTAATTACTCATTTTGGCAGGTATAATTTTTTTATTGTTTGATCTTTTGTCGTGCTTACTGCAGTCTGATTTTTTAACTCTCTATATCAATCATTTGGCGCTAATCATGTCACGATGCTTTTCGGAAGGATTCTATAAAGCTATTTTCGAGGGCTGTAGCGATGCTATCTATGTGATAGATCCTTGCAGTTCGCGTATTCTTGATGCTAACACTTATGCCTGTAAAGATTTAGGCATGAGTCGTGAGCGGTTACTACAGCATAGTGTTCTCTCATTACAACAAGGTGTGGAGAATGCGGAACATTGGGAAAAGATCGCCGAGCTGATTTATGGCTCGCATCCTCAAGCGTTTACCTTTATTGGTCGTCACTACCATCAGAATGGCTCTTTTTTTCCTGTCGAAGTGTATACCTCGATTATCGAATTTGAGGGTCAGAAACTGTTTCTTTCCATCGCCCGAAATCTCAATCGAACCTCCTCTCAGCGTGAAGAATTTCGTGCTAATGATGCGCGTTTGACCTATGCCTTGAATGAGGCGGCGGATGGCTTGTGGGATTGGAATATCGATACCGGAGAGGTGTTTTTCTCGCCTCAGCTAAATCGTCTATTGGGTTATCTACCCGATCAGATGGCGCCGACGGTGGATACCTGGGCTAATGCCATACATGAGGCCGATCGAGAACGAGTGATGGCGGCTTTAAAGGCGCATATTGACGGGCAGACCGCGAGCTATGAAGCGGAATATCAGCTGAGAAAGCGTGACGGACAGTATATCTGGGTGAGAGATCGGGGGCGCGTGTGTCAGCGAAACGTAGAGGGTGATGCGGTTCGGGTGGTGGGTATGTGTCACGATATTAGCTGCAGCAAGCAAATGGAAGAGATGCTTCGGTTGCAGGCTAGTCATGATCATCTTACCGGGTTGTTAAACCGCCGAGCGGGTTATATTCATTTCGAAAAGCAACTCAGTTATGTGCAGCGTTATCATCAGGATTTAACGGTCTGCCTGATCGATCTCGATCATTTTAAGCAGGTTAACGATACCTATGGTCATTTGGTGGGTGATATCGTGCTGAAGCATTTTGTGACGTTGATGAATGCTACCTTGAGGCGTTCTGATTCGCTGATGCGTTGGGGCGGGGAGGAGTTTCTGTTGCTATTACCTAACACCGATATGAACAGTGCGGTGCAGTTGATCACGCAGTTGAAAGAGAAGCTGAATCGCACGCCAGTCGATATGGAGGTCGAGGGGGGAAAGATTACCTATACCTTTAGTGCGGGACTATCCTGCTATCCCGTTCACTCGACGAACTTGGGTGGCCTGATAAAGTTTGCTGATGATGCACTTTATCAGGCCAAGGGTGATGGTCGTGATCTGATTATGATCAGCGCTTAAGTGTTGGTTTGATTCAGGGCGGTGGATGCACGTTGTTTCACTGCATCGATAATCGCTTTCAAGCCATTACCCCTTGAAGGGCTGAGGTGGCGAGTGAGCTGCAACTGATTAAAATAATCTTCAATATCAAACGTGAGAATCTGTTCGGGTTGACGGCCATTATAGGCGGCTAAGGTTAAAGCAATGAGTCCTCGAATAATCCGTGCATCCGCATCAGCGGCAAACCATAGCGCGCCCTGTTCGTCTTGAGTCGTCGTCAACCAGGCATTACTCTCGCAACCGTTGATACGCAGATCGTCGGCTTTCATCGTCGAAGTGAAAGATGGTAGTCGCTTACCCAGTAGCATGATTTCTCGATAACGATCATTCCAGTTTTTTAACGGCGTTAGCTTAGCGAGAATGTCTTGAGCATTGATCTCTCGGCCAAACGGTGAGCTATCAAAAACCGCTTGGCAGGTAGCGCTTTCGGTGGTGGTAAATGAGCCACCCCGAGCAATAAGACTCAGAGCCTTAGCAAAGCGTTGCACATCCTCGATACTGTTGTAAAAGGCGAATGAGGCGCGAATGGTGCCGGGTAAGCCGAGTCTGTCCATCAAGGGCATGGCGCAGTGATGGCCGGTACGTAGCGCGATACCTTGCTGATCCAGCATCAGGCCGACATCTTGCTGATGATGGCTGTTTAACTGAAATGACAGTATCGATGTGCAGGCCGTCGGGTTACCAATACGGGTAAAGCCGGGAATTGTCGAGCAGAGTTCGATCGCTTTCTGCAGCAATGCCCGTTCATGCTGGGCTAGCGCTTTACGGTCTTGAGCGTTGAGAAAACGGATGGCCGCGGCTAATCCTAGTGCGCCACTGATATTGGGTGTCCCAGCTTCAAATTTAAACGGTAACTGATTGTATTCGGTGCCTGAAAAAGCAACTTTGCGAATCATCTCACCCCCTCCTTGCCAAGGGGGCATTGCCTCTAGCAGTGCGTGACGGCCATACAACACGCCAATGCCGGTAGGGGCAAATAGTTTGTGACCCGAGAAGAGATAAAAATCACAGCCGAGGCGTTGGACATCGATAGCGAGGTGCGACACCGCTTGAGCGCCATCGATGATGACGGTGGCTCCAGCTGTCTTCGCCTGACGAATTAGGCCTGCAACGGGGTTGATCGTGCCCAGTGCATTGGATACATGAGTCAGGCTTAGGATGCGAGTCTTGTTGCTGAGTAACTCACCAAAGCGTTGTAGGTTGAGATCGCCATTGTCGTGAATCGGCACGACTTTAATCAATGCGCCGGTCTGTTCGGCGACTATCTGCCAAGGGACAATATTGGCGTGATGTTCCATTTCGGTCAGGAGGATCTCATCACCGGGTTGAAGTCGAGGGCGGGCATAACTTTGTGCGATCAGGTTGATGCCCTCGGTGGTGCCGCGAGTCCAGATAATCTCTTTTTCTGAAGCCGCATTGATGAACCCTTTAACCTCCGTTCGGGCGGCTTCGAATGCACGGGTTGCCTGCTCGCTCAGTTGATGGGCACCCCGATGCACATTAGCGTTCTGCTGCCGATAAAATTGTTCCACCGCCTCAATAACGCTGTTGGGTTTCTGACTGGTGGCGGCATTATCGAGATATACCAGCGGTTGCTGATTGATCTGCTGCTGCAGAGCTGGAAACTGCTCTCTGATTGCGTTTAAGTCCACGAACTCTTATTCCTGTGACGGCTTGTCTTTTGCGGCGTTGAGGCTTTTGTTAAGCTGACTCTGCCAACGAGCAAACATCATCGCGCCAATAAAGAGCGCGGTGACGAGTAGCGTTTCTGCCAAGCCCAAAATAGCACTGCTGTGAGCCGACATCGCGATCGTTACCGAATGCATGAAGTAGACGGTGATAAAAAAGCATAACCAGATATGTCCGCGTAGATGCTTGATTAAGATCACTGGGTAGAACAAGAGTAAAGGGACCGTCTGAAAGGCCCAAATACTAAAAGGATTGGCTGTTTCGGAGGGCGCAATTACGAGATGCCAAGCGCTCAGTAATAGAATTAGACCGAAATAGCTGAACAGCGTGACGGCCCGACTGATGGCCACTTTTTTTACGAGAGTTGTCTGCATCGTTAATCCTGAGGTTTAAGCTGATAACTGAAGCGCTAATCGTCCAAGGCGTTTGCCCTGTGCGAGACAGAGTGCGGCTTCGGTATCATCAATATCACGGTTGTTTTGTTGTCCGGCTAGGTGAGTCGCGCCATAGGGCGTACCACCGCTGGTGGTGCTAATTAGTTGGGACTCACTGTAGGGTAAGCCGCAGATGACCATGCCGTGATGCAGCAAGGGCAGCATCATGCTCAGAAGGGTGCTTTCTTGACCGCCATGTAAGCTCGAACTCGCGCTAAAGACGGCGGCTGGTTTATCAATCAGTGCGCCGTTTAACCAGAGGTTACTCGTGGAATCAATAAAGTATTTCAGTGGTGCTGCCATATTACCAAAACGGGTCGGACTGCCGAGGGCAAGGCCGCTGCAGTGCGCGAGATCCGCTTCACTGCAGTAAAGGTCGCCGCTGACAGGAATGCTGTCTTCGCTGGCTTCGCAGTTAGCAGAGACCGCCGGCACCGTGCGTAGGCGGGCTTCGATGCCACTCTGTTCGATACCTCTAGCGATCAGGCTCGCCATCGCACGGGTAGCGCCATGACGGCTGTAATAGAGCACCAGAACATAAGGTTGCGACACTTATAGAATCTCCAAGACCGATTCGGGTGGGCGGCCGATACGCGCTTGTCCTTGAGTGATCACAATAGGGCGTTCAATAAGACGCGGGAACTGCACCATGAATTCGATCAGCTGAGCATCCGTGAGATGACTATCGTTGAGGTTATTCTCTTTATATTCCGCTTCGCCTCTGCGTAGCAGTTCACGAGGGCTGATGCCTAACTGTGCAATGACTTCTGTTAGTTCGCTTGCGGTAGGGGGGTGTTCTAGATAGAGACGCACCTGTGGTGTCACGTTATTCTCTTCTAACAATGCCAGTGTGGCGCGGGATTTTGAACAGCGAGGGTTATGATAAATTTCAACAGACATAGCACTTATCCTGTTTATAACGACAGATATTAATGTAAGTGCGATATTGTATACAGCTTAGCTACCAGCCTAAAGAGCGGCAGGGTATTATATCGTTTTAAATCATCGTTACAGGATCGTTATGAAGGGCAATCATCTGTTTACTCTGCGAGGCATTGGGTATTTCTTACTTTATCTAGCGCGTCAGTTTGTCCGTAACAAGGGAATGTTAAACGCATCGGCGCTCACTTATACCACTTTGTTTGCGGTGGTGCCCTTGATGACGGTGTCTTATGCCATGTTGGCGGCGATTCCGTCGTTTCAAGGGGCGGGGGAGCAGTTGCAAGGCTTGATTTTTGATAATTTTGTGCCCGCAACGGGGGCCGTGGTGCAGGACTATCTAAGTGATTTTGCCGCTCAAGCGAGTAAGTTGACGGCGGTGGGTTTGATCTTCCTGTTTGTGACCTCAATTATGATGATGAAAAATATTGAAGGCGCTTTTAATCGCATCTGGCGAGTCAGTGAGCCACGTAAGGGGATGTCGAGTTTTTTACTCTATTGGGCTGTCTTGAGTCTGGGACCGCTTTTAATTGGCCTGGGTTTACTGGTTAGCTCTTATATTGCATCGTTATCGCTGTTCACCAGTGCAACAGAGCTGGTGGGGCGGGCTCGGTTATTATCTGTGCTACCGTTAGTCATGTCGGCTGCCGCTTTTACGCTACTCTATGCTGCGGTGCCTAACTGTAAAGTGCCACTGAAAAATGCGGTCATCGGTGGGGTGGTGGTGGCAATCTTATTCGAAACCGCTAAGCGTGCGTTTGCTCTGTTTGTGACGCAGTTTCCATCTTACGAGTTAATCTATGGGGCGTTTGCCGCCGTGCCGCTGTTTCTCGCTTGGATTTTTATCTCTTGGATGATCATCCTGTTGGGCGCGGAGTTGAGTCGAGCGTTGAGCGTTTATCGAGATCAGCGTAAGGGGAAGCATCTATCACATTTACATACGCTGGTAGCGGTATTGCAACATTTATGGCAGGCTCAGCAGTCCGGTGAGTCGTTATCTGATCGTCAGTTACTGCAGCGTGTCGAAGGCTTAGAGCAGAATGAGTGGGATCATTACAATGTGCTTTTATTGCAAGCCTCGGTGATGAGTCGTACCGAGCGTGGGGAGTATATGCTTGCCCGAGATATGGGCAGTTTTACGCTCGATCAGTTGAATTCATTGTTGCCTTGGCCGCTACCAGAGAAATCACCGGTGGAATCGGTTACCCTGTGGCAGCGACAGTTAGATCAGCGTCTGCAACAGCTGAGTGACGTACGCAAGCAACAGTTAAACGTGACGTTAGAGCAGCTTTTTGAGGCGGACATCGATCGTCAGGCGGATATGGTCGAGCGGCAAGCTGATGCCTCAGAGCAACAGTAGGTGTCGGGTGTTGTTACCGGCGATTTTTTAACATGATGATTTAATAGACAGTACAAGAGGAATCCTTATGGGGCAGTGCTTACATGCGTTCGTCAGTGGTCGAGTGCAAGGGGTTTGGTTTCGACAGTCGACATTGGAAAAGGCTCAAGCGCATGGTTTGACCGGTTGGGTGCGTAATCTAGATGATGGCCGAGTCGAAGTGATGGCGCATGGTCATGAACATGGCTTATTGCAGTTGGAAGCTTGGCTCAGTATCGGTCCTGAGTTGGCGACGGTGGCTGAGGTCAAAGCCGCCCGAGTTGAGCCTGTAGAAGAATTTATTGAGTTTCTGATTATTTGATCGACGCCAATAAGTCGAGCGATGTTATTAAATAGAAGCAGCATTGCAGCGATGGGTTTAATTAGCCATCGCTTTTTTATTAGGGAAGCGGAAATAGCACCTTCTTTAGCTTTCAATCTTCGTATCGACGTTGATTTTTATATACCTTCTCAGGATACCAGACCTTGCCATAGCTACCGTTATAGCGCGCGAGAGCTTCGGTTAGATTGCCTTTTGAGCGTTTCAGATAGTGTTTTAAAATCGTGGCGCCGTAGCGAAGGTTGGTCTGAATATTGGTGAGATTATCATCATTGCGACCAATCTCTTTTTTCCAGAAGGGCATAACCTGCATCAACCCCTGTGCGCCGACCACCGATACCGCGAAGCGGTTAAATAAGCTTTCAGTATGAATCACACCGAGTAATAGTGCGGGAGGTAGTTCGACGCGGGCGGCCTCTGCGTGAACCGTTGTCAGGATTTCAATGCGTTCTCGATCGCTAGCGACATATCGCTGAGTGCGGCCGGACATATCGGTGAGCCAGACTTCAGCGGCAAACCGGTCTTCGAAGCTGCTACTGTCGGCAAAGGCTTGTTTTAATTCTTCCCGCAGTTCTGGGTCGATAGCCTGCGCTGCAGCAAACAGCGGCAAAGACCATAGCATCAATAGCAGAGTGATTGTCAGTCGCACAGGCGTCTACCTACAAGGGTTAAAAGTAGATTATAGCGGTTTTTAAATCACCGCTTCAAAGCCTTCGAATTGAGGCGGTCCCATATAGATATCTTTGCGGCTACCGGCGTTGGCATGAGCCTTTTTGAATGCATCGGATGTTAACCAGCCATCGAAGGCGGCTTTATCTTGCCAGACGGCGTGGGAAGACATCAGCGTATATTCATCGTTACTGACACCTTGGAGGAGATTGAAAGAGACAAATCCCGCCACCGATTCGAGATGGCTGTCACGATTTTTCCAGATGTCGATAAAGTCTTGTTCGTGGCCCAGTTTAATACGGAAGCGGTTCATGGCGATATACATAGATAGCGGATTCCTAGTGTTATGAGGCTCGGTATAGCCTGAGCCCAGTGAAAAGAGTCTGCTAATAATGCTTGGCTTCAGCGCGAATTTCCAGTCTATCGATGTGCTATTCGCAAGACAGTGCGAGGAAACCGGTGTTTTATCCTGTGGTTTATTGTGAGATGCGCTCGTTATCGGCTAACGACTGGGTGTTGGTGGAGGTTGGGCAGTTAGAGGAAACGGTTATGCTGCAACAGGAGGGTGCCGCTAGTGGCTAAGGAGTGCTGATGTTGATGTGGCAAAAAAAAGCAGGCGCGCGGCCTGCTTCTTGTGGACGTGTAACCGTTTTGACGGCCCCTTTGACTATTATTGAGCGATTGTTGTGCGAATAAAATCGTCCAAATCGGTCAGCGTGATCTCCTGTTTATCGGCAGCACGGCGATATTTGTATTCAACCGTGCCGGCTTCAAGGCCTCGATCAGAGATGACGATGCGATGAGGAATACCCATCAGTTCCATATCGGCCATCTTAGCGCCAGGGCTAACCTTAGGGCGATCATCCAGAATGACTTCATAGCCTGCCGCTGTCAGTGTTTCATACAGAGTATCCGCTTGATGACGAACCGCTTCTGATTTTTCATACTTAAGGGCAACTAGGGCGATGCTGAAGGGGGCAATCGCTTCGGGCCAAATAATACCACGGTCGTCATAGTTCTGCTCGATCGCAGCGGCTACTACGCGGGAAACCCCGATACCGTAACACCCCATATCCATGGTGACGGCTTTGCCATTCTCATCCAATACATTGGCATTCAATGCTTGTGAATATTGCTGCCCCAACTGGAAAATATGACCGACTTCGATACCGCGTTTAATGACAATCTTACCTTGACCACATGGGCTTGGGTCGCCTTCAACCACATTACGCAGATCAGCAACTTCTGGCAACGCAACATCGCGATCCCAGTTAACGCCGAAATAATGCTTACCTTCAATGTTAGCACCGGCGCCGAAGTCAGACATTACTGCAACTGTGCGGTCAACGATACAGGGGATCGGCAAGTTTACGGGGCCTAGTGAGCCAGGGCCTGCACCGATCAGCGCTTTAATGGCTTCTTCATCGGCCATCTCTAAGGGCACGGCAACCTGTGCTAATTTTTCGGCTTTAACCTCGTTGAGATCGTGATCGCCACGCACCAGCAAGGCCACGAAATCCGCTTCGCACTCATCTGAGGCTTTAACGAATAGCGTCTTGATGGTTTTTTCGATCGCGAGGTTGTGTTGCTCAACCAGCTGAGCGATGGTTTTTGCATTCGGCGTATCGACGAGTGTCATCGTTTCGGTCGGCGCTGCGCGTTCGCGGGTCGGCGCCACGGCTTCGGCTTTTTCAATATTGGCGGCAAAGTCGCTGCTATCAGAAAAAGCGATATCATCTTCGCCAGAAGCCGCAAGCACATGGAACTCATGCGATGAATTACCACCGATCGAGCCGTTATCTGCCAAGACTGGACGGTAGTCGAGGCCGATACGATCGAAAATTTTGCAATACGTCTGATGCATTAGATCATAGGTCTGTTGCAATGATTCAAGATTGCTGTGGAACGAGTAGGCATCTTTCATGATAAATTCGCGTGAACGCATGATGCCAAAGCGTGGCCGTACTTCATCACGGAACTTAGTTTGTATTTGGTAGAAATTGGCAGGCAGCTGTTTATAGCTGTGAATTTCATTACGCACCAGATCGGTAATCACTTCTTCGTGGGTTGGGCCGACGCAGAATTCACGCTGATGACGATCATGTAGGCGCAGCAGTTCTGGACCGTATTTCTCCCAACGACCCGATTCTTGCCACAGTTCTGCGGGTTGAATAGACGGCATGAGAACTTCTTGAGCGCCAGATTTATCCATCTCTTCGCGAACAATCCGTTCTACTTTACGCAGGGTACGGAGCCCTGTGGGAAGCCAATTGTACAGCCCTGCCGCGACTTTACGTACCATGCCTGAGCGAAGCATCAGCTGGTGGCTAATCACTTCTGCATCAGAAGGTGTTTCTTTCAGTGTTGCAATCAGAAATTGACTGGCGCGCATAAATTTTTAACCTGATATCCGAAACTTTAAAGAGCAAGCATTTTAGGGGGGGGAGGCGTTTGGAACAAGGGGGCAGTGAAACAATTCAATATAAAAACCTAAATACTGATATGGCATCGCTTTCTTTGAACGCCGGAGGCTCTATAATCGGCCGTTGATGTCACAGGGGAAACAGCATGCAGTTAAAACAGATCAATAAAGAACGTTACAGTAAGCATTATAAGCAGATTATGATTGGCGTGGTGATCATTTTAGCCGTGATTGCGTTAACGGTTTCGAGCCTCTTGATTCAGATAATCGGCAATACCGATGGCAGTAACTTTTGGCTAAATGTCACCGGCGTGGTGATCGGTGGTATTGTCGTACTGACGTTGCTGCGGCGTTATCGTGAGCACGAATATATGCATGAGATTAGTTATGTCTGGGATCTTAAACAGATGCTTAACAAAATATATCGTAAGCAGAAAAACATCAAAGCAGCGGCAGAAGCCGGCGAGCGAGACGCCATGATTATCTTAAACTGGAGCTATCAGGGGTCAGAGCAATTATATAATTTAGATAACAACACGATCACCATGGATGATCTGCACGCCTCGATGCGTGAGCTACAGCAGGTGATGGATCAGTATGGCGTAAGCGTCACCGACGCTGACTTTCGTCCGCAAATGTTAGATCAGTATTGAAATCATCGATTCGATCGCGGCGAGACTGAATCATTCACCGCGATGGCGTCACTGCATGATGGGTCAAACTAAGCCGTGCTATTCACGGCTTTTTTCATGTTTTACTGTCACTTCCCGTTGCGGGAATGGAATCTCAATATCCGCCTCATTGAAGGCTTTGTAAATAGCGCCATTGACTTGAAATTGAAGCTCAAACAGTTGTTTCGTTGGCACCCAATAGCGATAAGCGATATCGACGCTAGAGTCGCCAAAATTGGCGATACCGACTTGCGGTGCGGGCTCTTTAACGATGCCGGGGTTGGCTTGTAGTTGGGCCCGAATCAAGGCGATGGCTTGATCTGAGTTGGCCGAGTAACTGATGCCGATGCTGGCTTCGACAATGGCATTTTCAAATGAATTGATCAGTACCTCACCGACGATATGTTTATTGGGAATAGTGATGATTTCACCATCTTCAGTCGATAGTAGCGTGTGGGCGAGGCGAATCTCTTCAACCACCCCGTAAACATCGTTACAGCGTAACGTATTACCCACCACAAATGGGCGGGTTAAAATGATAGTGAATCCGGCCCCGTAGTTTGAAAAAACTCCTTGCAGTGCTAAACCGATACTCAGTGAAATTGCACCGATGGCGGCGATAAAAGGGGCGACACTGATACCAAACTTGCCTAAACAGATAATGACCACCATAGCGATTAGCAAGAGCTTGATGGTGCTGCTGATAAAGTTACTGAGGGTAACATCCACTTTGTGTTTAAGGCAGACGCGCAGTACCAATCTGCCGACCCAGCGTGAGATGATGAGTCCCACAATGAGAATGATGATGGCACCGATAACCTGAAAACTGTAATTAACAAAAAAATCAATAATCAGGGTGTAAAACTGTGACAGAGTGGCCAGCTCTTCAGACATCATAAAAGGGGCTCCTGTGGCTTAACGTGCTAAATGATGCAGAATAACGCACAATCGGTCGCAAGCGCTAGGGAGGAATGATGTTCTTAATTATGTCGTGCTATAAATTCGATTAATTGATCGAGTTGACGTTCATTGTATACCGGAAAACCATGCCGCATCAGTTCATCGGCGGTCACGCCTGAGCCTGACTTAAGCGTGCCGCTGAAGTGGCCATCGTAAATTTCATGATTGCCGCATGAGGGGCTGCGGGATTTCATCAAAGCACAACAACAGCCTTCTCGTTGAGCAATGTCTAAGGCGCGTTCTGCGCCGCTTAAAAACTGTGGTGTGACATCTTCATCGTTGATTGTAGTGATGCGCAGGGGAAATTTATCTTGGATTTCTGCGGGTGCGCGTGGGGTGGTTAACCCGCCTTCAATTTCAGGGCAAACGGGCACTAAGCGACCTTCATCGCGTAGCCGTTGAATAAGCTCACTATCGATTAGGTTATGGTTGCCATCGTAACGGACTTTACTGCCGAGCAGGCAAGCACTGATGAGGATTTTATTGTTCTGGCTGTTATTCATTATTCAGTCGGTATCGCTAGATGATTTGATGACGCAGCGGATTCTAACAGGTAAATCTGACAGGACAATTAAACTAAGGATAAAGGGGATTATCTTGTCGCTTTTTCTCAACTAGGGCGGCTTTCTGACTATCGTTTTAAGCTTTGCAGGGAGGGATCGAAGATAATTTTTTTTCACGTCACTGTTTACCTTTTGGCTGATTTTAGGGTATATACTTAGGGGTATACCCTAATATTGGTTTGGCGCTGCCAAACTCAGATAATAAAAACTAGGAATTTCCGATGGATCTGAATCTCACCGAAGAACAACACATGATTCAGGACGCTGCCCGCCGCTATGCGGAAAGTGAGCTGGCGCCGACTGCCGAACAGCTTGATCAGACGAAAGATCACAGCATTCTTACCACTCATTGTCGTGAACTCGCCGAGCTAGGCTTCATGGGCCTGAACATCGATGCGGAGTATGGCGGCACCGATGCGGGGGCGGTCGCCTTTAGTTTAGCGGTCACTGAAATCGCCCGGGCTTGTGCATCAACGGCCGTGACCATGTCGGTGACTAATATGGTGGCCGAAGTGATTCAGGTGGTGGGTAGTGAAGCACAGAAACAGCACTACTTGCCTAAGCTCTGTAGCGGTGAATATCTCAGTGGTAGCTTCTGCTTGACGGAAGCGGGGGCGGGTTCAGATCCGGCATCGATGCGCACCAAAGCCGTGAAAACGGACAATGGCTGGTCTATCTCTGGCACGAAGCAGTGGATCACCAGTGCGGAATTTGCCGGCGTCTTTGTGGTGTGGGCTGTGACTGACCCCGAGGCAAGAAAAGGTAAAGGGATCACCTGCTTTCTAGTGCCTGCGGATGCCGCCGGTATCACCGTCGGTGCTGCCGAGAAAAAAATGGGGCAGCATGGCTCGGCGACCAATGAAGTCCATTTTGATCAGTGTGAAGTTCCCGATTCTGCCATGCTCGGTGAGTTGAATGATGGCTTTCGAATCGCGGTCAGTGAATTAGCCGGCGGTCGTATCGGTATCGGTTCATTGGCCCTAGGGGTTGGGCTAGCGGCGATGGATTATGCCATTGCCTACACCAAAGAGCGTCAGCAGTTTGGTAAGCCGATTGCCGACTTCCAAGGGTTGCAATGGATGATTGCCGACCGGATGACAGAACTTGAAGCGGCGCGCCTTTTATTAATGAGCGCCGCGGATCGTAAGCAACGGGGTCAGAGCTTCGCGAAACAAGCATCGATGGCCAAATTGTTTGCTAGTGAAAAAGCCAATCAGGCCTGTTACACCGCGTTACAGTTACTCGGTGGCTACGGCTATATGCAGGAGTACCCGTTAGAGCGGATGAGTCGGGATGTGCGCATTACCTCAATCTATGAGGGCACCAGCGAAGTTCAAAGATTGATTATTGCACGCGAAATACTAAACGCTGCCCGTTGAGGATCTAGCCGTGAAAGAGCCCCTGAAAGGTCTAAAAGTACTCGATCTATCGACGCTGTTACCAGGCCCTTATGCCACCATGATGTTAGCGGATTTAGGTGCTGAGGTGTTACGGGTTGAGTCGGCTTCTCGGCATGATCTGGTGCGCAATATGAAACCGTTGATCGATGGTCAGTCGGCTGCTTTTAGCTACCTTAACCGGGGTAAACAATCTCTTGCGTTGAATCTTAAACACCCGGAGGCGGTTGGGCTGATCAGTCAGTTGGTAGCGGAATACGATATTTTAATTGAACAGTTTCGTCCTGGGGTGATGGCGCGCTTGGGGTTAGATTACGACACCCTGAAACAGGTGAATCCACGGCTGATTTACTGCTCGATTACCGGTTATGGTCAAACCGGCCCCTATCGCGATAAAGCGGGTCATGATCTTAACTATCTGGCGCTGTCGGGCGCGGCCAGCCATCTGGGGCGTAAGGCCAGTGGCCCAGCGCCGATGGGGTTACAAGTGGCCGATGTGGCGGCCGGCTCGCATCCCGCCGTGATTTCGATATTGGCGGCGGTCATCGGTCGGCAACGGAGTGGTGAAGGTTGCTTTCTGGATATCTCGATGGCAGATAACACCCTTGCGCTGCAGGCATTGATGATACCGGCGGCGTTAAACGGTGCGCCGGACCCACAGCCCGAGAGTCACTTTCTCAATGGTGATGGGGTCTATGATTATTACCGTACCGCCGATGAGCGTTACCTGTCGGTGGGCAGTCTCGAGCCACAGTTTCGTCAGCGATTGGCGAGGGCATTGAATATACAAGATAACCCACCGTTAGAAGAGCGTCAGTTGAAAACATTGTTACAGCAAAAGTTTGCTCAGCAGGATCTCGAAACCTGGTGTGAGCAGTTGGCTGATGAAGATATCTGTGTCGAGCCGGTTTTGAGTGTGTCTGAAGCCGCCGAACATCCCCAGTTTGTTGCCCGTCATATGATCGTCACGCAACCCAGTGGTGAACGGCAGGTTGGCTCGGCCCTCGGATTTGAGCAGCAACCGATACAGCCGGCTCCTCGGTGTGGTGAGCAGGGTGCACAAATAATGGAAAGATTAGGCTATAGCCAGACTGAGATTGACAAACTAAGGGATGCCGGACTGTTTGATTAGCCCGTGATCCTGCATGACATCAATCATGGTTTGGCTAGATAAAATAAGCACATAAAGGGATAAACCTGTTATGGGGCGCTTCGCGTTCTCTAGCAGGGCCTTAATAAACATAATAACGAGGCAAATAATGACTATTGAGAATTACCAGGAATTTTATGATTCCTTTACACCGTCCATGATTGAAGAGAAGCTGATCGGAAATCTAAAACAGGGCTTTAATGTCTGTGAAGAGATCTGTGACCGTTGGGCTGAGGATGAGCAACGCATCGCGCTGAATTATGAGGGGGCTGTGCGGCCGGCATCGAGTCATTCTTTTGCCGAGTTGCAGCAGCGGGCGGCTCAATTTGCCAATCTGCTAGCCGCTCGAGGTATCGGTAAAGGCGATCGAGTGGCGTGTTTAATGCCGCGTACGCCAGAACTGCTGGTGGTGGTGTTAGGCACATTGCGAGCCGGTGCTGTTTATCAGCCATTGTTTACGGCGTTTGGTAGTGGTGCGATTGAATACCGGGTGACTCAAGCGCAGACGAAACTGATTGTCACCGACCCCGATAACATTGAAAAATTGGATGCGGTTCATGGTTGTCCTCCGGTGGTGCTGTTTAATCGAGATCAAGCGGCGGATCGTTATGCCGAATTAGCTGATTTTGAAGCGGAGATGAGCGCGCAAAGTACAGCGTTTGAGCCGGTGAGAGTCAGTGCCGATGATCCCTTCTTGCAGATGTTTACCTCTGGTACGGTGGGTAAAGCGAAAGGGGTGGCCGTACCTGCGCGTGCGTTGTTGTCATTCTATGTTTATATGCGCTATGCCATCGGCTTAGAGCCGCAAGATCGTTATTGGAATGTGGCAGATCCCGGTTGGGCTTACGGCCTCTATTATGCGGTGGTTGGGCCCTTGCTGTTAGGTAATACCACGCACTTCAATGAGAATGCGTTTACCCCTGAATCAACCTATAACATGCTCAGTAAGTATAAGATTACTAACTTAGCGGCCGCACCAACGGCGTATCGCTTATTGATGGCGCATGAAGAGTTGTTAGCTGAAAACAGTGGCTTTAATTTGCGTCTCGCTAGCAGCGCCGGGGAGCCACTTAATCCTGAGGTAATTGGTTGGGTTGAGCGACGTTTAGGCTGCCCGGTGATGGACCATTATGGTCAGACCGAAACCGGTATGACTGCCTGTAATCATCACGCGCTTAAGCAGGATATTGTGCGGGTGGGCTCGATGGGCTTTTCGCTTCCAGGGCATCGAGTGGTGGCATTGGATAATGATCTCAATGAACTACAAGAAGGTCAGATTGGCGAGCTAGCCGTGGATATGGAAAATTCCCCGCTGTTTATTTTTCCTGGCTATACCTGGGGCGAGAAAAATCCGTTCCGCGGGAAGTACTATCTCACGGGAGATGTAGTCGTCAGTCACGGTGATGGCAGTTATTCGTTTAATGGCCGAGATGATGACATTATCACCACCGCCGGTTACCGCGTTGGGCCATCAGATGTTGAAAACACGCTGCTGGAACATGAAGCCGTGGCGGAAAGCGGCGTGATCGGTAAGCCTGATCTTGAGCGTGGCGCGATTATTAAGGCCTATGTGGTGCTTCGCGAGCAGTTTGATCCTAGTGAAGAACTCATCGCTGAGCTGAAGACGCACGTTCGCAGCCGTCTATCGACACACGCTTTCCCACGGGAGATCGAGTTTATGCAGGAACTGCCAAAAACGCCGAGTGGTAAAATTCAGCGCTTTATCCTGCGTAATCGAGCTAAAGATGAAGCGGATGGTATGGCGTAACGATGATTGAGCTGCCGGCGTTGCCGACGGAGTATCAAGTGCGTAATCCGAACTTCGCGGCAGAAGTTGAACGGGTGTTTTCTCAGGCACCGTTTGTTCAAGCGTTAGGGTTTCAATTAACTGATTTTGCAGCAGGGCGCTGTCACACTGCTTTGACGTTGCAAGAAAACCACCTGCAACAGGACGGTTATGTTCATGCAGGCGTGCAAGCCACGCTGGCTGATCACAGTGCCGGAACAGCTGCGGCGACCTTGTTGGCCGAAGGGCAGATTATTCTCACGGCAGAGTTTAAGCTTAATCTGCTGCGCGCGGCTGACGGTGAACGGCTTTGCTGTCAGGCACGGGTGTTAAAGCCCGGCGCCAGTTTAATCATTGCCGAGGCAGAGGTGTTCTGCTTACGGGGTGAACACGCCGAACTGGTGTCCAAAGCGATGGTAACGCTGGCGGTGGTCGATAAACGTTAATAATAAAAATGTATGAAAACAAGGAGCGACGTTGCGATGCTGGTCATGACAATGGAGCAGATGAGTGCTTTTTTAACGGAACATTTTCCGCAGGGTGAAAAGTTTGGTGTGCTCAGTGAATTAGGTGATAACTGGGCTGAAATGAGATTGCCGGTTGATGCAGAACATCTACGACCGGGAGGGACGGTGTCGGGGCCATCGATGATGGCATTGGCGGATGTCTGCATGTATGCGGCGTTGTTAGGTCAGATTGGGCCGGTTGCATTGGCGGTGACGACCAACTTGAATATCAATTTTATGAGTAAACCTCAACCGGATTGCGACTTGATCGCTCGCTGTAATTTGATGAAAGTGGGCAAACGATTGGCGGTTGGCGAGGTGTGGATCCGTTCAGAGGGCAGTGAAGAGGTGGTGGCGCACACCACGCTGACCTACTCAATACCAGCGGAGCGTTAAATAATGGCTGAGATTCAGTGGCAAGAGCGGCGACTTATCCTCGACGATGGTACTGAGATTTTTGCGCTGCACGGTCGTCATCCCCATAACGAAGGCTTGGATCGGCCAGCTCTGGTGTTGTTACATGAGGCATTGGGGCATATCGATATGTGGAAGGACTTTCCACAATTGTTAGCCGCTGCAACCGGCATGGACTTGCTGGTTTATGAGCGTCGCGGTTATGGTCGTTCATCACCGATTACCTTGCCGCGTCCGGATGATTATCTTGATCGCGAAGGCCGAGATTGGCTTAAGCTTGTCTTAGATGCTGCCGGGTTGGATCGGGTGGTGTTGATTGGCCATAGTGATGGTGGTTCTATTGCTTTAATTGCCGCGGCAGCGATACCTGAGCGGGTGGTCGCGATTATCACCGAGGCGGCGCATATTCGTATCGACTCCTTAACCACGGCGGGTATTAGGGCCGCTGTCGAGCTATACGAGACAACCGATTTTCCTGAAAAGCTGGCCCGTTATCATGGTGAACGCACTGATCTACTGTTTCGTGCTTGGCATGAAACCTGGTTGCGAGATCGTTTTCAGCCACTTGATCTGAGCGAGTGGGTTAACAACATTAACTGTCCAGCCTTGATTATACAGGGCGAGGATGACGAGTATGGTGAGGTTGCTCAGGTTGACGACATTGTTGCCGGCATTGGTGAGCAGGCAAGCGGCCTGTTTTTACCCCACTGTGGGCATGTACCGCATCTGCAGGCAAAAACAGCGACTCTGCAGGCGATGACGGCCTTTCTCGAATCGCTAGAGTTGTGAGGCCGCCCGTTTGCATGGTTTGATTAGCGGCCGCTGTGGTGCGTTATGTCTCAGTTCAACTGAGCCGCTTGATTCACTAGGTCTGGCAGGCTTTCTGCTCGCATTTTGCTCATCACGCGAGAACGGTGGACTTCAACCGTTTTTGGGCTAATGCCCAGCTCTTCGGCGATCTCTCGATTGGCTTTGCCTGAGACTACCAGCGCCATCACTTCCCGTTCACGTCGGCTGAGGGTTTCATAACGTTGTTGAATCTGTTGTCGCTGCTGTTGTCCGGCGAGAATTTGATCGGATTGTTTCAATGCCCGTTGCACCAGCGGGATCAGTACTTCGTCATCGAAGGGCTTTTCAAGAAAATCGATCGCGCCGTTTTTCATCGCCGTCACGGCCATGGGAATATCGCCATGACCACTGAGGACAATAATCGGTAAGCGGATCTCTTTCTCAAGCATAATTTGCTGTAATGCTAAGCCATTAATCTCGGGCATGCGAACATCTAGTAGCATACAGCCCTGATCGTCTTGATAGTTGCTGAGAAAATCGCGGGCGGAGGAAAAGCTTTTAACCGACAGGTCATCACTTTCTAATAGCCATTGCATGGAATCACGAAAATCGTCGTCATCGTCGACAATAAAAACGGTACCGTTGTATCTACTCATGTGTGTTTGATCCTAGCCTTTCGCGGGCATTTTAATATAAAACTGTGTGCCTGTCCGGCCATCACTTTCTGCCCATAGTTGTCCGCCATGAGCCTCGATAATTGTACGGGAGATGGATAATCCCATGCCTAATCCAGTCGATTTTGAGGTAAAGAAGGGTTCAAATAACTGACTTAAAATGTCAGAGCTGATACCGTTAGCATGATCAGACACTGAGATATAGATACAGTCTTTGCTTTGGCGCGTACCGATAATAACGGGACGATGACTGGTTTCACAGTCGTTATAGGCCTCGATAGCATTGCGAATCAGGTTAACCAATACCTGCTCAATCTGAATTTTATCGGCAATAATGGGTAGTTCACCCGATGATAGCTCAAATTCAAACGTGGTGTTGTGATCTAATGCTTCCTGCTTTAGGAATTCGGCGATCTCCTGACAGCTTTCGTTCAGCGAGAACTCCATCCGTTGATATTCAGTTTTTTTCACAAAGCTGCGCATGCGCTTAACGATTTCGGCGGCGCGTTTCGCTTGCCGAGTAATTAACCCCATGGCGTGACTAATTTCATCCACCGAGCTAATTCGGCCCTCTTCGATACGCCGCATCGATCCGCGGCAATAATTCAGGATGGCGGCGAGTGGCTGATTGATCTCATGAGCCAGCCCCGACGCCATCTCGCCAACTGAGAGTAATCGGGCAATATGCGCCATCTCCAGTTGATTGCGCTTCATTTCATCTTCAGCTTTGCGTCTGAGGGTAATATCGCGACCGATGATGGAATAATATTCGACCTGCATATCATCGTTAAGGTTGCGGTGCGCAATCACTTCGCGAATCTCGGCGGTGCGATCTCGACCGGAAGGTAACTGCATTTTTATGCTGCCATACCAAGTACCGTGAGCGGCCGCATGGCTGAGCGCATCCTGTACTAGCGAAGCAAACACTTTGGGGCTAAACATCTGCTCAAGATAAAACACCATCGGGTTTTCTTTTTCGCTGCCCAGAGTGATGTAAGTGGCCTCATTCATGTAAGTAAGCTGCATGGTTTTATGGTTGCAAAACATGATCATATCGGAGGACGCTTCGACCACTCGAGCGAGTCGCCGAGTCGCCTGTTGTGCCAACGTCTGTTCGGTAACATCGCGGGATACGCACACCACTTCAATGGGCTTGCCTTCAGCATTGCGCAGGGTGCGGCTGGTGGTCTCAAGCCAGATATAGTGACCATTTTTATGCTTATAGCGATAAACGTTGGTGTACATTCCTTTACGGTAACGTACGGAGTCTGAACGCTTGATCAGATTATCGGCATCTTCGGGATGGAATAGATCGTAGCCAGGGGTGCCAATCATCTCTTCAACGGTATAGCCGAGCATGCGTTCGACCGCAGGACTGACATCAAGAAAGGTCCACTCGGTTGTCGGCGTATGGCGGGAGATCATATCGGTAGACTGTTCTACCAGAAAGCGGGAGCGTTCTCCCTCATCCATCTCGCTGATGGCTTTTAGGTTTTGTTCTATACTCATGGAGGCTCGCTGATCAGGTAAAAACCCGTAATGGCCTAACTAAGTACTTTTTATAAGTACTGTCTTTATAAGCGTTGTATGTTACGCAGCTTATGACTTAAGGCTAACTTGTTTCGTTAGGGTAATCACGTATTATAGCGGATGCAATCAGGGTATACCCTAGCGGGGCGATTTTAACACCCGTTTCATACAATAATTAATGCTGTGTCTGCTCGCGAAATGCAGCTATGGCTAAGCTAAGGGCAAACGATTATGTCAATACACTCGAATCCGTATCAGTTCGGGCTGGAGAAGAACGCCGCCAACTTCTCTGCGATGAGTCCTTTAAGTTTTATCGAACGCTCCGCTTTCGTCTTTCCTAACCATCTGGCCGTGGTGCATCAGCACACCCGTCGTAACTGGTCAGAAACCTATGCGCGTTGCCGGCAGTTAGGCAGTGCCTTGGCGCAAAGTGGCATCGGTAAAGGGGATACGGTGGCGGTGATGGCACCCAATCTACCTGAGCTATTTGAGGCGCATTTTGGTGTGCCGATGTGTGGTGCGGTATTAAACGCCTTGAATGTTCGTCTTGATGCCGAAGCCATTGCCTTTATTTTGCAGCATGGTGAAGCGAAGGTCGTCATGGTGGATCGAGAGTTTTCGGATGTCATCGAAAGAGCCTTGAAAATGATCCCCCATAAGCCTTTAGTCATTGATATTGATGATCCTTATTATGAAGGCGGGCAGTTGATTGGCAGCACCGATTATGAGGCCTTTATCGCCAGTGGTGATGCTGACTACAACTGGCAGATGCCTGATGATGAATGGGACGCGATTACCCTGAATTATACCTCTGGCACCACGGGTAACCCGAAAGGGGTGGTGTATCATCATCGTGGCGCTTATCTGAATGCGATGAGTAATATTGTCTCTTGGGATATGGGCCATCATCCGGTGTATCTGTGGACCTTGCCGATGTTTCATTGCAATGGTTGGTGTTTTCCATGGAGTTTGGCGGCATCGGCGGGTGTGAGTGTGTGTCTGCGTCATGTGCGGGCGGATGATATTTACGCCGCTATCAAAGGTGAACAAGTCAATCATTTCTGTAGTGCGCCGATTGTGTTGAATATGCTGAATAACGCCCCAGATGAGATGAAAACGGGTATCCATCATGAGGTGAAGGTCATGACTGCGGGGGCCGCGCCACCCGCCACCGTGATTCAGGGGATGGAGGCGATGGGTTTCAGTGTCACTCATGTGTACGGCTTAACCGAAACCTACGGTCCGTCGGTGGTGTGTGAATGGCATCAAGAGTGGAATACGGGGACTGATGAGGAAATTGCGCGATTGAAATCTCGTCAAGGGGTACGTGCCCCCATGCTCGATGGATTGATGGTGGCTGATCCGAGTACGCTAGAGCCGGTCCCGCAGGATGGCCTAACCCTCGGTGAGATCTTTATGCGCGGTAACTTGGTGATGAAGGGATATCTGAAAAACCCAGTCACGACGGAAGAAAGTTTTGCCGGGGGATGGTTCCACTCTGGCGATCTCGCGGTGTGGCACCCTGATGGCTATATCGAAATCAAGGATCGGTCAAAAGATATCATTATCTCGGGAGGAGAAAATATCTCCTCTATTGAGGTCGAAGATGTGCTTTACCGGAATAAAAGCGTGATGGAAGCCGCGGTGGTTGCAAAGGATGACGAAAAGTGGGGTGAAGTCCCCTGTGCATTTGTCACCCTAAAAGAGGGGGCTGAAGTGTCCGAACAGGAGATTATTGATTTCTGTCGGGACAATATGGCGAAATTCAAAACACCGAAAAAGGTGGTTTTTGGTCCCTTACCGAAAACCTCAACCGGTAAGATTCAAAAGTTTGTCTTACGCGATAAAGCGAATACTTAACCAGTATTCGTTGTGAAAGGCTAAGCCATCGAGGTTCGCTTCAGTGGCTGAGTGTCGCGGCGCAGTATTAACTGACGATACACTTAATCGACACCTGAGCTTGAGATAAGGCTTCAGGTGTCGGCATATCAACAAGCTATGCGTTTACCAAGTGTCGTGACGTTTTCTGCGTTTGGGCAGATAAGGGATCATCAAACCGAGTAATAAGCCGCCAAAGGCGACGAGACCGCCATAGGTAAACCAGCGCATCAGATTGCTCTCATCCATGCCATTGATGGTGCGATTGAGGCTAACAATCTCTTCTTCTAGGGCTGAGACTTTTCCTGCATTACCCGCATTTTGTCCCGCAAGAGTTTGATTTTGCTGTTTTAGAGCTAAAATCTCTTTGGCTTGGATAGCCAGATTCTCTTCGTTTTGGCTTAGCTGTTCTTGCAGCTTAGGATAGCGGTCGGCGAGGCTGGTGCCAGACGATATCTTATCTGCGGGCATCCAGCCCACTTTGCCGCTCGGGGTTTTGATTTGAATGAAATCAGTCTTTTCATTACGGTTGAGAACCGTTATTGGTGTGCCACTGCGTATCCGTCCGGTAATACGATATTCCGTACTTGGACCTCCGTGATAAAAAGTATAGACGTCATCACTGATATAGTTGGCGGCACTTGCCGAGGTGGATAGGGCGGCGGCAAAAAGGCATGCAAGCCATGGCTTTTTTGGGAGTTTATTTGACGAATTCATGATCTTCCTGTTTGTGTAGACGTTCAGCCTTCCCCCCCCTAAAACCGAAACCTGGTTTTCAGGCAAAGCTGGACAGCTATTGACCGGTAAGCAAGCGATAAGTTCAGCGCATGTCTTAATCGCCTATTATACAAGCAATCGTCCAAGGGTTAAGCCTTGATTTTTACGACAACAATTTATCCAGGTAGTGATATACTAGCGCGCGAATTAACCGGTTGCCATCAGGCCCGAATATAAGGAGTTATCATAGTGGCATTTATTCGTTGGTTTCTCGGTAGGATTATCCTGCTATTGAACTTTGTTTTGCGTCCCCGCACGATAAAACGGGACCCTGAGCAGCAGCGCGAGTTAGATCGCCGTACCGCGCATTTGTCGCTCTATCAGTATGAGGCCTGCCCGTTCTGCGTGAAGGTAAGGCGTGCGCTACGTCGCAATGGATTGAATATTGAGTTACGTGATGCCAAAAAAGTTGAGCTGTATCGGCAAGAGTTACAGCAGGGCGGAGGGCGATTGAAAGTGCCGTGCCTACGTATCGATGAAGCCGACGGCGAAGTTCGTTGGTTGTATGAGTCTTCCGATATTATCCATTATCTTGAACAGACCTATGTCACCTCATAATTGAGGGAGACGTGGGAGAAGGAAAAGCAGCGCGAGCTGCTTTTTTTATGCCTGCTGCTAGCGTAGACGAAGGAATTAGGATAACTTATCTGTATATTTAACCAGTACTATTGAAAATGATTTTATACATAGCAGAAAAGCCCAGTCTTGCCCGCGCCATCGCCGATGTATTGCCTAAACCTCATAAAAAGCAGGAGGGGTATATTGAACTGGGTAATGGCGACTGTGTCAGTTGGTGTTTGGGGCACTTGCTCGAACTGGCCGATCCCGCCGACTATCATCCCGATTTTAAGCCTTGGCGTTTCGAGCATCTGCCGATCATTCCTGATGAGTGGAAGTTAAAGCCTCGCAGTAAGACTCGATCTCAGCTGGCAGTCTTGCGCCGTTTGATTCGCCAATCTAAACAGCTGGTGCACGCCGGCGATCCCGACCGCGAAGGACAGCTATTAGTCGATGAGGTGATCAATTATCTCGGGGCGAGTGAGACGAAGAAAAAAACCGCGCGACGGTTACTGATCAGTGACCTTAATCCAAAGGCAGTCAGTGCTGCGTTGCAAAACCTTAAACTCAATTCAGAATTTATACCGTTATCTGTATCGGCCTTAGCGCGCTCTCGCGCGGATTGGATTTACGGCATCAATATGACGCGTGCCTATAGTATTCAGGGCCGCAAGGCCGGTTATCAGGGTGTGTTATCCGTCGGTCGCGTGCAAACACCGCTGTTAGGGCTGGTGGTCAGACGGGATGCAGAAATTGAACATTTTGTCTCCAAACCCTTCTATGAGGTGCAAGCGGTTATCGAAACGCAGGCGGGAGAGCGTTTTAATGCGCGTTGGAAGCCGAGTGAAAGCTGTCAGCCCTATCAAGATGAAGACGGTCGAGTGTTACATCGTAAATTAGCAGAGACTGTCATTAATCGCATTACAGGTCAGCCGGCAGAGTGGGGGAGTCTGACACAAAAACGCAAGCGCGAGAATGCACCATTGCCGTTTAGTTTGTCGAGCTTGCAGATTGAAGCGGCGAAGCGCTTTGGTCTGAGTGCTAAGGCGGTTTTGGATAGCTGTCAGACGTTGTATGAACGGCATAAGCTGTTGACCTATCCGCGCTCTGATTGTCGTTATCTACCAGAAGATCACTTTACGCAGGCGGCGGATGTTATCGACAGTGTCATGCATAATCAGTCAAGCTTAGCGGAGCATCTCCCGCAGATTGATGCTAAGCGGCGTTCAGCGGCCTGGAATAATAAAAAAGTCAGCGCCCACCATGCGATTATTCCGACCACGCGACAGGCAAATTTGGCTTCACTGAGTGACACTGAGCGTAAGCTCTACATCTTAGTGAGCCGTTATTATCTCGCGCAGTTTATGCCGCCCTACGAATATTATGATACTCGCGTGGACCTGCGTATTGCGGGTGGTCAGTTTATTGCTAGTGCTCATCAAACTCAGCACCTCGGCTGGAAATCGCTACTCTCGGAGACAGCCGAAAAGCATAGTCGCTTACCGCCTCTGAGTGAGGGGCAGCCGTTGACCTGTATTGAGGGCGTGTTGGAAGAAAAAAATACTCAACCACCGAAATACTTCACTGATGCGACGTTATTGGCGGCGATGACGGGGATTGGTCGTTATGTGACTGATCAGGCGATTCGTAAAGTATTGAAAGAAACCGATGGGTTAGGTACCGAGGCGACGCGTGCGGGGATTATCGAGCTGTTATTTAACCGTGGTTTTCTTCAGCGTGAGGGTAAGGCGATCAGTTCTACGGAAGTGGGGCGGGCGCTCATTAACTGTTTACCTAATAGTGCAACAACACCGGATATGACGGCCCTTTGGGAGTCGGAATTAGGCCGAGTGTGTCAGCAAGAGGCGAGTTATAGCAGTTTCATGCAGCCGTTGGCCGTACGACTTCGGGAGTTGATTTTGCAGTCGTCTCAAGTGGTCATTCCGGATACGCTTAAGGCGCTCAGTCCTAAACCAAAGCCAAAGCGGCGTACCAGCCGAACGAGTACGCGTAAGCCCGTCAGTGGTGCTAAGCGTGCATCAGCGAAAACTAAAAAACCGAGTAAGCCGAGAAAAACAACGTCTGGCAAAGGATAAGTGGCCTTGAAGGCTAGCCATGAACGGATATTAAAAACGGTGCCTTGGGCACCGTTTGAACGTGTTTGCGGGTGATAAGCCTAGCCGCCTAACAAAAATTATTTAAACCAGCTTAGGCTCATGCCAGTTGATGCATTTAAGAAATTTATGGCCGGGGTAAAACTTACCGTCCTTACCGGTTTGGTCTTCTGCCGATTTAATAAAGGCTTCGGGTAACTCTCCTCCACGGTAAACGTTAAGCCCTACTTCGGTACGGTAATACGCCAGTGTTTGCTCGACTTCATCCTCTGTTTTGCACAGTTTAGATAGGTTGCTGGCCTGTACCGCGGACATATCGGTATCGGCATCAATACCGAGGATATGCGCCATACCATAGGTGACGACCAGAATATCCGCGACTGCATCACGTACTTCGGACATATCCTGATGATTGATACCTTCCACCAATTCAGCGAGTTCTTCCTGAATCAGGTGTAGCTGCTTGCCGGCCTTTTCCCAGTCAGGATTTTGTAAGTCGCCTTTTAGGTTGCCGAAGACAGTGTTTAGATAAGATACGTCGGTGAAATTACTCATTGTGCTGTGTATACCGTTGACAGTTAAAAACGGCTTATATGATGACGCTTTAATCACCGAATCGCAATTTTCAATAGCCAATTTTCAATCGCTGTGTATAAAACAGATTGAGCGTAATTAATGGATCTATAATCAGAGGGTTATGATTAAAGTTCATTGTTTGGCGTTTGCTTATGAAACTGTTTGATGCGGTTTTACATAACGTTATATTCGTATATATTGAGATGACAAATTATGACACATCATAATCAGTTTATGTTGGCATCTGCTGTTGAGTCCATGGATTGGTGTGTCTCTATATAGGGAGTGAGTATGAATCACGTGTATCGCGTTGTATGGAATCACGCAAAGCGTGTTTGGCAAGCCGTTTCAGAACATGCTACCGCTAAGGGTAAGGTTGCTTCTGAGCGTCGACTCAATAAACATACTCATTCTGCTGAGGCCGTGCCATCCGCATCGCTACAGCATCGGCGAAGCTCGGCGCTGTTAGCCCTCGAACCTCGTATTATGTTGGATGCTGCTGGTGTCGCGAGCGGTGCTGAAATCCTGATCGATCATGACAGTGAGCCGACTGCCGTGGCAGAGCCTTCGCCCGTTGATGATGCTTTAATAGCGACGTTGAGTGACGTCGATCAGCCTCTTGCCGTGTCGCCGACTCAAGATGAAAACATGTTGCTTGATTCGATCGGTAGTGATGCTGATCGGCTAGAGATTGTTTTTGTTGACGCCTCCATCGATCAATATGAAAGTTTAGTTAGCGCAGTGTCTGAGGGTGTTGAAGTCGTTATTATCGATGCCTCAGGTGATGGCTTAGAGCAGATAGCAACTTACTTGCAAGGCCGAACGGATGTCGATGCCATACATATTCTTTCACACGGTGAAGAGGCTGAAGCTACGATAGGTACCACGGTACTCAACGCCGATACGATGAATGATTATCGCGCGACATTGACGGCTATCGGTGCTTCGCTTTCTAACGAGGGTGATATTCTCCTATATGGTTGTCGAGTGGCGGCGACCGATGGTGCTTTGTTTGTTGATGAACTGGCGCTGCTGACCGGTGCCGATGTGGCCGCGTCTGATGATTTGACCGGCGCGACTGCCCTTGGAGGAAACTGGGAACTAGAATATCAAACCGGTGACATTGATACGGCCTATGCGTTCGATAGTGAAGCGTTAGCCACGTTTGACGGTACGCTAGCGCCTCCCGTCATTAGCACACCTGATGCACCAACCATCAATGAAGATAGTCGTTATGACTTTTCTGGTTTTGCCATTACCTATGATGGCACAGAAGAGAATTTTGAAGCGCTAGTCACGCTAGTCGATTCAGACAACGGAAATATAATTGACGGGGGCTATGCCGGATCACAAATATTGTCACAAGGTAGCCTCTCAGGTATTAACGATTTTCTGAATGGATTGAGCTTTGAGGCTGCCTCTGATTTTAATGGTAGTGTTAGTGTTACCATTGAGATTAACGTCTATAGCGGTAATTATAGCGGCGATCCTGCGGCGACCAATAATGCTTCTTTAACGATCAATGTTACCTCTGTCAATGACGCGCCGTCTGGAACCGATAACAGTATCACCATTTCTGAAGATGGCTCGCATACCTTTAGCGCGGCAGACTTTGGATTTAGTGATCTCTCCGATACCCCTGCGGATCTGTTCGATGCGGTTATTATCACGAGCTTACCGTTAAACGGCACACTGACTAATAATGGGGTCGCTATCACGACGTCAGGGCAATCGGTGTCAGTTGCCAATATTAACGCTAATTTGTTGATCTTTACCCCCAGCGCTGACGCCAATGGTGATGATTACGGTAATTTCACTTTCCAAGTCGTGGATGATGGTGGAGTTGCTAACGGCGGTGTTAATACTGACGCTAGCGCCAACACCATGACGCTGAATGTACTATCGGTGAATGACGCCCCCACCACTGAAGATGCGGCTATTAGCGTCGACAAAAATGCTTCTCAGACGCTCAGTCTAGTAGCGGATGATGTCGACGGTGTTGATGATATTGTTCAATATCAAATTGTTAATATAGATAACCTTAATGGCGCGTTACTCAATAGCAGTGGTGTTGCCTTGAGTGCAGGCGATTTACTGACAGTGGCAGAAGCCACTGACATGACGTATACGCCGACAGAAAACTATAGCGGTGATGCCAGCTTTACTTTCCAAGCGATTGATGCCACCGGTGGTGCTGGTGGGACGAGTAATATCAGTACGCTGAGTATTACTGTCAATTCAGTTAATATTGCGCCGGTGCTGGTGGTGCCAGCCGATCAGATTGTTGCTGAAGATACGAGTTTAACGTTAGCGGGTATCTCTGTATCTGATGTGGATGCCGGTGATGCAACGATTCAGATCACGCTGAGTGCCGATAATGGTAATATTAACTTTGTTGATAGCAGCGGTTTAAGTAGTGTTAGCGGTAATAATAGCCACAGTGTCACCGTGCAAGGTAGTGTCACGAGTATTAACGCTGCCTTGACGAGTGCCAATCTAACCTATACCCCAGATGCGGATTATCCTAACGCGACCGTGGCGGCCACCGACACGATCACCGTTGTTGCCAATGATCTCGGTAACACGGGTGGTGCACAAAAAACAGACACACAAAGCTTCATAGTGACGGTTAATCCGCTTCCAGATACACCGGTCACGGCTACGGTCAATTTATCGGCGGTTGATGAAGATACGCTGGACCCCGAAGGGGAGACCGTGGCGGACCTGATGAGTGGCCATTTCTCCGATGCCGACATGAACACGTTGGCGGGCATTGCCATCAGTGTTAATCCGGATAACAGCGATAAAGGTGAGTGGCAGTATTCAGCCGATCAGGGCGCGTCTTGGCAAGCCGTGGGCACGGTGTCATCAGCCTCTGCATTGCTGCTAGATACGACGGCATTGCTTCGCTTTGTGCCTGAAACTAATTGGAACGGAACCCCCGCGAGCCTGACTATTCATGCGATTGATAATAGCGGCAGCAACGGGGATAACGTCAGTCGCAGCTATTCTAGTAACGGTTCACGGCTAACCACCGATGTTAGCAGTGGCGAGACCGATATTGATGCCACTGGGGCAGCCCTGACGACCAGTATTACGGTTATTGACGATCCCTCCGTGATGGTCGCTGATGAGTTAACAGTACTCGAAGATAATATCGCTAGCGGCAATGTGCTTAGTAATGATGTTGATGTTGATAATAGTCTCGAAATAACCAGTTTTCAGGTCGCTGATGATGTCACTGTTTACAGTGCGGGTGATACGGTGAGTATTACCGATATCGGCTCACTCGTGATAGCGACAAATGGTGACTACACGTTTACTCCTTTAGTGGATTGGAACGGCACGGTTCCTCAGATTACCTATACCGTTAATACCGGCTCTACCAGTACACTCGATCTTAGTGTTAGCTCAGTGAATGATACCCCCGCGCTTTACGTCCCGGGTGATACCACGCCAGCAACGGTAACTCTGTCGGCAAACGTCGCAATTATCGGTGGATCATTAACTTTTTCGACAGATCAGATAACGGTTATCGATCCTGATAATGCCGATAAACAGTTGGTGTTCCGTTTAGAAAGTTTGCCCGTGTCGGGAGAGCTAACCCTGAACGGCTATGGTGTCGCAGTTGGTACCGTCTTTAATTACACTCAACTCGATCAGTTGGTGTATACCCATGATGGCAGTGAGTCAGTAACGGATACATTTAGTGTTAGTTTAAGGGATGGTGCGGGAGGTGTGGTTAGTGCAACCGCTATCGATCTAACGATCGGTGGGGATAATCTGGCTCCCACCAGTATCGGTAACCTGAGTTCAACAATTTACGAAGACCCTCTGATCTCCTCATCGAGTAATGATGGCGTAGCTATTAGTGCGCTATCGGGTTATCAGTTTAGTGATCCCGATGTAGGCGCAACCGTTGGCGGAATTGCGATCGTATCGAATCTTGCCAGTGCGGCCGAAGGCGTTTGGCAGTATTCAACCGGCGATTCAAGCTGGTCTGATATCGGTTCTGTCAATGATACTGGTGGCGCGTTAGTGTTATCAAGTTCGACGCTGGTAAGGTTTGTGCCTGCGGCGGATTATAACGGTACACCGACATCGCTCACCATTCGGGTGTTAGATAATACCTATGAGGCGGGTGTTTCGAGTAGTGATTCTGGCGGCGAAACACGCGTATTGGTCGATACCTCTACGCGTGGTGGCGCGACCGCCATTGCAGCTAGCAGCAACACGCTGGGTATTAATATCATTGCGGTTAATGATGACCCTACGTTAGCCGTGAATGCCGGCGGGGATTTAAATTCGAGTAATGCGCAAACGCTGACTCCCAGCGGAGACTCGAACTTTCCAACATTAGTCATAACTGAGACGATGTTACAAGCGGATGATATTGATTCCCCCGATAGCGACCTAACCTTTACCCTGAAGAGTCAACCCACGCAGGGCTATATCGCGCGTTTTCAAGATGGTGAATGGGTTAAATTATTAGTCGGCGCCAATTTTACTCAAGCAGATATTGCTGCGGGTAGCGTTCGTTATATCTTGACTGAAACGATCAGTGACAACACCACCGATGCGTTTGATTTTACAGTAACGGATGGTGATACTCGGATTAAACCCACCGAGCGTCCAGGCGGTATTTATGCCGATGAGGTTGCTTCTACCGCACTAACCGTATTGACCTTTAGCATCAATGTCGATGCTTCTACACCGGCGCCCGTGACTGGCACCTACACCCCATCAGAAACATCGGCCGGCGCGAATGCGGCACCCATAGTAACCACTGGCACGCTGAGTCTTTCTGAGGGGGATACTAACGTTGTTATCACCACTGACGTGCTCAACGCGACGGATAGCGATAGCGACGCTGCTGAGCTGCAGTTTTCTCTCGTTAACTTGCCTACCAGTGGTACGCTTCGTCTCAATGGCGCTGCGCTAACGATTAATAGCACCTTCACGCAGGCGGATGTGAATAATGGCTTACTGACGTTTAGTCATGATGGTAGTGAAGATTTTATTGATCAGTTTAGGTTTTTTGTCACCGATGGTAATAATGTTACCAGTGTCAGCACTGCGCTGATCGATACTACGCCGATTAATGATCGACCGGTTATTGATGCGGTTGATAGTGTTGATGTGTTAGAAGGTGGCTCTGTCGTGCTACAAGGTGGCACCCTGTTCCGTAATGTTGACGGCTTGCCCGTCGATGCCGTTATAGGTGCGCGCGACGCAGATGGTGGTGGCGATCGCAGTGATGGCTTCGCGGCGGTTAATAGTCTGACTTATACCGTCAGTACCTTGCCTTTGTATGGCGAGCTTCGGCTCGAAAATGATGGTGAAACCTACGCTGCCGATGACGCCAGTACCTACACTGTGGTTACTGACACAACGGTTATCAGTGCTGCTAAGCTGAATGCCGGTCAGCTTTATTATATCAATGATGGTGATGAGAATACTGCGGATAGCTTAACGTTTACAGTTAACGATAATTCAGGCGCCACCAATGCCTCCGCGAGTACGGTGTTAGCGATTAGTATTATCCCCGTAAACGATGACCCAGTATTGGATGTCAACGCTGAATTTACGCTATATGAAGGGCAGACTAAAACGCTGACGGTGGCCGAGTTGCTTGGTACTGATAGCGATAATGCCGATGATGAAATCCAGTTTCGGATCTCCAGTGATGTAAGTTATGGACAGCTATTGCGTGGCTCAGATCAATTAGGTGTCGGTAGTTCATTTACTGTGGCTGAGTTAAAGGCGGGCGAGATAAGCTATCGTCATGATGGTTTAGAAAGCACTGCCGATCAGTTTGATTTCGTCCTATCTGATGGTGGGGGTGGCAATGAGCCCGCCGGTACGTTCCAGATTGAGATTCTGTCCGTTAATGATTCGCCAACGATTACACTGCCAGAGGCGCGCACCGCAGTGGAAGAGCAGGCGCTGCTGATTACCGGTATCAGTATTGCCGATCCTGACAGTGTTGCGACCAACCTGAGTGTTGATGAGTCGTTCGGCCCGTTGACGGTCACCTTGACCGCGGGCAATGGTGTTTTGAACCTAACGGCCTCAGGCGATGCTGTGATTACGGATAATGGCACATCAGTGGTGTCTATCACGGATACTTTAGGTGATCTGAATGCGACGCTGGCGAGTCTGAGTTATACCGGCAATCTCAATTATGTCGGTGCCGATACCATTCAAGTGGTCGTTAATGATGGCGGTAACACGGGGGCTGACCCTGACAGTGCGGCGGTCATCGCTGCGATACCGGATAGTGCCGGTGATGGCAGTGCCGTTACCAACGAGACGGCAACGGCATTGCTAAATATCACCGTTATTGCGGTGAACGATGCACCGGTTAACACCGTACCGGGGGGGCAAAGTGTTAACGAAGATGAATCACTGACTTTCACTGCCGGCAATGGGATTACTGTATCTGACGCTATCGACACCGATCAAGGTGGCGATGATCAGTTGAGTACGACGGTTAGCGTCACTTACGGTACCCTCAGTGCAACAACCGGCGATGCAACGATTACCGCTAATGGCACTGCGAGCGTGACTATTACCGGTACAGCCGCACAGGTGAATGCGGCGCTCGATGGCCTTATTTATACCCCTGATGCACATTACAACGGCGCCGATACGTTAACCGTATTGACCAGTGATCTCGGTAATACGGGCATCGGTGGTGTGCTGACAGATACCGATACCATCGCGATTACCGTTAATCCTATCAACGATGCCCCGATCGCAACGGCGACCACGCTAGCAGCGGTTGATGAAGATACCTTAGACCCCGCAGGGGAAACCGTCGCGTCGTTATTCGCTGGCTCTTACAGTGATGCAACTGATACCGTCAGTGGAGGCTCAACAGGCACCGCACTGGCGGGTATCGCTATCACCGCCAATGCCGAAGATGGCAGCAATGGTCGTTGGCAATACAATGAGGGTAGCGGTTGGATTGATGTGCCGACCGATGGCTCTTTGTCTGACACCAATGCATTGGTTATCGCCGCGACAGCCAGCATTCGTTATAAGTCGGATGTTGCAAATGATAACGGTGCTGTGGGCAGTCTGACTATCCGACAGTCCGATGGAACAGCATTGGCAACAGGGCTGGAGGATATCACGGCAGCCATCGGCGGCAGTGGAGGATGGTCCAATGCTGTCGCGTTATCAACCAGTGTCACCGCGGTTAATGATGCACCGGTGTTAACCATCACTACTACCAGCTATAGCGGTACAGAAAATATTGCCCTAGATCTAAGTTCGGCGGGTATCAGCCTGACCGATGTCGAAGCCAGTCGTAACGAAGGCAGCGGCGCCAATCAGGGCAAGGTTCAAGTGACACTGACGAATGACGATGGTGCAATACAGGTTGCTACCGGCGGCGGTGCGTCGATCATCGGTAATGATAGTGGTAGTGTCAGCATTACCGGCTCGCTTACCGAGGTAGAGACTGCGTTGGCTGGCCTCACCTATACGCCGGGTGATAATCCCGATACCACTGAGGTTATTTCGGTGGTGCTAAGCGACCTCGGAAATAATGGAAGCGGTACGACTACCGCCGCCACCGATAGTAGCAGTATTACTATTTCGGTTAGTCAGGCGAATGATGCCCCCGTTGCCTCAGGCAGTGCAACCCTCGCTGCGGTTTATGAAGATGCCGGCGCTGTCGATCCCATTCCTAATTCCGGCGGCTATACGGCGGCCAGTGGCGCGACGGTGAGTAGCTTATTCAGTGCGAACTTCAGTGATGTCGATACCAAAGACAGTCATTATTCATTGGCCGGTATAGCAATTGTGGCTAATGCGGAAGATGGTACAAACGGTCACTGGGAATATTCCACCGATGGTGGCACTAATTGGGTTCAGGTGCCGACGAGTGGTTTGAGTACCAGTAATGCGCTAGTTTTAGGTGTCTCTGCGAATGATTTGATTCGCTTCCAACCCGATGCCGCCGATTACAACGGTACGCCTGATAGCTTGAGTGTTCATCTTTCAGATGGCTTTAACTTAACAACCGGATCAGGTGTTGATATAGCGTCAGCCATCGGTTCACCGGGTGGCTGGTCAACGGATACGGTGACGCTCAATACCACGGTGACCGCCGTCAATGATGCTCCTATCATTGCTGATCTAGATGGCGACGTGATTGCCTTTGTTGAAGCAGTGGGGGTTAATGTCGCGGGTACGGCGGTGTTGCTCGATAGCGCGACGGCCGCTTCATTGACGGATATCGAGCAAAGCCTTTCTCCGACAACAAGCTTTAACGGCGCAACACTTACGGTTGCACAGCAGGGTGGTGCCGATACAAGCGACTATTTCGTTATTCAAGTGGGGGTCAATGATATCTCCATCAGCGGAGGGTTCACTGAACCTTCAGGGCTCAAGCTGTTTAATAATGGTTCATCCGTCAATTATTTGGGTGAGAGTGTTGCAACGCTGACCAATAACAGTCAGGACGGTACTCTACAGGTGACATTTAACGCCAATGCGACTCAAGCGGCGGTTGATGCCATCATTCACAACCTTGCGTATTCCAACGATAACGATCTATTGGTGGCGGGTGATAAGTTTATTGATATCACTTTCAATGATGGCAACGCTGAAAGCGGTAACGATCAAGGCGTTGGTGGCGCACTGGCGACCACGGCAACGGTGCAAATTACCCTATCACCCAGTAATGATTCCCCAACGGTTGATGCTGATTTCACCATTGTTACCAGTGAAGCGGCAGCCGATGTTGTAACGAGTATTGCCGACATGCTCTCGTTGACGGACCCAGACGGAGTGACAGGTAATACTTTGGCGGGGGTTGCGCTATCAGCGTACAGTGATTTGCTGGATGGCGAATGGTGGGTTGATCTAGATGGCGGTAACGATAGCTGGGAGTTGTTAAGTACTTACGACACCGGTATAGGGGGCATTTCAAGTACGAATGCTCTACTGCTTAGCGCCTCAGCGCAGGTGAAATTTGTCGCCGCTGATGACAATACTAATACCGATGGCGCCTCGCTGCCAAGTCTGACGGTTTATGGTGTTGAAAGCCTGATTCCGGATAGTGCAGCGGAGCCGACCCCAGTGATCGGCGCATTCTCAGCCGCAGGGGCCCTGACCGCCTATGATACAACGGCGGACACGCTCGAATCACGCGTTTCAGATACCAGTCGAACTATCTATGTACAAATCGATGCGCGCAATGATGCACCAAGTCTAAGTGCGACACCGTTTAGCGGTTCTCTAACAGAATCGTCAGTCGTGGGTATCGGCACGCCGTCTCAGGCATTACTGACCAGTGTGAGTATTTCCGATCCCGATCTTGCAACAACTGATACACTAACAGATACGGTGTTTGGGGCGGGTACGATTACTGTCAGTCTGACGGACCGAGTGGCCGGTGATAAATTTACCTTAGCCGGAGGGCTAGGCGTCGCCGATGGCGTGGCTTCCACTAGCGGTGCTGATGTGGCTAGCGGCGATTATGTCATTCAATTGACCGATAGCGCTAGTTTGACACAAGTGACGGCAATTCTTGAAGCGATTAGTTTCGAGCAAACCAGCGATAACCCGCCAGTGGGTGTGCGTGCTTATACGGTGACGTTGAGCGATGAGAATAATATCGACGCGGATGGCGATACGGCGGGTGGTCCAACCACGCTGTCGACAACCTTAAGTGGCGGCAGTATTGAAGTCATCGAAAAGAATGATCCGCCAACCTTAACCGTCACATCAACGAACCCGACTTATACAGAAAATTCGGCCGCAGAGCCGTTGTTTAGTGCCGCTGATGTTGATGTTATTCAGCCAGGACAAACGTTGATTGAACTGCAATTGACGGTTAGCGGTTTAGTGGACGGCAATGATGAAAAACTCTTCATCGACGGCACTGAAATATCATTGGTAACGACAGGCCCGACCGCTACGGCAACCAATAGCGGCAGCGTGTCGGTGAGCCTATCAGGTGATACCGCAACCATTGTGTACAGTCACACGACCGGCTTGACGGAAGCGCAAACCAACACCCTAATCGACAGTTTAGCGTATCGTCATAGTAGTGAAGACCCCGTCTCCGGCGATCGCGTGGTTACCTTAACCAGCCTTCAGGATAGCGGCGGTGAAGATGACACTCGGACATTTGCGTTTGTATCGACAGCAACGGTGGTTCCCGTCAATGATGCGCCGGTGATCACCGATGGGCCGGATAGTGTCAGCCTTAATGAAACCGATACGACGCTGAGCGCGGCGGGTAGCTTGACGGTAGAGGATCTAGATTTCACCGATATAGTCACCGCGACGCGAACCCTAGCCGTGAGCGGCACGTCAGATCGTTCGGATAGCGCTGCGCCATCGGATACCGATCTGTTGGCGATGTTAACCCTCACGCCGACGACCATCTTAGACGGGAGTACTACCAGTGCTAGCTTAGCGTGGAGTTTTGACTCCGGTAGCGAGACCTTTGATTACCTCGCCACAGGCGAGACACTGATCCTGACCTATACGGTGCAGGCCACCGATGATGATGGTACACCGCTAAATGACACTGAAACGGTCACCATAACGATTACCGGTACTAACGATGCGCCGGTGATCAGCGATGGGCCGGATAGTGTCAGCCTTAACGAAACCGATACCACACTGAACGCGACGGGTAGCCTGACGGTAACGGATGTTGATACCACCGATATTGTCACCGCGACGCGAACCTTAGCCGTGAGCGGCACGTCAGATCGTTCGGATAGCGCTGCGCCATCGGATACCGATCTGTTGGCGATGTTAACCCTCACGCCGACACCCGCTTTAGACGGCAGTACCGCAACGGCTAGCTTAGCGTGGAGTTTTGACTCCGGTAGCGAGGCTTTTGATTACCTCGCCACAGGCGAGACATTGATCCTGACCTATACGGTGCAGGCCACCGATGATGATGGTACACCGCTGAATGACACTGAAACGGTCACCATAACGATTACCGGTACCAACGATGCGCCCACTATTTCAGCAACCCCCGCGACAGCAACCTTGATTGAAGCAGGTGGCCTGGCGAACGCTACCGCCGGCATCAACAGCTCAAGTATTACCCTGACGAAAGGAGATGTTGACGGAACCGCAGAATATGATCTGGGTAACTTGGCGATTAATGGCTGGAGCAGTGCCGATGGGGGCATCAGCTTCACCAAAACGGGCACTTATGGCAGTGCGACCCTAACCGTTGCGACGGGCGTGATGAGTTATACACTCAATGACGACGATAGTGATACTCAGGCATTGAATGTTGGGGATAGCGTTACGGATAGCTTCACGGTACAGGTAACCGATGGCTCCTTGACGGCCAATGTTGCCGCCGTCTTCACCATTAACGGAACTAATGATGCTCCGATACTGGCCACAGTGACCAGCGGTTCGATTGCCGAACTGGATCAGTCCAGCACAACCACAGACGCTAACCTCAGCGGCACCTTGAGTGGCGCGGATGTCGATGATGGCGACACCCTGACTTACGGTATTGATACCGGGGCGGTCACGGGTACCACGGCCACCTTGGCGGGGACTTACGGCACCTTAACCTTAGATACGGTGAGCGGTGCTTACAGCTACAGCAAAGACGCCGCTGCGATCGAAGCCTTGGATGCGGGCGATGCTGTTAGCGATCTGTTTACCTTAACGGTCACCGACGCGGATGGTGCCTTGGTCACGCAGACCTACACGGTCAATGTCACCGGTGCCGATGATGCACCGACCCTGGATGCGATCACCAGCGGTTCGATTGCTGAAGTGGATCAATCCAGTAGCACGACCGATGCTAATTTGAGCGGCACCTTAAGTGGCGCGGATGTCGATGGTGATACCTTAACCTACGGTATTGCTACCGGATCGGTGACGGGTACCACGGCCACCTTGGTCGGCACTTACGGCACCTTAACCTTAGATACGGCTAGCGGTGCTTATAGCTACAGCAAAGACGCCGCCGCGATCGAAGCCTTGGATGCAGGTGATACCGACAGTGATCTGTTCACCCTGACGGTCACGGATGCGGATGGTGCCTTGGTCACGCAGACCTTTACCGTCAACGTCACCGGTGCGGATGATGCACCGACCCTCGATGCGATCACCAGCGGCTCGATTGCCGAAGTGGATCAATCTAGTTCGACTACGGACGCGAATCTCAGCGGCACCTTAAGTGGCGCCGATGTCGATGGTGATACCTTAACCTATGGTATTGATACTGGGACGGTCACGGGTACCACGGCGACCTTGGCGGGGACTTACGGTACGCTAACCTTAGATACTTCCACCGGTGACTACAGCTACAGCAAAGACGCCGCTGCGATCGAAGCCTTGGATGCGGGCGATGCTGTTAGTGATCTGTTCACCCTGACCGTGACGGATGCCGACGGCGCTCTGGTCACGCAGACCTTTACCGTCAATGTCACCGGTGCCGATGATGCACCGACCCTCGATGCGGTTACCAGCGGCTCGATTGCCGAAGTGGATCAGTCCAGCAGCACGACCGATGCGAATTTGAGCGGCACCTTAAGTGGCGCCGATGTCGATGATGGCGACACCCTGACTTACGGTATTGATACCGGGGCTGTCACTGGTACCACGGCGACCTTGGCGGGGACTTACGGTACGCTAACACTGGATACGGCGAGCGGTGACTACAGCTACAGCAA
>NZ_JAUOQE010000020.1 GCF_030547545.1 Amphritea sp. 1_MG-2023
CAGCTTGAAAAGGTCCAGACATTTCGCTGCACTGGCTTTCGCGTATCTGGCCATTCTAATGTCCGCAGAGAATATAAAGGATTTATTCGCACCTTCCTTAGTCTGCATCGACATCGGCGACCTTATACCCGAAATGATAGAGCGTCATGGTAAAAAATTGACGAACAACACCACCCATGAACAACGATCATAAATCAATGAAGTAATATCAATTTTTTTCATGCAACGAACCCCGTATAAAACACTTTCTGCTTTTAACTTTAAACAATATTGCAGTTGGTTCTTAACTAAGGAAGGTGCGAATAAGTCCGTTATGTTCTCTGTAAGCCAGAGGCGTAATTGACTTATTCACACCTTCCCTAAGCTTTTAGGCATAGATCCAAAAAATAGTGAAGACGACAGACTGAGAAATCAAAGAAGAAAACTGGATAGCTGATGATCATCAACAAAGATTTTACATTTACAATTAAGAGCACTTGTCTGGATGAAAACTATCACCCTTCAGACAATACGCGTATTACTACCAACTTTGCTAATTTGGCCCGAGGCCAGAGCCGCCAACAGAATTTACGCAACGCTTTAAAGATGATCGATAATCGCTTTAATGCCTTAGCCAATTGGGATAATCCCAAAAGAGACCGTTATTCTGTCGAGCTTGAAATCATTTCCGTTGATTTAGATATTAATGGCAGTGGCCATACTTTCCCATCCATTGAAGTATTGAAAACGAATATTGTTGATCACAAGACTAACAAACACATTGAAGGCATTGTCGGAAATAATTTTTCCTCTTATGTAAGAGACTATGACTTTAGCGTATTGTTGCGAGAGCATAATAAAGATCGAGGCGAATTTAGCATTCCCGATAATTTTGGCGAACTACATGGAAATATCTTTAAATATTTCATCAATTCGGAAATCTATCAGCAAAACTTTAAAAAGCCACCGGTTATATGCCTCAGCGTTTCAGATAACAAAATCTACCATCGGACTGACAATCAACATCCGTTATTAGGCTTTGAATATCAACCTAATGAAGCATCGCTGACGGAGCAATATTTCAAAAAAATGGGCTTACAAGTACGCTACTTTATGCCGCCAAATAGCGCTGCACCGTTGGCTCTCTTTTTCTTTGGCGATTTGCTTAATGATTACACTAATCTTGAGCTAATAAGCACCATCAGCACCATGGAAACGTTTCAAAAGATCTATCGACCTGAAATTTATAACGCCAATGCGGCTGCAGGAAATTGCTATCAACCGAATATGAAGAATCAAGATCACTCATTAACGCAAATTGTTTATGACCGAGAAGAGCGTACTCAATTGGCGAATGAGCAAGGGAAGTTTACTGAGGAGCATTTCATCAAACCGTATCAAGCTTTTCTTGAGCAATGGTCTGCTAACTTTGCTTGATAACTGAATTTTATAGCTGAACTTTATAGCTGAACGTTGTAGTTGAACGTCATAAAGACGTTGAAACATTAAACCCACTATACGGCATCACCGATTATGAAAACATTATTACCTACCTCCACGGCAGGCAGTTTACCTAAGCCGACTTGGCTAGCTCAACCGGAAACACTTTGGTCTCCTTGGAAATTACAGGGTGAGGAATTAATTGGCGGCAAACAAGATGCTTTACGTTTGTCATTACAGGATCAGCAACAAGCCGGTATTACGATTGTCAGCGATGGCGAGCAAACACGTCAACATTTTGTAACGACGTTTATTGAACACCTCAGCGGCGTTGATTTTAACAAACGCAAAACCGTTAAAATTCGTGATCGTTATGATGCCAGTGTACCAACCGTTGTCGGTCCCGTTACGCGTCAAAAGCCCGTATTTGTTGAAGATGCCAAGTTCTTACGTCAACAAACCAAACAACCCATTAAATGGGCTCTACCAGGCCCCATGACAATGATCGATACGCTGTATGATGATCATTATCACAGTCGCGAAAAATTAGCGTGGGAATTCGCCAAAATTCTTAATCAAGAAGCGAAAGAATTAGAGGCCGCGGGGGTGAATATTATCCAATTCGATGAGCCTGCTTTTAATGTGTTTTTTGACGAGGTCAATGATTGGGGTATTGCGACGCTAGAAAGAGCCATTGAAGGGCTTAAGTGTGAAACCGCTGTTCATATTTGTTACGGCTATGGCATTAAAGCCAATACCGATTGGAAAAAAACCTTGGGGTCTGAGTGGCGTCAATACGAACAAGTATTCCCTAAACTGCAAAAATCTAATATCGATATTATCTCACTAGAGTGTCATAACTCTCATGTGCCAATCGAACTACTGGAACTGATTCGCGGTAAAAAAGTGATGGTAGGAGCTATTGATGTGGCAACAGATAGCATTGAAACACCTGAGGAAGTCGCCGATACACTACGAGAAGCACTCAAATATGTCGATGCCGACAAGCTCTACCCTTGTACCAACTGTGGTATGACGCCTTTATCTCGTCATGTCGCAAGGGCTAAATTAGATGCCTTAAATGCTGGGACAGAAATCATCCGAGCAGAACTCGCCAGCCGGTAACCAGCCCGTCGTGTGACAGAGTCACGTTGAGCCGGTTTACTGTTTAACTGGGACGTATTGACGTTAACTCATGGTTAAACGGCTAACGCTGAACTCAAGGCAAAAAAGATAACGAGGGCATACCATTTACGCTTCACCACCATGAACGTGAATGGAGCCCCTTCAGCGAGTGGAACACTCAATAACCAGCATATCCCTTCAGCACAATAACAACGACTGTGTTGATGGCGATTTAAATGAATGACTCTCGCTCACGTCATCAGCAAATCGCTAGTAACCAGAATCACCTACCGTCATGATCATTAACGCCTTTGCTGTTAATGATCAACCGACTTATTTGATGAATTAAAATGATACAATTTCGCCAATCAATGAATTTAGTTCATCGTTAAGGCTAGGAGTTATCAGGTGTTAGAGAGAATCCATTTAGAAATACTCAATGCAATAAAAGAACATGGAACCCTAACTAAAGCGGCTGATTCATTACACTTATCCCAATCGGCATTAAGTCACAGTATCAAAAAACTCGAAGGCCAAGTGGCGACGCCGATCTGGAAAAAAGAGGGTCGAAACCTACGCCTTACTACTGCAGGAGAGCGCATTCAAGCGTTAGCGAATAGAGTATTACCGCAGTTTTTACACACAGAGTTATTACTCAATCAAATTGCAAAAGGTGAAGTGGGGGCGCTACGCATTGGCATGGAGTGCCATCCTTGCTATCAATGGCTACTGAAAGTCATTCAGCCTTATCTCGCGCAGTGGCCAGACATCGATATGGATGTGAAGCAGGAGTTTCAGTTTGGGGCTTTAGGTGCATTACTTAGCTACGAAATAGATGTACTGATCACACCAGACCCACTATTTAAGCCCAATATAGACTACATTCCTGTTTTTGATTATGAGCATCGCCTCGTCGTTTCTGCCGCGCATAAACTGGCAAAGCAAGACTTTGTCTTACCCGAACAGCTAAGCGAAGAGGTGCTGTTCAGCTACCCTGTAGAGCCGCTAAGGCTGGATATTTTTAGTCAATTTCTTAATCCAGCAAAGTGTTCGGTTAAGAAACACAAAACCATTGAAACCACTGAGATCATGTTACAGATGGTGACCGCGGGTCGAGGTGTTTGTGCCCTACCGGGCTGGCTAGTCGATGAATATTCGAAATCAATGCCTATCAAGAGCATTCGTTTTGGCGAGCAAGGGATTGGTAAACAGATCTTTATCGGTATTCGCAAGAACGAACAACATATTGATTACTTGCAGGGTTTCATCGCGCAAGCGAAAAAACAAAATGCTCAATTAGCTCAGCCTTTAGCGTAGCCACCGCCGACAGCGACATAGCGCTTTCTATCGTACTTTCAATTGGCCGCTTTCAATGGCGCTTGAGATTATTCATATAAACACACATAAGAGGCCCACGAGTCGAGTTAAGGAAGGTGCGAATAAGTCAATTACGCCTCTGGCTTACAGAGAAGCTGGAGATCAAGGCAACCGTTACAGGCATACTGGTTGTACGTCGAAAAATGTTAACGCTGAGATCCTGCTTCTCTGAAAGCCCCGAAGGGCGGATATTAGAGTGGTCATCTACTTTGTCAGCCAGCTTGAAAAGGTCCAGACATTTAGCTGCACTGGCTTTCGCGTATCTGGCCATTCAAATCTTCGCAGAGAACACAACGGACTTATTCGCACCTTCCCTAAACGGTGACGAGCAACTAACATCAGAGTACCCAGCATTCTGACAGAAAAATATTATTGCAGCTTGAGCTTGATAAGCGACGCATAAAAAAGCCCGAATAGTACTATTCGGGCTTTCCTTTATGCGGTGTTAGGGTCACACCAATAGAGTTAACACTCTTACATCATGCCACCCATACCACCCATACCGCCCATGCCGCCCATATCAGGCATGCCACCAGCAGCACCAGCTTCAGCAGGCTCATCAGCAACCATCGCTTCAGTGGTAATCATCAGACCAGCAACCGATGCAGCCGCTTGCAGTGCAGAACGGGTTACTTTAGCTGGATCCAGAATACCCATATCCAGCATATCACCGTATTCACCGCTAGCCGCATTGTAACCAAAGTTACCTGTGCCTTTTTCACGGATGTTAGCCACGATCACGGAACCTTCTTCACCGGCATTACCAACGATCTGACGCAGCGGCGCTTCGAGTGCACGGAAAGCCAACTCAATACCAACGGTTTGATCGTGGTTGTCGCCTTGCAGCGCGCCAACATTGTCCATCGCGCGGATCAGTGCAACACCGCCGCCAGGTACAACGCCTTCTTCAACCGCAGCACGCGTTGCATGCAGCGCATCTTCAACGCGAGCTTTCTTCTCTTTCATCTCAACTTCGGTAGCAGCACCGACTTTGATAACTGCCACACCGCCGGCCAATTTAGCCACACGCTCTTGCAGTTTTTCACGATCGTAATCAGACGATGTTTCTTCCATCTGTGCACGAATCTGAGAAACACGTGCTTCAATGCCAGCGTGATCGCCAACACCATCAACAACAGTCGTGCTTTCTTTCGTAATTGTTACGCGCTTCGCCTGACCCAGTTGCTCCAAAGTCGCCGTATCCAGGCTCAGACCAACCTCTTCAGAGATCACAGTACCGCCTGTTAGGATAGCAATATCTTCCAGCATCGCCTTACGACGATCACCGAAACCAGGTGCTTTAACCGCAGCGACCTTAACGATACCACGCATGTTGTTAACCACCAGTGTCGCCAACGCTTCGCCTTCAACATCTTCAGCAATAATCAGCAGCGGACGAGACGTTTTAGCTACCTGCTCCAGAATCGGTAGCAGATCACGAATATTAGATACTTTTTTATCAACAATCAGCATGTATGGGCTTTCGAGCTCAACACTCATGTTTTCTTGATTGTTGATGAAGTATGGTGACAGGTAGCCACGATCAAACTGCATACCTTCAACCACGTCCAGCTCGTTTTCCAGACCTGAACCTTCTTCAACGGTAATAACACCTTCTTTACCAACTTTCGCCATCGCTTCAGCGATGATGTCACCCACTTGAGTGTCAGAGTTAGCAGAGATAGTACCTACCTGTGCGATCGCTTTACCATCGGCACAAGGAACTGACATCAGCTTCAGTTGTTCAACAACCGCTGCAGAGGCTTTATCGATGCCGCGTTTCAGATCCATTGGGTTCATGCCGGCAGCAACAGACTTGAGGCCTTCGTTAACGATTGCCTGAGCCAGTACCGTAGCCGTCGTGGTGCCATCACCAGCAACATCGTTGGCTTGGGAAGCAACTTCCTTAACCATCTGAGCGCCCATGTTTTCGAACTTATCTTTCAGCTCGATCTCTTTTGCAACAGATACACCATCCTTAGTGACGGTAGGAGCGCCGAATGCTTTATCCAAAACAACGTTGCGACCTTTAGGTCCCAGTGTGGTTTTAACTGCATCAGCCAGAATGTTTACACCCGCCAGCATACGTACGCGAGCATCGTTACCAAACAGTACTTCTTTAGCCATTTTTAAAAATCCTGTGTCTAAAAAAATTCAATTAGAAATTCTTACCGAAAGCTTTAACTCAGCTTTCCAGTACACCGTAAATATCGCTTTCGTTCATGATCAGTAGCTCTTCACCATCAACTTTAACAGTGTTAGAACCTGCATACTGACCAAACAGTACAGTGTCGCCAACCTTAACATCCAGCGCTTGAATCTCGCCGGTACTGGTAAGACGACCAGTCCCTACAGCCAGAACTTCACCTTGGTTAGGTTTTTCAGCAGCTGAACCTGGCAGTACAATACCGCTGGCAGTAGTTGCTTCTTCTTCTTTACGGCGGACAACGACACGGTCGTGAAGCGGACGAATTTTCATTGAATCTCTCTCCTGATCCGTTGATCAAAAAAAGTCAGTTTTGTTTTATAAAGTGCAGCAACAAAGCGTTACTACAAATCCTTGGATGACACTCTAAGTGGGGGCGTCAAAAGACATTTCAACACCCAGCGTAAAAATATTTTTAGTCTTCGCGACGAAAATCTCCATCGATTATGTCGCCCGACTTTTCACGACCCCGATGCGCTGAAGAATACTGCTCATGATGAAGAGAATCTTCAAACTCAGAGCCCTGTTGCTGCTTAGACATCGCCACTAACGTTACACGGCTCATCACAAATCGGCTCAGCCATTGACGCGTATAGGGAATCAAGCAGAGAAAACCAATAACATCGGTGACGAAGCCAGGAGTCAATAACAGCGCGCCACCCACAGCAAGTACAATTCCCTCAACCATCTCGTTGCCAGGAATTTGCCCTGAATTCATGCGTTGCTGTGCCCGAGCGAGAGTGGATAAGCCTTGATAACGCAGCATATTGACGCCGATAAAAGCAGACAACAGCACTAAACCAACCGTGTACCAAGCACCTATCGCCTGACCCACATTGATCAGCACCGTGATCTCAATCACCGGAATGATGATAAAAAGTAATAGAAGAAAGCGCATAAAGCTCCAATTCTGTCTCTAAAAAGGTAAAGTGGCTTACACGCGAGTTGTACGCAGACCTCACATTGAACCAATGTGACCCTCTAAACAGCCACAAGCTATTAAAAACAACCCCGACGAGCATTTATGTTAAGCGCGCTAAGGCCGTCAGAAAAAATCCTGAACATTCAATATAGTTAGGGACTCTTGCGGTTTTTTCAACCCTGCCAAAATTGATCGCATTTGCAGCATTACGACTAAAAAACTATACAAATCCCCCTAAATAGGCATGTGCTTTTACACTTAAAAATCATATGGTTATGATATGCCTTACAAAAAACAAACACACAAGCTATTGTTTAATAAGGATTTTTAATAAAAATTAGTTCAATGAGTAGACTTTTTTGCAGAAGCGTTATAAGTTCTTAACCAAGCATTTTGCATCGCACAAAAGCAGCTATAATAAAAACGAAAATAAAATGTAGAAGATAAGGTAGTCAAACTGATGGAACTGAAAGATAAAGTAATCGTTATTACTGGCGGCGGCCGTGGCCTAGGTCGTGCAATGGCACTCGAACTTGCCGCAAAAGGCGCGAAACTGGCCCTCGCAGATCTTGATCAGGAAGGTCTTGATGAAACTATTGGTCTATGCATGGAGTTCGGTGTAGAAGCGCGAGGTTACATCGCTAACGTCTCTGATGAAGACTCCGTGGTTAAACTGTTCAACGATGTCGTCGCCGACTTTGGTGCGCTGAATGGACTGGTTAACAATGCCGGCATCACTCGCGATGGTCTGTTTATCAAGGTTAAAGAAGGTAAAGTTGTTAGCAAGATGAGCTTGGACAACTGGAACCTCGTTATGGATGTTAACCTGACAGGTACATTCCTATGTGGTCGTGAAGCCGCAATTAAGATGATTGAGCTGGGTAATCAAGGCTGCATCATCAATATCTCTTCGATCTCACGTAACGGCAACATGGGTCAAACCAACTATACGGCCACCAAAGCGGGTGTTCAGGCAATGGCTGTCACTTGGGCCAAAGAACTCGCGCGTTACGGTATTCGTGCCGCCTCTATTGCACCAGGCTTCATTGGTACCGAAATGGTGCTGAGTATGAAACCGGAAGCGCTGGAAAAAGTTGAAGCGATGATCCCTGCGAAACGTCTGGGTAAGCCACAAGAGATCGCCAATACAGTCGCCTTTATCCTCGAAAACGACTATGTAAACGGTCGTTGCATCGAAGTCGATGGCGCACTGCGTCTCTAATATCTAGAGATTCTGTGTTAATAAAAGCCAGCAGTATTGCTGGCTTTTTGTTTTATTGCGCTCGAGTGAGGTCGCTCAGACCTTAAATGATGGGAGTCAAAGCAAACTTTTAACAAAAGCCTTCATGCCCTGTAAGCTGTCATACCCACAGCCTTAGATATCAGTAGAGATCAACCATGACAATATACAAATCATCCGACGGTGAGCACGCAGTCAAACAATGCTATAACGAAGTGCTGACACTCTGGCCGGTTGCTGTTGAGTCGCTAACCTTGCCAACCCACCACGGGGACACCCATGTGTTGGCCTGTGGTGACGCTACACTGCCGCCGCTATTACTCATGCATGGTGCGATGTCTAACGCCACCGCTTGGTTACATAATATCGAGGAATGGTCGAAGCATTTTCGCCTCTATGCAATCGATATGATTGGCGAGCCGGGCTTAAGCGCAGCAGTACGCCTACCGATGGATAGCGATGCCTACGCTTTATGGTTAGATGAGGTAATGCAAGGGTTATCATTGTCTAATGTTGCCATCGTGGGTGAATCACTCGGCGGCTGGCTGGCATTGGATTACGCTAATCGCCGACCAGAAAACGTCAATCGACTCGCCCTGTTAGTACCCGGCGGTGTTGGCCCACAACGGAAATTTCTTCTCAAAGCCCTACCACTGATGTTGCTGGGTAAATGGGGTAAACGCAAAGTGCATGAGATGATCTTCGGCCCTGAAGAGAAAAACCCATCGGCGATAGATCTGAAATTTCAGCAGTTTTTTACGCTGATCAGCCAACATGTTATCCCCCGACTGGATAAACTACCGATCTTCAGCGATCAAACTCTACAAACCATCAAAGCCCCGACGCTGGCCATCGTTGCGGGTAAAGACGTACTACTCGACGCTAAAGCGACTCAAGCACGCTTGGAAGCAAACCTTGCCGATATCAAGGTTATTTATCAAGCGAATGCACGCCATTTAATTCGCGATCGCAGTGATATTTTAACCTTCCTGATGAAGCACAACCACGACTGAAATAGTCATATAGTGGTGCGCTAACGGGAAGCCGCGTAACGTTCTAACAGCTCAAGTAGTTGCGCCTTTCGTTCTGGTGTAGCGAAACTGTATTCAAAACTATGACGCGCTAACGCTATCGCTTGCTCATGGGTCATCCCTAAGCTTGTTTCGAGGGCCATAAAATTCTCGGTAAGATAACCACCAAAATAAGCGGGATCATCGGAATTAACCGTGACTTTCACGCCCTGTGCCAGCATCTGCAGAATATTGTGCTGACTCATATCGTCGAAAACTTTCAGTCGAGTATTCGACAGAGGGCAGACCGTTAGTGCTATCTTTTCTCGCGCCAAGCGCTGCATCAGTTCGGCATCATCTATCGCTCGCACCCCATGATCGATCCGATCGACTTTAAGGACATCCAGTGCATCAATGACATTCTGTGCTGGGCCTTCTTCACCCGCATGCGCCACCGTCAGCAGGCCTAGCTCACGCGCCTTGGCAAACACCCGGGCAAACTTAGCGGGCGGATGCCCCTGTTCAGAACTATCCAAACCAACAGCAATAATTTTATCCAGAAAAGGGCTTGCCTGCTGCAATGTTGCAAAGGCTTCCGCCTCGCTCAGATGGCGAAGGAAACACATAATCAAGCCAGAACTAATGCCATACTCACGTTCAGCGTCCGCAAGGGCTCGGCTGATGCCATTGATCACTGTTTCAAAGGCGATACCCCGAGCGGTATGGGTTTGAGGGTCAAAAAATGGCTCAATATGCAGCACATGCTGCGCCTGACACTGCTGTATATAGGCCCAGGTTAGATCATAAAAATCTTGCTCGGTTTGTAACACCGCAGCGCCTTGATAATAGAGATCCAGAAAATCCTGCAGGTTGCCAAAATCATAGGCCTTACGCAATTGCTCTACGGAGGTATAGGGCAACGCAATAGCGTTACGCTCCGCCAAGGCAAACATCAATTCGGGCTCTAACGAGCCTTCTAGGTGAAGGTGTAATTCAGCCTTTGGTAAGGCATTCAAAAACTGACTCATCGGTATCACTCCAGCCTAAAAAATAGCCACTTCAGTGCCCCGTGATGGCCCCTGAAACGATCATTTTAATATACCCACTTCAGCCGCTATTAACCGCGACCGCTTTTTTAGTCACGTTACTGTCTAATGAGGCGATAGGCAACCAGCGATTCGCCACAACGATTAACAACAGCACCGGCAAGCCCACCAACGTGGTGAAAATAAAGAACCACTCATAGCCCACACTATCAACGATGGAACCCGAATAGCCGCCCAATATTTTCGGTAACAACGTCATTAACGAACTAAAAATCGCATATTGCATCGCTGTAAATGAGATATTCGTGAGGCTCGACAAGAAAGCCACGAAGGCCGCGCCCGCCAAGCCTGCCGATAAGTTATCGGCGGCCACCACAATATAAAGCCAAAGCAAGTCTGCGCCTTGATCGGCTAATATCATAAAGAGTAAGTTGGTAATGGCCGATAACAGCGCCCCAAGGAACAAAATTCGCATCACTCCCTGCCGCATGGCCAACAGCCCGCCTAAAAATCCACCAAAAATAGCCATCGCCACCCCGAACGTTTTCACGGCGGTGGCTATTTGCTGTTTGCTAAAGCCCATATCCAGATAAAAAACATTCGAAATAACACCTAAAATAATATCGGATATACGATAACTCCCCACCAGCAGTAACAGCAGCAAGGCGGTGCCTTTGCCATAACGCTGGAAAAACTCTCTTACGGGAGCAACGTAGGTTTCATCCACCATCGAGCGCTGCACCAAACCACTCACTAACAACACCTTAGCCAGTAAGAAACTAACACTCCCAGCTATGCAGAAACGCAATATTTCAATCAAAAAAGAAGCTAAAGCATCATTCAACAGTAACGCAGAAAGCTGCACTTTTAACGCTTGCGCGACACCTGATGTCAGATAAAAGCAAACAATAAAACCAGATAAGGAGAGCGCGAACAGCACTAAAAACCGGCTATATTCAAGCGCACTGTGATGATAATTGCGCTGTGCACTAGCCTCTGGTTCTTTGATCATTAGGGTTGTGGCAACCCCGATCAACATCGCCAGCATCATAATCCAATAGGTATTTCGCCAAGCCTCATAGTGATAATTGCCAAGCTCCGTACCAAACCCCGAAGCGATGACCAATGCGCCAGCCCCAGCAACCACCATCGCCACACGATAGCCGGCGATATAAGCCGCTGACATCATACCTTGCAGCCGAGTATCCGCCGCTTCAATACGATAAGCATCAATGACAACATCTTGTGTCGCCGACGAGAAGCCCAGTGCCACCGCTGCCAGAGCCATAGCGACCTGCCCTTCTTGCCCCAGAGCGGGATCAATACTCGCCATCGTACCAATCGCGGCGATAATGGCCAGCTGCGCCAATAACAACCAACTCCGGCGGCGGCCCAGTAAACGGGAAAGCCAGGGTAGCGGTAGCTGATCAACCAAGGGCGCCCAGACAAACTTAAAGGAGTAGCCCAATGCCGCCCAGCTAAAAAAGGTAATATCCGCTCGCTCGACACCGGCCTCGCGTAGCCATAGAGACAGTGATGAGAAGATCAACAGAATAGGAATACCTGCAGAAAAACCCAACACCAACATCACGACAACACGCGGGTGAAGAAAAGCCTCTAGCGACTCTTTCCAGCTAGCCTGAGACTCCTGCATAGATCGTTTCCTTTCAGTTAATGATCAGCCATGACGCTAACCGCCGTCTTAATCTCGAAAGTTGGTGTATTGCAGCGGCAGGTCTAGATCGGCCTCTCGCAGCATCGCCATGACATCTTGCAAGTCGTCTCGCTTCTTACCCGTCACCCGTACTTGATCACCCTGAATCTGTGCCTGAACCTTGAGTTTTTTATCTTTAATCATTTTAATGATTTTCTTACTCAGCGGTTGATCTAACCCTTGTTTCAGTGTCACCAACTGACGGGCGCGCATATTGACCGTTTGCGGCTCAGCAATATCTAGGCTCTTAGTATCAATTTTACGACCCACCAGCTTATTGCGCAGAATATCCATCATCTGTTGTAACTGAAAATCCACTTCAGCTTGCAGCGTGATAACTTCACCAGCCAATTCAAATTTGGCATCGACTTTATTAAAATCATAGCGCGTACCGAGTTCTCGATTAGCCTGGTCTACGGCATTATTCACTTCATGCATATCCAGTTCAGAAACGATATCAAATGATGGCATCCACATTACTCCTTAAAACACTACAGCCGCCCACTGACGGTAAATTCGTTTGATCCTGCCTATCATACCGTTATGATGGTCAGACACATACCCCATTCAGTACAGGATTCTGACCTATGCACTGGCATATTCTGGGCGCTGGCGCTATCGGGTTACTCTGGGCCGCTAAATTAAAGCAAGCCGGCCATCGGGTTACATTGATTCTCCATACGCCTGAAAAACTAGCGCAATACGTTGAGGCTGACGGCTTTTCACTGACCGATGGCGCGACCACCGAGCGCTTCAATCCACCGGCGCAGCTGGCTGCCCATCAAACCCCGATTACTCACTTACTGATTACCACTAAGTCGTTTGCTGTTATCGACGCCTTTACCGCGGTGCGCTCACGGCTCGTGAAAAACGCCCGTCTATGGTTATTACATAATGGCATGGGGCCGCAACAGCAATTGACGACGGCTAACCCTCAGCTAGAAGTCTGGGCGGGTAGTACCACCGATGGCGCTTACTTTGATGCCCCTTGGCACTTAATACGTGCAGGCACCGGTACTACACAGATAGGTCGTCTCTCAAACAGCGGCAACGATGACCTGTTTGAGGCGCTCAGCAAGGTCGATAATCAGCTCTCGCTAGCCACCGATATGACGAGTGTTTTATGGCGCAAGCTCGCCATCAATTGTGCCATTAATCCGCTCACCGCGCTGTATAACTGCCGTAACGGTGAGTTATTAAAATACACTGATCGACGCGCGGCGATGGCTCAGCTATGCAAAGAGGTCGATGAGGTGGCCCACGCATTGGGAATTACACTGTTTGAACGTAAGCTGATGGAACAAGCTTGGGATGTCGCTGAACTAACCGCCGATAACTACTCCTCTATGCAGCAGGATATCAGCCATCAGCGCCCCACAGAGATTGAAACCATCACCGGTTATTTCTGCGCTAAAGCTGATCAAGCGCATATTGCAACACCGGCTAATCACCTAGTATTAGAGGCTATTCGCAACATGAGTAAGGGAAACGGTCACGACTAGCTTGCTGTTCAGCCTCGTGCGTTACTATTTTCAAAGATAATCGGACTCTCAAGGGTATGAATATGACAAAGGATAAAACACAGATCAGTGCATCCGATAAACGTAAAGCCTTAGGGCTAGGCGAGGATTACCCTTACGACACCAAGATGCCACGCAGCGACTATGAAAAAGAGAAAAAAAGGCTCCAGATAGAGTTGCTACAAATGCAAAACTGGATCAAGAAGACCGGTCAGAAAGTGATCATTATTTTTGAAGGCCGAGATGCTGCCGGTAAAGGTGGTGCGATTCAGCGCTTCACCGAGCACCTAAATCCGCGGGGCGCCCGTATCGTCGCACTCGACAAACCTTCCAGTGCCGAACAGGGACAGTGGTACTATCAACGCTATATGCAGGAACTACCCAATGCGGGCGAAATCGTCCTATTTGACCGTTCTTGGTATAACCGCGCGGGGGTTGAGCGGGTCATGGAGTTCTGTACCGAAGAGGACTACAAGTTATTTCTCAAACACACTCCGATGCTAGAACAGATGTTGGTTGAAAGTGGCGTATGGCTCTTTAAATTTTGGTTTTCAGTGAACCAACGGGAACAGTTTCGTCGTTTTGAAGAACGCCGAGAAGACCCTTTGAAACAGTGGAAACTCAGCCCGATGGATATCGCCTCCGTTGAGCGCTGGGCTGATTACACCAAAGCCAAAGAAGCGATGTATCACTATACCCATACGGAATTTGCGCCCTGGACCACCATCATGTCCGATGATAAGAAACGCGCCCGTCTGAGCGCCATGAAGATTGTCCTTGACGCCCTGCCCTACAAAGACCCAAAAGATAAAAAAAATCTCACCCCCGACAGCAATATCGTTGCCGATGCGATGGACCGTCTACCTCAATTTAGCAAAAAGCACATTCCAGATATTGATTAAACATTAATCAAATATGCGTCACATCACGCCGCCCCATAAAACAATCGATAGGGTCGGCTGACGCCCGAGACAAGCTATATCATCAAAAGTTCAATCAAATGATCCGAATTCATCAATAGCTGACCGATTTTCATTTGACCAGAGCGCAGCTGCAACATAAAGTAGCGCCTCGTTCTACTGGTGCCCAATGCTGATTCTACAGCTAGGGTTAATCGGGAAGACTGGTGCGCTCCTCAACAGAGCAACTCCAGCGCTGCCCCCGCAACGGTAAGTAACTGCAAAACTGATATAGCCACTGTCATGGGAAGGTGTCAGTTGTTGTTTGATGATCGGCTCATCACCGATCAGGTTACAAGCCCGGAGACCGGCCAGTAGTCAGTCCACTTTTTCAGTGCACGGTGGGTGCGCTAAACAGGAATTATAATGAACAGACTCCCCCTTTATCAGGCTGTACTGCTGGGTACTTCGCTGATCTCTGCTACCGCTGTAGCACAGGAAAACACCGCTACTACTCAAACATCAGACACCAATACTCTAGAAACCATGGTGGTGTCGGCTAACCGAATCGAGCAAGCTGCAACCGAAACGATCGCATCCGTCTCGGTTATTACCGCCGAAGAGATACAGCGTTCTCAGGTGAGTTCAGCCAAAGCGGCCATCAACTTGCTACCCGGAGTCAATTTTACCAGCAGTGGTGCCCGTGGTCAGGCGGCTAGTCTCTTCACCCGAGGCACAGAGTCGGATCAAACCTTGATTCTGTTAAACGGCCTCCGCATCGGCACCTCTTCAGCATCAGGTACTCGTCTAGAATTGATACCTGTCGATCAGATTGAAAGAATTGAGTTTGTCAGAGGGCCACGTTCTGCGCTTTATGGTTCAGATGCCATTGGCGGCATTATTCAGATCTTCACCAAACAAGCTACCGGCGAAACCAGCGGCTCTGTCGCCGTAACGGTGGGTGATCAAGGCACAAAAAAAATTGCCGCAAACATCGTACAACAATACAGTGACACCGGCAGCATACTACTATCGGTATCTAGTGATCATGATGATGGTATCGATGTAAAAGATGACAGCGAGACAGATAAAGACGGTTATCGCAATCAATCCGCCAATATCACAGTAAACCAACAACTGAATGAACAGTTCGATCTCACCCTGCAAGCCGCTAAGTGGCAAGGTAACAGTGAGTTCGATTCGTCTTATAGTGGTAATGAATCTGATTTTGAAAACGAACTTTACTCGGGCAAAATCAGTTACGCTGACGAGAGCTTTGAAAGCGCTGTCACGGCGGCATTTACCAGAGACGATAATTTGACTTATGGCAACGGTACCAGCCGCAATGATGGTACGCGCTATGTGACTGAACGCAAACAGCTTAACTGGCTGAATAGCTTCTTTATCGACAACAATACCGTAACGGCCGGTATCGATTATACTGATGATGATCTGAGCGATAGTAGCGCTACATATACTGATACTAGCCGTGAAACCAAAGCGCTGTTTGCCGGTTTGTTACATCAAGGTGAACGTTATCAAATTGAAGCGAGTGGCCGCTATACCGACGATGATCAATTTGGCGATAACTCAACCTATAGCTTAGGTTATGCATATCAATTTGAGCCCGTAAAGGTAGCGTTGAGCTATGGCACAGCCTATAAAGCTCCGACATTTGACGATCTTTATCTGACTAATCCATCCTGGGGTTACCAAGGCAATCCAGACCTAGAACCTGAAGAATCCGAAACAACAGAATTGAGTTTTTCAGGCAAGGGTGAAATCAGCAACTGGGAAGTTAGTTTATACAAAACAAACGTCAAGAACCTGATTAGCTCGAACAGTACTTATACCTCAGTTATCAATATCGATAAAGCCGAAATCGAAGGTGCAGAGGCTAGTTATCAGATCAGCTATGGCAACTGGAATCAAACACTGTCTTATCAGTACGTTGATGCGAGAAATGCAACCACAGGGAAGAGACTGTTAAACCGACCACAGGACACGGTTAAATGGCAGATTAACTATGCCACCAACCAATGGGCGGCGGGCAGTGCCCTCATCTGGGAAGGCAAGCGTGATACTTATAGCGGTTCTCTGGCTTCCTTTGCTGTTGTCGACTTTTTCACAACCTATCAAATCACCCCTGAGTGGCAGCTAGGTGCGCGGGTTGAAAACTTATTCGATAAGGTATATCAAACCAATTATGGCTATTATACTCAGGATCGCTTAGTCACCGCGACAGCCCGTTACAGTTTCTAATAACTGAACATTTATCGCTGAACACCAGAGGCCGGGCTATTAAACCCGGCCTTTTTATTGGGAGTTAACATGACAAACCGTCTGACTAAAATCTACACACGTACCGGTGACAAGGGCACTACGTCACTGGCCAATGGCCATAAAGTGGATAAGTGCCACCCACGTATCGAAACCCTCGGTGACACCGACGAGCTTAACTGCCTACTCGGTGTCCTGATTGCTGAACTCCCCGCTCAGGAACCGTTAAGGAAGCAGTTGCTACAGTGCCAAAATGATCTATTTGATCTGGGTGGTGAATTGGCCGTTGCCGATCCCGCTTACACCGTGATCAATGATGCAGTGATCACCGAGCTAGAACAACAGATCGATGCGATGAACAGCACCTTGCCTCCCTTAAAGGAGTTTATCCTTCCGGGCGGTAATCGAGCAGCAGCCCTCTGCCATCAAGCCCGTAGTGTCTGTCGTCGAGCCGAAAGACGGATGGTGGAACTGACACAGCAGGAGACAGTCAATCAGATAAGCGCTCAATATCTGAACCGACTATCGGATCTACTGTTTGTTGCCGCTCGTATGCTGGCCCGACAGGAAGGAGAAGAGATCTTATGGCAGCCGCGCAAACCGAACGTGTCGAAGACATAAACGCTCACGTTGTAGAATGGCAGTAGAGAACAGTAAACTTAGCGCGAATGAATCACATCAATTGATACGTGCTATTAAATAATAGTTATTAACGAGCGCTATTAAAGAGCACTATTAAAGAGTTCTATTAAAGAGTGCTATTGAATAGCACGAACACAGACCTCATCTACGGGTCTAACACACTTAACACATTCAACAAACCTAACAGACAGTTGAGAGAAACCAATATGTTGCGTTTAATCACCCCACTGACCCTTTCAGCCATGTTATTAGCGCCATTGGCACAAGCGGACTGCGCCGATGAGCAAGCGTGGTGTGAAACCAAATGCGAAGTTAAACATATGACCGATGATGCTGCTGTCAGCGGCTGCAAATCTAAATGTATCGCTGCACGCGCCGCCTGCAGTACACAAGCAGGCGCTGAAACCGCTTGGGATGCCACCAAAGAAGCCGCTAAAGATACCAAGTCATTCTTCAAAGGGCTGACCGAATAAAGGCGCTAAATCAATATCAATACAGCATTCAGCTCGGCACCATGACACACAACGACAAACAGCGCGGATGACATTCGCTCTGTGGCGTTTAGCTCGCAGTTATTCACTTGGGATTCACATCCCGTGCCTGCTGTAACGCCTCACAAACCTGCTGAGCGCCTTCGAGTAGACGCATCGTTGGCCGATAGAGTAGATCTTCATTAAGCCGATAAAACTGCTCATGCCGGCTAGCCGCTAACGCTGGCCATGACAACCATTGCTGCTGCCAGCCATCTGGGACATTTTCCCCGGTTAGAATAACCTGCGGATCGGCCTGTAAAACCGATTCGATCCCCAGATGAGGCACCGCCTCTGACTGCGCAGCAAAGATATTCTCGCCGCCACACAGATCAATAACCTGACTAATCATCTGACTGTTATTCACCGTCATCAACGGCTGATGCCAGAGTTGATAAAAAACCCGCAGCTTGGTTCGATCAGCATAAGTTTGCTGCAATTGTTGCCAACGTGTTTCAAACTGTGCAGCCTGAGACTCCGCTTCAGGCAATTGCAGCAGCTGCCCTAATGCGCGAAGGTTATGCGGGATATCACTAAACGCTTGAGGATCTGAATAATAAACCGGAATCCCCAACTGCTCGAGCCGCTGTAGCGGCAGCGATGGATTCCCTCCAGACCAAGCCACCACCAGATCGGGCTGCATGGCAATAATGGCTTCTAAATTGAATCCTTGAGAATCACCCACGATGGGAATCGTTTGTGCCTGTGGGGGATAGTCACTATGACTCACCACACCGACCACATAATCACCCGCGCCGATCGCGAACAAGTTTTCAGTGATATGAGGCGCTAAGGCAATCACCCGCTTTGCCGGTTGAGCAATATCAAGCACACGCCCATCATTATCTGTCACACTAATGTCTGCTTCCGCTAACGAAGCCATTAAACACTGACTGCATACAAATAAGGTAAATCCGCGTAACGTTGGCCGCATAACTAATCGCCGAGTAAGAGTGAATCTGAATAACTCAATTCTACCCTACCCCGCGATAAAAGGTGCCATCACAGTCATTGAAATTTAAGACAATAGTATGTTTATTGCAGCATGAACTAAGGGCAATTATTAATGCAGATTCAAGAACCAAATCAAGGCAAACACTTTGCCCTTTTTAATCTGGGCTTTCGTCCCTTTTTCTTATTCGCAGCACTGTCGAGCATGTTACTCATGAGCTATTGGCTGATACTGTTAAGTAAAACTCAACCCGGTTATCAGTACTATCAACTCAGTCAGATATGGCATGGTCATGAAATGCTGTTTGGTTATGCGGTGGCCGTGATTGCCGGTTTTTTATTGACCGCTGTACGTAACTGGACCTCGATACAAACACCTTACGGCGCACAACTGGCTGGACTTTTTCTGCTCTGGCTAGCAGGGCGTTTATTACCCATTTTCGCAGAACTCATTACTCCACTTCCCGCTGTCCTCATCGCGGTAACCGATTTGCTTTTTTTACCATTGATCGCGTTAGTCATTGGTGTGCCAGTTATCCGCTCAGGCAACTATCGCAACCTTGTCTTTGTCATTATTTTACTCGCACTGACGCTGGCTAACGCACTGATTCATCTGCAACTACTGGGTATCACGCAAACAACCCTAGGCAGTGGTTTGCAATTGGGTTTAGGGCTGATCATCGTGGTTATGATCGTCATGGGGGGACGCGTTATTCCCTTCTTTACGGAACGCGCGTTAGCATTTGAAGCCAAGCGATACCGCTGGCTGGAGGCTTCAGTCATCCCGTTAGCGGCCGCTTGGTTGATCGCCGATCTATCACCCTTCACACTGATTGCCAACCTACTGGCAGCGCTCAATGCTGCCGTCCATTTACTTCGCCTGAGTGGTTGGTTCAAATTACGCATGCTACGCAACCCGCTGATCTGGGTTTTGCACTTAGCCTACCTATTTATCCCACTCGGGTTTGCCCTGAAGGCTCTCTCTGGGATGGCCTCTCTATCCCCCTACCTTGCCATTCATGCCTTTGCTGCTGGTGCAATCGGATCGATGACCATCGGCATGATGGCTCGCGTATCATTGGGGCATACCGCACGACCATTGAAGCTGGCTAAAATCACCGTCGTGGCTTTTATCTTGATGATGATATCGGGGCTTATCCGGGTGTTTCTGCCACTGATTCCCGAGCTTCATTCAGTGTCAATCCATATCTCCGGCGGCTTATGGGTCATCGCTTGGTTACTCTTTTTAATTCCTTACACACCGATCCTGTTGCAACCTAGGCTTGATGGTCAGTTTGGCTGATCAATCCTAGGCATCATCATGGGGCAATAGGTCGTTAAATACAGCCGACGAAAGTGCTCAGTCGCACATTTATGAGCCAGCATCAGCACCATATTAGTGCAAATCGATGCGTTTATGTGTGATTAAGCTGATCTATCATGACGTCATTCCCTTTTATTCACGATAACCGCAGACTTAGCGTCATAAACTAAGGGAATGCGTCTACTTTATTCCTGATATGAATTTTATTTTCATATGGAACAACATTTGCTTGTAGATAGGGCTTATTAGGTAGTCCTGACGGAATGAGCAATGACACTATTGAGTAAAATCTTTGGCACATCGAACAATAAAACGCCGGATGATACAGGCGCACCTATAATCAACACCTCAGTCAACCAAACGATTGATGTGCCCTACTTTTCAGCCGATGAAAAACGTTTCTATCGTGCATTACAGCTGATTAGCAGTCAGACTGCACAACTGTCTCGACAAATATTCAGAGCCCTAGAAGCACAACAAAACTTTCTCTCAGAGATTAATCAACGCGCCGCCAAATTAGACACCGACTTAAACGTGGCTAATGATTATTTAAACAGTTCTAACGCCACCGTCAGCACACTACAGCAACAGATTGAAGCAGAAGTACAGGATGTTAATAGCTCGATTAATCAATCGCTGGATGAGATCAGTCACTCTCTATCGGAAAAATCTAGCAGCGTTAATGAGGTGCTCGATGGCATTCTGAACATCGGTAAAGGGGTCAACCTGTTAGCCCTTAACGCCTCTATCGAAGCCGCGCGGGCCGGTGAACATGGCCGCGGCTTTGCAGTGGTAGCCGATGAAGTCAGACGGCTAGCCAACGTCACCACGGAACAAGCCCATCAAGCCGCCAAACAACTCGACTTCTCTCAGGTCAATACCGATCTAAACAATATAAGCCGAGCCAATAGTGAAAAGCTCGATAATTTTGTCAAGGTCACTCAATCGGCTACCGAACAATTAACTGAATTATTTAACTCCATCGCCACCCAACTCAGTGCCGTGATGGACAATACCGCCGTCATCTTTGAAACCCTGGAGATGAGTAACGGTGCCATGCAGCGGATCGATAACAAAAACCAGTTAATTAATCATGTTGTCGAAGAGATGTCGCACGGGTTAGATAAAGTTGATATTCATAGTGCCGATATTCAGCTAGCCTCTCAAACGATCAATCAAACACTGAAGAAACTGCATCTCGTCGCCGATGCCGGACATGATCAGTTGGATGATATTCTGCGTAGAGGCAAGCTGCGCGTTGCCATCGAACCTAACTTCGTCGGTTTATCGTTTCGAGAAAAACTAGGTCAGCCTTTGAAAGGGCTTGATGTCGATTATGCTATGGCCTTTGCTCAATACCTCGGGGTTGAGTGTGATTTTATCGAAACGCCGTGGGATATGTGTACAGAGTTACTCACCGCAGGTAAAAAGTTTGGTCAGCCGCCCGCCGATATTGTCATCAGCGCATTACCGCCATCGGCAGAATACGATAACGCCGCTTACTCAGAAGCCTACACATACCTGCCATGGGTTTTAGCCCGTAGGAAAGGCGACACGCGCATCAACTCGATTCAAGACTTACAGGATAAAGTGGTTGGCGTCATCAACGATCCCGCCGGTTTAATGATTCTCGAAGATCTCGGTATCCGTTGGAGCAGTAACGAAAACAAACCCGGCGGCCACATCACCCTGAACAATCTTATCGCCTACTCTGATCAAGCTCGCATCCATCATTGCTTGGCTGATGGCATCGTTGATGCGTTCGGCATAGACCTGCCCATCTATTACTGGGCATGTAAGAATCAAGCTAGCCCGTGGTCCGATAAAATTGAAATCATTCCCGGAAACCTAGCCCCGCGGCCTTTTTTCTACACCATGGTCGTTAATAGCAGCGCCTCAAGTTATCGCTTATTAGCCCAGGCCAATCGCTTCATACACTGGTTTAAACAACAGAGTGCACGCACCGCTATCGAACAGAAATGGCAAGGCTCGGTGCTCGATGGTAGCGGCTCTTATCGTGATGAGCCGGGCAACCTGTTAGGCGAAGCAGATCTCAAAAAACGTTATGAAGCTCACTGCCACAAATTTAACCTTGAGCCTAAAAGCCTTGACCTTGGTTAACGTGAAAACGTCCTCACCAGCGAGCTGACATCGACTAGTAAGGTTCAGCCGCACGCGCACTCAGCATCTGCTCAGTGCGAGGCAGTTTAATCAGACTGGCGTATTATTAATGCTAAAAAGGAGACTTACGGTCTCCTTTTTCACTCTGTAGCGCTTATCAGCAAGCGATAACCCCTTACCGCATCATAGATTAGGGTCCACCAGCGTGCGTCCCTGAATTTTACCCGCCACAATATCCGCTGCCGCCTGAGGCACATCCGCTAAACCAATGACATGGGAAATCTCACCCAAGGCATTATCGGGTAGATCCGTCAGCAAACGCTGCCAAGCAGTCGCTCGAATAGCCTCTGGACACATCACCGAATCAACCCCTTGTAAACGGACATTTCGCAAGATAAAGGGCATCACCGTAGTCGGCAGTTTATAACCCCCCGCCAGACCACAGGCCGCCACGGTACCACGATAATCAGTCTCGGCTAACACCCGCGCAAGCATGGTATCGCCGACAGTATCGATCGCGCCGGCCCAGCGCTGCTTTTCCAGCGGACGCGCAGCTTCTGCCATTTCGGCACGTGATAACAATTCGCTAGCGCCTAAGCCTCGCAGATATTCATGCGTCGATTCACGCCCCGTGACGGCAGCAACGGTATAACCCAACTGACTCAAGATAGCGACGGCGACGCTACCCACACCACCTGCGGCACCGGTAACGACTACCGTTCCCCGCTCAGGCGTAATGCCCCCTTCTTCTAGCGCCATGACACACAGCATCGCCGTTAATCCCGCCGTCCCGATCGACATCGCTTTAGCGGCATCCATCCCTTTAGGCATTTTAACCAACCACTCCGGTTTCATCCGTGCATACTGACTATAACCACCCCAGTAGCGTTCACCGACACTCCAGCCGGTCATAATAACTTGATCGCCGGGCTGATAATCAGGGCTGCGAGATTCTTTAACCACACCAGCGAGATCGATCCCCGGCACCATCGGAAATTGATGCACAATCTTACCGCTACCGGTTACCGCTAAACCGTCTTTATAGTTCAGTGAGGAATAACTGACCTCCACCAATACATCTTCATCCGGTAAATCACTAAGTTCCAACGTTTTAACTGCAGAAAGCGTTTTTCCCTCTTCCTGCTCCAATACCAGCGCCTTAAACATAACTCACCTCACTTTAAACGGTTTTATCTTCTTATCGCATCCCAAGCGCCTGTTTGTCGATGCTATACAGCTAAACGAAGTGCAGCATCTCACGCCCAGCGTCGCTCAACTGAGTACGACAAAGCAGACCAATAGTCTTGCATCTCTATTTGTCTTACAAATTAACATATGGCCAAATCTACACCATTTTAATTTGTCTTACAAATTAACCATAAGTCGTAAATATGCCATAACGACACACTCATTATTGTGGTTTCCAGATGGTACCGGAACCCAATTCCAACTTAGCTGGATTGGCTACAGCTACCGTGATACATGACTTATCTACTGTTTCAAGCTACTTTCAAAACACCCAAAATCCAGCTCAAAGTGGTACTGACTTATAGGGCCCTAAATCACAGTCATCACATAACCTCAGCATAAACTTATCTAAGCCAAGCCTTACTCGCACATGTAAGAATAGCTTTGTATAGAGAAAAGTCTTCAGCTATAACCGCATCTTTTGAATAAACGTTACAAACGACAGCTCAGCAAGCGATAAAGTGTCTGCGATTGACTGATCGATTCAGTCACCTAAAATTTTATTCAAAAAAACGTTGTTCACTTTGCCTGGTAACCCAATTTAGTTATTCAATTAATTTAGGGAAACTCCATATAGAGTTGTGTAAATACCTGACAGGTATGCTTTCATTACCTGCTAACTCGTCCACTGCTCCTGAAAAATTGAAAATTTATTGTTATCGAACGGCTATCCAGGCAGGAGTAGCGTCATATTTTCAGACATTTTATCCACATGAGCCGATGATTTTTCCTAACCGATAGCCACCGTTTAGCTTTCCATCTGTCTTAAACTTATTCCTTGTCTTTACGCTAAAGGCATACAGCAAGTTTTTTCACAAGCTTGTGTTCACCCCACGCCTATGGATAACTCGTCTTAAGGGGGATAACGGCCTACCTGTCACATGACACCTTTATGCTGTAAAATGGATACACTTTAATAATAGCTAATTGATCAATATCCATACTTGTTATAGTTAATTCCAGCATGACTAGGATTCTCAGGAGCAATGCCATTCCAAGTAGGATTTGCAAGACTTTCCTCTCGAGATTGGTTTCGATAACCCTCTGAAATTAAAGACATTAGAGTTCCTTGCTGAACGGGAACCGACAGGAGATACCCTGTGAGTTTAGACATCGCCCCTATCGCGCAACGCAGTCTATCGAGCCAGATCGCTCAACAGATCCGTCAAGCGATTATGGATGGTTCTCTCAAAGCCGATGACCGTCTTCCTACCGAGGGAGAGTTAGCGCTGCGCTATCAGGTATCTCGTCCAACCATTCGTGAAGCACTGAAACGCTTAGCCGCTCAAAATCTGGTTCGATCACGCCGTGGTCCCACCGGCGGCACGTTTATCAATCGTCCATCCGCCGCCGACTTAAGCGATGCTCTGACCAGTGCAACGACGCTATTAGTGGGTATGGATGCGTTCTCGATGGATGATATCAATCAAACTCGCCTACTGCTGGAAAGCAATTGCCTGCAGTTAGCCGCGCCTCTGATCAATGAAGAGCAACTTGAAGCATTAGCACGGGAACTCGCTGAACAGCAGAATGACACGCTCACCGCGGAACAGTTTTGTGCTTCCGATGTGCGCTTCCACCGCCTGATAGCCGAAGCCTCTGGAAACCCGCTCCTCAGTTTTATTATGTTCAGTGTCATCGAGGCGCTACAACCCATCAGCAACATGGTCACCTTTCGTTTTCGTGAACGCTCTGTGATCATCGATCAACATCAACGAATTTTACAGGCACTGAGTCAGCATAATGCCGATCAAGCCTGTGCCGTATTAGCCGAACAAGTGGCTTATCTGGCAGAAAAGTATCATCAGGCACAGCAATGGAAAGCCGAAACAACAACTTAAAGTTGAAATGATCTCACCAAAATAACATAGGATTTATCTTTTGTTTGCGGTATTCTTCAGCTATGAATCAGTGCATTTAAGGAGTTAATGTGGCAGAGAATAGCGTCTGGATTATTGGTATTGTAACCCTGTTAGCAGGAGCACTCATCGGCTATCTGTTGGGACGTTCCGGCGATAGTTCCAGTCAGAAAAAGTTGACGAGTCAGTTGAATGACGCGCAGCGCGATCTGAATGAGTACAAGGAAAAAGTCAACGGTCACTTCGAAAAGACGGCAGAGCTCGTTAACGGCCTAACTGAGAGCTACAAACAAGTTCATCAACACTTAGCACAAGGCTCAGAAATGCTTTGCATGGGTGAACACTCACCTGAAAAGCTAAACAGCGATGTTCAAGCACGCATAGCCGAATCAGCGTCAGCAGCGGAAACATCAACAGCCGCTGAGCAAAGCCCAATCACTGATGAGCCCGCCACCGCTGCCGAACCCGACGTCGTTGAGCCACCTCGCGATTATGCGCCTAAAGAGCCCGATGAAGAAGGGATGTTGTCAGACAAGTATGGTCTTAAGAAAACCGCCGAGTTTCAAGAAGATGATTCAAAAGAAGAGATACCACCGCTTTTGAAAGATCAGATTCCCGCAGCGAAGGTTAGCGATAAAGAAGAAAAATAGTCGGCAGGCAAACAACCTAATGTTTGCCTTGCCCGTCAATCAAAACCGGCCACTGGCCGGTTTTTTTATCTACGTCACTCGCTAACCTAATCTAGCGGTTAAACCGGATTATCAATATCAACAAACTGATGCTCTATATCAAACTCTTTCGCTAATCGCTCTCCTAACGCCTGCACGCCATAGCGTTCAGTCGCATGATGCCCCGCCGCAAAATAGTGAATGCCCAACTCTCGAGCACTATGGACCGTCGGTTCAGAAATTTCGCCTGAGATATAAGCATCCAAGCCAAGTTCAGCCGCCTTATCGATATACCCCTGTGCCGCGCCCGTACACCAACCAAGCGTTTCAATCTGCTGCGGGCCAGCATCGATATGCAGCACCTCGCGCCCCAATACCATCGCGATTTTCTGCCTCAATTCAGCCGCACTTAAGGGTTCGGCTAACCGACCTATCAGTCCGATACTCAATGGATTATCAGGCTCTAAACCGCCGAGAACCTGCAACTCTAGCTGCTCTGCTAAGCAGGCATTATTACCCAGATCGGGATGGCCATCTAAAGGCAGATGATAAGCCAATAGACTGATATCATGGCTTAATAGCGTTTGTAAGCGGCGCTTTTTCATACCCACGATCGCTTCAGCTTCACCTTTCCAAAAATAACCATGGTGAACCAGAATCAGATCAGCCTGCAGTTCAACAGCCCGATCGAGCAAGGCCTGACTTGCCGTCACTCCAGATATGATTCGCTTAACCTCATGACAGCCCTCAACCTGTAAACCATTGGGGCAATAATCCCTATATTTTTCAGAGGATAAGAGGGAATTACAATAATTAACTAACTGTTTCAGTGATACCGCCATAATCTTTTCTTTATCTTCCCAAAAACACTTTATTATCCGTATAATTCTAAAATAGCTGAATAACTTTACCACTGTTTATAAAGGCATCTCTAATTGATTCAACGTTTTGCTTTTCTGGTGTGGCCTATTCTGTCAGGGATTCTCGCGGCCGTGGCCTTGCTAATCTATCTACCTGATATGTTTGCTCCGCAAACCAGTACTCCTCAAATCCGTCAGACTGCCACATCTTACAACGATGTTCGCGGCCCGTTTTCCTATGCCGATGCGGTAGAACACGCCGCCTCCAGCGTCGTCAACATCTATACCCGTACCGTTGTGCCTAGCAGTAACAATCAGATCTATAATGATCCTGATATCCGCAAATATTATGATGCCAACACCGGTCACAAAGAACGCATTCAATCCAGTCTTGGCTCTGGCGTCATTCTCAGCCCCGAAGGTTATATCGCCACGAATAATCATGTCATTTCCGGCGCTGACAGTATTGTCGTTGCACTGCAAGATGGCCGTGAAGCTACCGCCACCGTTGTAGGTAACGATCCCGATACCGATTTAGCGGTGCTAAAAATAAACCTGCCTCAGCTACCTAGCATTACCATCAGCTCATCGGCAAACCTACGTGTCGGCGATGTAACGCTGGCTATCGGCAATCCATTTGGTGTGGGGCAAACCGTGACGATGGGAATTATTAGTGCTACGGGGCGCAATCAGCTAGGACTGAACACCTATGAAGACTTTATTCAAACCGATGCCGCCATCAATCCAGGTAACTCTGGTGGCGCATTAATCAACGCACAAGGCAACCTGATCGGCATTAATACTGCGATTTTTACTCGCTCTGGCGGCTCACAGGGTATCGGCTTTGCCATCCCTTCTGATCAAGCTCAACAGGTGATGCAAGATCTCATAGAACATGGCCGAGTGATCCGTGGGTGGGTGGGTGTTGAAGCTCAGGAAATAACCCCAGAACTGGCGGAATCCTTCGGCTTAAAAGACACCAAAGGCTTAATTATTGCGGGCATTTTCCGTAATGGACCGGCCCATCAAGCAGGACTATTACCGGGAGATATTTTACTGGAGATTGGAGGTAAAAAAATCGTCAACAGCTATAACTCTATGTACAGTGTCGCTCGCATGCCGCCTGGCACCATTATCCCCGTTAAAGTTTGGCGTAACGGCGAGGTGATAGAATTAGACATCGCCGTCGCAGAACGACCGGCGATTGATAATGCGGTAAAAGAGGTGCCCGCGACTAAAGCTGACGAAGCTAACAGCGATAACGTTAAGCCTTAAGTGATTAATGTTCATCACTGACGAATAGCAAAAAAGCCCCGTAGGGCTTTTTATAATATACAGTCAATCAAGCTGACACTTTACTCTTTAATACGGTATTCAGCTGAACGAGCATGAGCGGTAAGACTTTCACCGCGGGCTAACACAGAGGCAACTTTACCCATTTCCGATGCACCGTCTTCTGAAAACATAATCAATGAAGATCGTTTCTGGAAATCATACACACCCAAAGGTGATGAGAATCGAGCGGTACCAGACGTTGGCAATACATGATTTGGCCCAGCACAATAATCACCCAGCGCCTCAGCGGTATAACGCCCCATAAAGATCGCACCCGCATGCTTAATCAAAGGCAGCAGCGCTTTAGGATCGGCTACAGACAACTCTAAGTGCTCGGGCGCGATGCGGTTATTAACCTCAGCCGCTTGCTCTAGATTTTCCACTTTGATCAGCGCTGCACGATCAGCCAATGAGCGACTAATAATAGCTTCACGCTCCATCGTTGGCAGTAATTTAGCGATACTAGCGCTCACCTTATCGAGGAATTCAGCATCTGGGCTGATCAATATCGGCTGGGCATCTTCATCGTGTTCGGCCTGAGAGAACAGATCCATAGCAATCCAATCAGGATCTGTCTGCCCATCACAAATCACCAAAATCTCAGATGGTCCGGCGATCATATCGATACCAACGGTGCCATAAACCGCACGCTTAGCCGTCGCCACGAAGATATTACCTGGGCCGACAATCTTATCCACTTTAGGTATCGTTTGAGTCCCATAGGCCAGTGCGGCAATCGCCTGTGCGCCACCAATGGCGAAGGCACGGCTAACACCGGCTAGCGCCGCTGCCGCTAGCACCAACTGATTCACTTCACCGTCGGGTGTCGGCACCACCATAATCAACTCGTCAACACCGGCAACGTGAGCCGGAATCGCATTCATTAAAACCGATGATGGGTAAGAGGCTTTACCGCCCGGCACGTAAAGCCCAGCTTTATCCATTGGCGTGACTTTTTGGCCTAACAAGGTGCCATCAGCTTCCTGATACTGCCATGACTCACCTTTCTGCCGTTCGTGATAATCACGTACTCGCTGAGCAGCCACTCGCAAGGCTTTATTTTGCTCTTCCGGCAACCCAGCCAAAGCCTGTTCTAAATCATCCTGAGTAAACTCAAGTTCAGCCATCGTACTGACGTTAAGCCGGTCGAAGCGGTTTGTGTATTCAACCACCGCGCTATCACCTTCGGCTTTAACGCGCTCAAGAATCTCTTCAACCGTACGATTAACATCTTTATTGGAAACCGATTCCCAGGCCAACAGTTTATCCAACTGTTCACTGAAATCCGCCTGCTGACTATCTAATCTTAAAATCTTTGGCTGAGTCATGATTATTCCGCTCTATCTTTTCGCGCGTCGACTGCCGCAGCTAATTGTTCAATGATAGGCTGTATCTGCCGATGCTTCATTTTCAATGCCGCCTTGCCAACGACCAATCGCGAACTGACGTAACAGATATCTTCCATCGGCTCGAGACCGTTGGCCCTGAGGGTATTCCCCGTATCAACAATATCAACGATACGATCGGCTAGCCCCATAATCGGTGCTAGCTCCATCGCCCCGTAGAGTTTGATAATATCAACCTGACGCCCCTGACGGGCAAAATATTCTTTGGTGATATTAACGAATTTGCTAGCGACTTTCATGCGCCCTTCAACGTTGCCTGCGCCCTTCATGCCGGCTACCATCAGTTTACACTTGGCAATATCAAGATCGAGTGGCTCATAAAGATCTTTAGAACCATATTCCAAGAGCACATCTTTGCCTGCAACACCCATATCAGCACCACCATGCTCCACATAAGTAGGCACATCGGTGGCCCGAATAACAACCAATTTGATGTTCTCATGGTTGGTATCGAATATTAGCTTACGACTGCTGAAAATATCTTCAGCGGGAATAATGTTAGCTGCTTCTAAGAGCGGCAGCGTATCTTTCAGAATACGCCCTTTAGATAGCGCAATGGTCAAGTTCTGTTTCATAATTGCAGTTTTGTTACCACTTAAAATTCAATACAAGCACACAGCCTAGGCTGTCAATGCTAAGGTTGGCTCAGTGCTAATCTTCTGCCGGTACGATATTCCGATTACCTGGAACTCGCTTAATTTTAGCTCCCAGCAGTTGGAGTTTTTCTTCAATACATTCATAGCCACGATCAATATGATAGATACGATCGATCACCGTATCACCTGTTGCCACCATCGCCGCAATCACCAAACTCGCAGAGGCGCGCAGATCCGTAGCCATCACCGGAGCACCCGTGAGCACTTCACGCCCTTCAATAATGGCCGTATTGCCGTCAATAGAGATCTTAGCGCCCATACGCAACATCTCTTGCATATGCATAAAACGATTTTCGAACACCGTTTCTTTAATTACGCCAACACCTTCAGCAATCACATTCAAGGCGGCAAACTGCGCCTGCATGTCGGTAGGAAAAGCGGGATAAGGGGCGGTGGTTAAGTTCACCGCCTTAGGGCGCTTACCCTTCATATCCAGACTAATCCAATCGGCACCACATTCGATTTCAGCCCCCGCTTCAATGAGCTTTTGTAACACCACATCGAGAATATCCGGACGCGTACTTTTTACCTTAACTTTTCCGCGTGTTGCTGCGGCAGCTACCAGATAAGTGCCGGTTTCAATCCGATCGGCTACCACCGAGTAGGTACAGCTTTTCAGCGAAGCAACCCCATTAACGACGATGGTATCGGTACCATGACCGGTGATATCGGCACCCATTGCGATCAAGAATTCGGCGAGATCAACTATTTCAGGTTCTCGAGCCGCGTTTTCAATCACCGACTGCCCTTCAGCCAAGGCTGCCGCCATCAAGATATTCTCGGTACCGGTAACCGTAACGATATCAAAGAAGACTCGCCCTCCTTTCAAGCGCCCATCGCAGGTGGCACGAATAAAGCCTTCTTCAACCGCAATCTCTGCACCAAGAGCCTCAAGACCTTTTAGGTGAAGATCGACCGGACGGCTACCAATCGCACAGCCTCCGGGCAGCGATACCTCTGCATGACCAAAGTGCGCCAACAGCGGCCCTAATACCAAAATTGAAGCTCGCATGGTTTTAACCAGATCATACGGCGCGACCGTTGACGTTAATGTACGCGCATCGATTTCAACATTGAGCTTTTCATCAATGGTTAATTCAACCCCCATCTGCCGGAGCAATTCCAGCATGGTGGTAATATCATGCAGATGCGGTAAATTACTCACCGTAACGGGTTCGTCAGCTAAAAGTGTAGCGGCGAGAATCGGCAAAGCGGAGTTCTTTGCTCCGGAAATGCGCACTTCGCCTTCCAAGCGACGGCCACCGGTGATGATCAGTTTGTCCATGAAAATAGGGCCCTTATGCGCTTCAGTTCAATTCTGCCCACTGGGCCCGAGTAAACGTTTTGATAGTCAGTGCATGGATACTACCATCAGCAATCTGATCTGAAAGACAGCCATAAACCATCTGTTGCTTTTTCACCGGCCGCAGACCTTCAAAGATATCGCCAACGACAGTGACCTGAAAATTACAGCCTTCGCCCTCAGGAAATACTTCACAACCTTCCAGTTTTTCTTCCAGAATACGTTTTACATCTTCGATTTGCATGCATGATACCAATGACAATAGGGGGAAAATAATGAGCCGATAATAATAGCGGAAAGAGCAACAAAAGGCGATGACTGTCGCGAATACAGTCATCGAACCTCAGAGCGTTCTAATTCATTCGGCTATGGATTAAGGGCGGTATGCTCTAAGCCAACTAAGCGCACGATGGCACTCAGTTCGGCAGGAATATTGCGCGCAGTGAGTGATCGATTTAATGCCTGACTTTTACGCATCAGGCACAGCCAAAGTGATACGGCAGAGCTATCCACCCGCCCGACGTTAGCAAAATCGATCACGATCGCTTGAGTCGTTTGATCAATCGCATTTTCAAGCGCCTGACGCACCGAAATGATCGTACTAAACAGAAGATCACCGTTCAGCACAATCGCATCAGAGCTGATTTCAACCTGAGCGACCATTAGCTATCCTTGCTGCCATTATTGGCCATCGCGGCTTTCCAATCAGCAATCACCTGCTTCACATCACCATTCGTCCGCGACACCATATCTGCGAATTGATTCTTGAAATTCAAGCGCAGGTTAATACCATCCACCAACACATTAACCAAGCGCCAACCGCTCTCTTGTTTCAGCATGTAATACACCAAGGTGTACTGCTGGCCATTCGCAGCAAACACATTCACGCTGACCACCTGCTTATCCGCATCAGGGCTTGGATGACCTTCCGGTGCGACTTCATATCGAACAATATCGAAACCGGTCAAGGACTTAGCATAGGTACGCACCATCGTGTCTTTAAACACCGAAGAAAACAACTGCTGCTGCTTAGCATCAACACGGTTATAGTACTTACCCATCACGCGCTTAGACGCGTAATCAAAATCCACAACGGGATTCAAAATAGCCTCGATTTCAGCAATTAATGCTTCACTCTGCTCAGGTGCTTTCAGCGGTTCATTTTCCAGCACCTGCATCATCTTAGATGACGCTTGTTCAATGGTATCCCGCGCTTCATCCCAAGATGCCTGAGCAGTAACGGTCGTGAACAGCAGGGTCAGTAGTACCAAGCAACGATTAATATATCTCATGTTTACAATTCCCATCCTTATATAACGAGACCTTGATAAAGGTTATTCCGAGGCCTTATTAAAGAGAAACTTACCAATTAATTCTTCCAAGACTAGCGATGACTGAGTGTCTTCAATGAAATCACCCTGTTGCAAAATTTCATCATCCGCAGCCCCTGTTGTGATACCTATATATTTTTCACCTAACAAACCGGCGGTCAAGATCGATGCCGAACTATCGGAAGTTAAATAATCGGTATCGGCATTAATCTCCATTTCGACCAATGCCATCAACTTTTGACGATCGATACTAATATTGGTGACTTGACCAATCGCCACACCGGACATAGTGACTTTCGAACGGGCCGTCAGCCCACCGACATTTTCAAACAAGGCATAAATTTTATACGAGCCCTCTTGCTTAGAAAGCGTCAAACCACTGACATTAATAGCCAGCATGGCAAGCGATAACGCGCCCACCAACATAAAAACACCTACACCCAGCTCAATTCCACGAATACGCATGTCTTACAAATCTCCAAACATCAAAGCTGTCAGAATAAAGTCAAGCCCCAGAACGGCTAGGGATGAATACACAACGGTTTTGGTGGTTGCCTGACTAATGCCCTCAGACGTAGGCACCGAATCATACCCCTGAAATACAGCGACCCAAGTCACCACGACCCCAAACACCAAGGACTTAATCAAACCATTAACCACATCATCAAAAAAATCGACTGAGTTCTGCATATTAGCCCAGAAAGAGCCTTCATAAATACCCAGCCAATCGACACCCACTAATAATCCACCCCAGATTCCGACGGCACTAAAAATCATCGTCAGAATAGGTAAAGAGATCAGTCCAGCCCAGAAGCGTGGCGCGATAATCCGCCGCAACGGATCGACACCAATCATTTCCATACCCGATAGCTGCTCGGTCGTCTTCATCAAACCGATCTCGGCGGTTAAGGCAGAACCCGCCCGCCCGGCAAATAACAACGCCGTCACCACCGGTGCCAATTCACGCACCAGACTCAGCGCCACCATCTGTCCAACCGCCTGTTCACTGCCGTAATCCACCAAGATGGTATAGCCTTGCAACGCCAAGACCATACCGATAAACAGACCCGACACCATAATGATCACCATTGACAAAACGCCAACCGAATAGAGTTGTCGCATCAGCAATGGAAATGAATTAAAAGGCTCAGGACGAGCAATCACTGCATGCATCAACAACATGCCCGAACGACCAATAGCCGCCAAACGGTTGATGGTTGATCGTCCGAGTAACGCCAAATTAGCAATAACCGACTGCATCAGCGTCCCTCCATGAGTTCAGTAGCGTAATCACTCGCGGGAAAATGAAAAGGTACCGGGCCATCAGGTAATCCCTGCATAAACTGTCGTACCTGCTCAGCATCATTTTGCTTTAACTGTTCGGGTGTACCATGCGCAATGACACCGCCATCCGCAATGATATAGATGTAATCGGCGATACTCAGTGTTTCGTTAATATCGTGTGAAACTATAATACTGCTATGTCCCAGCGCCTTATTCAGGGTCTTGATCAGATTAACCAGCACGCCCATGGCGATGGGATCTTGTCCGGTAAACGGCTCATCATACATAACCAACGCGGGATCCAAGGCGATCGCCCTCGCCAATGCGACTCGACGTCCCATCCCACCAGATAACTCGCTCGGCATCAGTTCTGCAGCCCCCCGCAAACCGACTGCCTGTAATTTCATCAACACGATATCACGGACCATATCTTCCGGAAGCTGTGTATGTACTCGCAAGGGAAAAGCGACATTTTCAAACACAGTCATATCGGTAAACAGTGCGCCGCTCTGAAACAACATGCCCATTTTTTCGCGCACATTGAACAACTCATGGCGACCGAGACGGGGAATATCATCGCCATCCAACAGAATCGAACCGGCATCCGGCTTCAACTGCCCACCGATCAATTTCAACAGTGTCGTTTTCCCGGTGCCACTCGGCCCCATAATCGCCGTCACCTTACCCCGTGGAATACGAATATCTATATTTTTACAGATATATCGATCACCCCGACTAAAGGTAAGCTGCTTAATATCAATGATGATATCGTCAATAAAATCCATAATAGCGATGACTCAATCAGGATAATAACGAGTTACAGCGTGGATAAGATGCGCTCTGCATCGATCACACGCTAAAACCACTAAAAAGCGTATAGCAAAAGGTTTATTGAGCGACCTTGTTGCTATAAAAAAATCGCGCTGAGTGTACCACTCTTACCTATAAACTTGAATAAAATCGACCTCAATGGCAGCAACCTCTTGCACATAAGACAGATTACTCATTAAATAGGCCACCGTTTTAACCAAGGCTGAACAACTAACCGATGTTATACCCCATTATTGCACTACTATTAGGTTTTATTATTCTAGTCTGGAGCGCTGATCGCTTCGTTATCGGCGCCGCCGGAACCGCCAAAAACATGGGTATGTCGCCGATGCTGATTGGCCTGACCGTGGTTTCGTTTGGTACTTCGGCACCCGAAATTCTGGTCTCCATTATGGCCTCCACCACTGGTGCCGGCGATCTTGCCGTCGGTAATGCATTAGGATCCAATATTGCTAATATAGGATTAGTGCTCGGCATCACCGCTCTGATTGCCCCATTGCCGGTACGATCTAAAGTCCTTAAACAAGAAGTACCGCTGTTACTCGCCATCACGTTATTGGCCGGTGGGGTGCTCTACGATCTCTATTTAGGGCGTATTGATGCGATTGTTCTGTGTTTAGCACTCGCCGCTTGTCTCTATCTATTTACTCGATTTCAGCGTAATGCTAGCGATGATGCCATCAATGATGAAGAAGAGGAGTTACCCGAGTTATCGACTGCTTGGGCTATATTCTGGCTTATCACCGGACTACTGCTGCTAGCGGCTAGCTCCCGCTTACTGGTATGGGGCGCCACCGAGATTGCCTTAAGCTTAGGGGTTAGCGATCTAGTCATCGGTCTGACGATCGTCGCCATTGGCACCAGCTTACCCGAACTCGCAGCTTCCGTTGCCAGTGCGTTGAAAGGCCACACCGATATCGCCTTAGGCAATGTCGTTGGATCGAATATATTTAATATTGCCGCGGTAATGGCGGTCCCTGGTTTACTCGTGCCGATTCAACTCGAATCCGTGGTTTTATGGCGTGATTACGGTGCGACACTGGCCTTAACAGTGCTACTCGTTGCACTGGTTATTTATCAGCGTTCACCTAAAATCTCACGCCTCGAAGGTGGAATACTGCTGACTGCCTATGCAGGCTATCTTGCACTACTATACAATATGAGTGTTTAACCCAATTATCGGCTGGCAGCCTTCACCTCTGCAAATAATGTTGTGAATAATCAATGATGAATAAAGAATTAGATTTTTTAGCTTCCGCCAAACGTACCCTCGAAGTGGAACGAGATGCCATCAACGATCTATTAGGCTATCTGAATGACGATTTTACCAAAGCCTGTCACCTAGCATTAGCATGTCAAGGTCGCGTAATCGTAACGGGGATGGGAAAGAGTGGTCATATAGGCCGTAAAATAGCAGCCACCCTCGCCTCGACAGGTACACCCTCGTTCTTTGTTCATCCTGGTGAGGCGAGTCACGGTGACCTAGGAATGATCACCCGCGCCGATGTCGTGGTCGCACTGTCTAATTCGGGTGAAACCAATGAAGTACTGTCGATTCTACCGCTGATCAAACGCATGAATGCACCGCTGATCAGTATCACCGGCAACCCAGAATCAACCCTATCTCGCAGCGCGGATGCCAACTTAAATGTCACCATCCGTCAAGAAGCCTGTCCGCTAGGTCTCGCCCCCACCTCCAGTACAACCGCCTCACTGGTTATTGGCGATGCGTTAGCGATTGCATTATTGGAAGCCCGAGGCTTCAGTGCTGAAGACTTTGCCTTCTCTCATCCCGGCGGCAGCTTAGGCCGTCGCTTGTTACTGAAGGTTTCCGACATTATGCACAGTGGCGATGAGATACCTCGCGTCAGTAGTTCTACCATGCTCAAAGACGCCTTGATGGAAGTCACCCATAAACATCTCGGTATGACCACCGTGGTCGATGAAGCCGGTATATTACAAGGGGTTTTCACTGACGGCGACTTACGTCGTACCCTCGATCATGATGTCGATATGCAGAACACGCCAATTACCGATGTCATGACGACAGAGTGCACCACCGTCAGCAGCGATATACTCGCGGCTGAAGCCCTGCAGATCATGCAAGACAAACAAATTAACGCGTTGATCGTGCTCGATGAAGCTAGCTGTCCGGTCGGTGCGCTGAATATGCATGATATGCTCAAAGCAGGAGTCATCTAATGCCTTCACCGTTTGTCGACAAACTCAGACAAGAACTCAGCCTCGCACAGCTCGATAAGCTGGCCCCCATCAAACTGGCAGTCTTTGATGTTGATGGTGTGCTCACCGATGGTAAACTCAATTTTCTCGCCGACGGTAGTGAAGTTAAAAACTTCAACACCCTCGATGGACTGGGCATTAAACTGCTCGCTCAGGGCGATATCAAAACGGCCATTATTACCGGAAGATGTTCACCTCAAGTCGAACGCCGTGCAGCAGCATTAGGGATCGATTACCTTTATCAGGGTCGCGAAGACAAACTCACGGCGCTACAAGAGCTGTGGCAGGATACGGGCTTTAGCGCTCAACAAACCGCCTATATTGGTGATGACCTGCCCGACCTCGCCGCTATTCGTGCCGTGAATTTTGGTGCCACCGTCAATGGTGGCCATCAATTCGTTGCCGCACATGCCGATTGGTGTACTCAACGCACCGCGGGGAATGGTGCAGGAAGAGAGTTTTGCGAAACCATTCTAGCAGGTCAAGGCAAGCTTGAAGCCCTGTACCGCGAGTATTTGTAAATGCTGACTGGACGTGCCCGACTCATAGCCGCGGCGGCGATCCTATTCCCGACGGTAATCTATTTGGGAATGGATACAGAACATCATACTGTGCTTCCGAAAGAAGAACCCAACCCCGCCTATCAACAAGCCGATTATTATATTGTTAATGGGCAGATAAGGGATTTTTCTCCTACCGGCAAGCTGAAACAACAATTAAGTTCAACCCAGTTAGAACATCAACCGGCCTTACAACAAATATTAGTGACCAACCCTGAGATGCAGATATACAACGCTCAGCAACCGAGCCGAAAAGTCAGCAGTCTCAGAGGCATCATCAGTGACAACGATGATAAAATTGTCCTCGAGGGAAAGGTACTATTTCAGGACAATCCTGATCCAACACAGGCGAACATGCTACGCACTGAATCCTTAGTCATCTTACCGCAGGAAAATATCGCGAAGACCGATCAGCGAGTAACCATTTCAAGTCGATTAGGTGTCACTACCAGCGTAGGCATGACAATAGACACTGACAGTGGCATTCTTAACCTCCTGTCAGACGTAACCGGAGTATACAATGTTAATTAACCGTATAAGCAAAGCCTTATGCGTGATGCTACTCAGCTGGCAGCCGATGGCGATGGCCTTACCCAGTGATGCCAACAAAGCAATTCACATCACGGCAGATAGCGCTACCCGAAACGATCAAACGGGCATTACCCTCTATAAAGGCGATGTCCTGTTAACACAGGGCAGCCTGAAGGTAAGCGGCGACAGTATAGAGCTCAGACAAACGGGCAACACCATCACCATGATTATCGCCAGAGGACGCCCCGCCGAATTTCAACAACGCTCGTCCGCCGATCAAGAGATTACTCATGCATACGGTGAAGTGCTAGATTACAATCTACACACGAAAGAACTCGAAATCACCGGCCAAGCCAAAGTGACTCAGGGTTCCGACCTCTTTAGCGGCAACCGAATTGTTTACAATATGAACAAAAGTACCGTCAATGCATTTAGAGATGAAAATGCTGACGGAGAGCGGGTACAAATCGTGATTCAACCCAAGGCAACACCGACAACTGAGCCTACACCTGCACCTGGAGAACTCCAGCCACAATGAGTCGACTAGAAGCACTTAACCTCGCAAAGAGTTACAAAGGCCGTGAGGTTGTACGAGATGTCTCGATGAGCGTCGATAGCGGCCAAATTGTCGGTCTCTTGGGCCCCAACGGTGCAGGTAAAACCACCTGTTTTTATATGATTGTTGGCTTGGTAGATGCCGATCGAGGGCGTATAAAAATCGATCAATTGGATCTCACCAAAGAACCAATGCACGGTCGGGCCCGTAAAGGTATTGGTTATTTGCCGCAAGAGGCATCGATTTTCCGTAAGCTGAGTGTGCATGATAACCTAATGGCCATTCTGGAAACTCGTAAAGAGCTAAATCAGCAGCAGCGGCAACAGAAATTAGATGAATTACTGGAAGAATTTCATATTTCACACCTGAGCAAGAGTATAGGCATGAGCCTTTCCGGTGGAGAAAGGCGACGCGTTGAAATTGCCAGAGCATTAGCCACAGAACCCACCTTTATTCTGCTGGATGAGCCCTTTGCTGGCGTCGATCCGATTTCAGTGAGTGATATCAAGCAAACCGTAAAACATTTACAAAACAAGGGTATCGGTGTCTTAATCACCGATCATAATGTTCGCGAAACATTGGATATATGCGAACAAGCCTATATTGTTAGTGAAGGTTATATTCTTGCAGAAGGATCACCAGAGGATATACTGGCAAACCAGCAGGTCAGGGAAGCCTATCTCGGTGAGCAATTCAGGCTGTAACAGGTATATAAGCGATTCCCTATGAAACAAGCGCTACAACTAAAAATGGGTCAGCATCTGACCATGACTCCACAATTGCAGCAAGCGATTCGCTTACTGCAATTATCGACGCTTGATCTGCAACAGGAGATTCAAGAAGCACTGGAATCCAACCCGATGCTGGAAGTGGCTGAAGAAGAGAGCGCCTCTGAGAACGCTGCCGATCAAGCCTCCTCTGATGCAGAAATCAGCAATCATGAATCCGTCTCCGCATCGGCTAAAACGTCGGAATCAGAAGACATTCAAGCCACCGATAGCGATTGGAATGATGACATTCCTAATGAACTATCCACCGATAGTAACTGGGAAGACACTTATCAGACGGTATCCAGCTCATCATCTGCATCATCCCATGACTTCTCCGACATGGAGATGGAATCGAATGACACCGCCGATGAAACCCTGCAAGATCATCTGAATTGGCAGTTAAATCTCACCCCGATGAGTCCCATTGACGAACTGATCGCCACCAATATTATTGACGGCATCAATGTGGACGGCTATCTCAGTGTTGAGCTCGACTCCATCTTAGACTATTTTCAACGTCAGGATGATGAACAGCTCAAGAACATCGAACTGGATGAGGTTGAGGCCGTTTTACGCCGTATTCAGCAGTTTGACCCACCCGGGGTTGCCGCTCGCGATCTAAGCGAATGCCTAGCCATTCAATTACAGCAGCTACCCCCTAAAACAGACTATCGTGCCGAAGCGCTCAAGTTGGTGACTCAATATATTCACCTCCTAGGTAACCATGATTATAAGCAACTCATGCGTAAAGCGCGGATTCGAGAGCCTCAGCTATTAGAAGCCATCAACCTCATCCGCACACTCAACCCGAAACCCGGCTCGATGATCACCAGTACTCAATCGGAATATGTCATACCCGATGTATTGGTCTATAAAGAAAAGGATGTCTGGCAGGTCACACTCAATCCGGAAGTAGCCCCCAAGCTACGGATTAACGATAGCTACGCCGATCTCATTCGGCGGGCGGATAGCAGCCCCGATAACACCTATCTTAAAAACCACTTGCAGGAAGCCCGGTGGTTTATTAAAAGCTTACTGAGTCGTAACGATACACTCATGAAAGTCACACACGAGATCGTTAAACGACAGGAAGCCTTTTTAGAGCACGGTGATGAGGCGATGCGCCCCATGGTGCTTCACGATATCGCCGAGGCGGTGGAAATGCATGAATCCACCATATCGCGGGTAACGACGCAAAAATACATGCATACCCCTCGGGGTATCTTTGAACTGAAGTATTTTTTCTCCAGCCATGTGACAACGGTCAATGGCGGAACCTGCTCATCCACGGCTATCCGAGCATTGATTAAGAAGCTAGTTATCGCTGAGAGCCCGACCAAACCCTTGAGTGATAACAAGATTGCACAGCTCCTGGAGGAGCAAGGGATCAATGTTGCGCGCAGAACCATTGCAAAATACAGAGAATCCCTTAGCATTCCACCTTCTAATGAACGAAAACGTTTGGTTTAATAACTGTTTATCATGGGAACCGGGATTCGACCCGGACAACAACACTAGGAGATTACCATGCAGATCAATATTACTGGTCACCACGTTGAATTGACTGATTCCCTGAACGAATATGTTCAGAACAAATTTGAAAAGCTGGAGCGCCATTTCGACAACATTACCAATGCACAGGTAACCTTAAGCGTTGAAAAAAACCGTCAAAAAGCCGAAGGCGAAATTCATGTCGCCGGTGGAAAGTTATTCGCTTCTGACGAACAAGATGTTATGTATGCCGCGATTGATGGGCTGATCGACAAGCTGGATCGTCAGGTTATTAAACATAAAGAAAAGATGAAAACTCACAAGTAAATAATTGACGATGCTAATTTCAGAACTATTAGCGCCCTCGGGAGTACTCTGTGCTCTGGAGGGTGGTAGTAAAAAACGTATCCTAGAAATTGCCAGCCAGCAGATTTCCGAACACTACCCAGAGCTCGAACCCGAACTCATCTTCGCCGGTCTATTGGGTCGTGAAAGGCTCGGTAGTACGGGCATCGGTGAAGGCGTGGCAATTCCTCATTGTCGTTTGGATGAGTGCAACAAGGCCACCGCCTTACTCATTCAATTACAAGAACCGATCGACTTTGACGCTATCGATGCACAACCCGTCGATCTCCTGTTTGTGCTCGTGGTGCCTTCTGAGGCCTGTGATCAACACCTACAAACGCTGAGCAACCTGGCGGAACTGTTTAGTCAGGCATCCTTCCGTGATCAACTGCGCAATGCTGAATCAGTAGAAGCTCTGTTTGCTGCAGCTACCGGCCCACGGCAGGTTTAATCTGATGAAGCTGGTTATCATCAGTGGTCGTTCAGGGTCTGGTAAATCAACCGCCCTGCAAGCACTGGAAGATGTTAACTTCTACTGCATCGATAACCTGCCAGCGCCGCTGCTACCTGACTTAGTCAAGCAAATTCTATCCGATCCCGATCATCCCAATCAGCTTGCTGTCAGTATCGATGCACGTAATCAGCACAGCAACCTGAAACAGTTTCCCGATATCTTTGCCCGTCTGCGCCAAATCGAGCAAATAGACTGTGAAATTCTCTATCTCGATAGTTCAGAAACCACCCTACTCAAACGTTATAGCGCCACCCGCCGAAAGCACCCACTTTCGAATGATACGCAGGGTTTGCAACAGGCCATTAACTATGAAAAGCAGCTACTTGAGCCGGTCTCAGATCTAGCTAATATCCGTATCGATACGACTCGACTATCGCTCTATCAACTCAGAGATAGCATCAAACTCAGAATTGCTCAACGACAAGAGCAACAACTATCGCTGCAGTTTGAATCTTTCGGCTATAAACACGGTATTCCTCTCGATGTGGATTTTACCTTTGATGTTCGTTGCCTTCCCAACCCTTATTGGCTACCTCAACTGCGTGGCTTAAGCGGTCAAAATCAGCCGGTCATTGAGTTTCTTGAACAGCAAACAGAAGTACAAGAAATGCTGGCGGATATCACGCAATTTTTAGAGAAGTGGCTACCATCATTTGAAAAAAATAATCGTAGTTACATCAGTATAGGCATAGGCTGCACCGGCGGTCAGCATCGCTCGGTGTTTATCAGTGAACGTCTCGCTGTTCATTTCAGAACAACTATGGATAATGTCCAGATACGCCATCGCGAACTAAACTGATTACGGGTATACATCAATGTTGGAAAAAAAGATCACCATTATCAACAAGCTGGGGTTACATGCCCGCGCGGCCGCTAAACTGATCAATGTGACCAGCTCATTTTCTTCCGCTATACAACTGACGAAAGATGGCCGTCAAGTGGATGGCAAGAGCATTATGTCGATAATGATGTTAGCCGCCAGCAAGGGTACAGAGCTGACTATTTCAGCCTCGGGTGATGATGAACAACAAGCGATGGATGCCATTGAGCAGCTAATCAACAATCGCTTTGACGAACAAGAATAGTCTATTCACCCTATTCGTTTAAAAACAATACGCTATAATGCCCTCAACATATTGATGCTAATCACTATCGAGCATCACTAACAGTCTGCAAAGCATTCTGTATCTCTCTTTCTGACCGGGGCCCGGCCATGAACGCCAATATAAACGAAAGCGAACTGGATAAGTTAAACACCGCCCTTGAAGAAGGTGCTTTCAGGCAGATACGTTATACCCTAAACAAAACGCTACGCCCCTCAGAAGTCGCTCACCTAATCGAAAAGTCACCGCCCAAAGAGCGGCGACTATTATGGAGCATGATCCATAAAGATATTGAGGCCGATGTTCTCCAAGAACTAGGTGACGACGTTAAATCAGAGATTTTAAGTAAAATGAACACTTCTGAGGTGTTAGCGATCTCAGAATCTCTTGAGCCAGACGATCTCGCCGATATGATGCAGCAGTTGCCGGAAACGGTGATGCACGAACTGCTACGCTCCATGGATCATCAAGACCGTGAACGCCTCGAAAAAGTACTGTCCTATCCGGAAGATACTGCCGGCGGTCTGATGAATACCGATACCATCACTATTCGACCCGATATCACTATCGAAGCGGCGCTACGCTATCTGCGCCGCCACGCCGAATTGCCTGATATGACGGATAGTCTGTTTGTTGTCAGTCGTAAAGACACCTATATCGGTAGCCTCCCACTAACCCGAATGCTGGTGAGCGATCCGGCGAGCACCGTGCGGGAGATGATGGTCACCGATAAGCCGCCAATTTCTGCAAACATGGAAGATACACTGGTTGCAAAACTGTTTGAGCAGGAAGATTTGGTTTCCGCACCGGTAGTTGACGAACACGGTCAGTTGCTGGGACGTATCACGATCGATGATGTCGTTGATGTTATTCGTGAAGATGCCGATCACTCGTTGATGAGTATGGCCGGTCTGGACGAAGATGAAGACACCTTCGCCCCCATTATGAAAACCACACGTCGCCGAGCGGTATGGCTAGGTATCAATCTGATTACCGCGTTTCTCGCCTCGGCGGTTATTGGCCTGTTTGAAGAAACAATTGGCAAAGTCGTCGCCTTAGCGGTGTTGATGCCCATTGTCGCCAGCATGGGCGGAATAGCCGGTAGCCAAGTATTAACATTGATGATTCGCGGTCAAGCACTCGGCCATGTCGAACGCTCTAACGCGGGCTGGCTGCTTAACCGTGAAATGATTGTCGGCTTACTCAACGGCCTGCTGTGGGCTGTTGTCGTGGCGATCATTGCTATCCTCTGGTTCGATGACCTAACCATCGGTATCATTATCGCTTGTGCTATTATGATAAACCTATTCGCAGCCGCACTGGCGGGCACCCTGTTGCCGATCCTCCTAAAGGCCTGGGGTATTGATCCGGCACTGGCTGGCAGTGTGTTATTAACCACGATTACCGATGTAGTCGGATTTTTTGCCTTCCTCGGTCTAGCCGCTTTCTTTTACAGCTAGAACGACCTAAACAAGAGAGTTTTATGAGTCAACATGACGATTTTCTCCCCGATGACGAACACGAGTTTGATGAAGAGTGGGTATCAAAATCCCAGCGTAAGCGGGAGATGGAACAGCTACAGGAACTGGGCACTAAACTGCCCGAATTGAACAAAGAACAGTTAGCCAAAGTGCCGATGAGCGACACGTTACGCAGCGCCATTGAAGAAGCTCAGCGCCTTCAGCCGCGTTCAGAAGCGACTCGCCGTCAACTGCAATATATTGGTCGACTGATGCGTGGCGAAGATGCCGACGAGATACAAGCAGCGGTTGATCAGTTCGAGGCGGGCAAGCAAGCTCACTTACAGGTATTTCATAAACTGGAACGCTGGAGAGACCGACTCATTCTCGGTGACAATACCGATCTGCAAGCCTACTTAAGCGAAGATACGGGAGCCGATATTCAGCATCTACGTCAGTTATTACGTAATGCCAAAAAAGAAGCCAGTTTAGGTAAGCCACCGGTTGCCGCCAAAAAGCTGTTTAAATACTTACGTGAACGAGCCGAAGTGTAAACGAGTCACCTCAAGCGTCTTCGATTCGCCAACCACGCTTAACACCGATAGACAAGACAGCAGAGCCAGATTACTTAAGCTCTGCTGCTTTCTTTTCTGCTTCGGGTCGGCGTAACAACTCTACATCTGGATCGCTCCAGTCGCCTTTCATGGTATAGGTCACGGTAGCAATTTCCTTTTTCACCTCATCACCAATCAACTTATCCAACAGAAAAGCCACTCCCGCGATCTGTGGTGCGCCCAGCAAGACGGCGGCCAATGGAATATTATCTGTCACCGGTAATGTCACGGCCACTTGCTGATTGACAGTTTCATTAACGAAATCAATATCACCGCTAGCCGCCATATCGACGGCGGGCCCACGCATCAAAAAAGGCGTCTGCGTGGTAGCCACACCTTTGACTATTCGATAATTGCCCTGCATCCGATCAAAACTAACCCCCTTTGCATACAGATCGGAAAAATCCAGTTTAAGCCGTCGCCCTAGTGTATTCATATTAAGAATCCCGAACACGCGTAACAACCCCGTGCCACTGCCGGCTTCGATCAACCGTCCATCACGAGCATCAAAACTGAACTGACCACTGGCCTCAGCTAACGCATATTCCCACGGAGCCCCTAACCATTGAAACTCAAGCTTCGCCGTGACCTTTTCCGTTTGCAGTACTTTTTCATAGCCCACGCTCTCGAGTGTTCGGCTTAAATCTTTTGCCTCAACGCTCAGGGTTAACTCGCTCTGACTGAGATCCCCTGGACGCCAGATAATCTCTCCGGCCACCTTAAATTCCGGCAGTCGAGCCACAATATCCTCAACATACATGCTTTGTTGACGATTTCGCACCTTAAAATCCCACTGTCCCCAATGCTTCTGCTTGACGATCAGATCAGCAATCTCAATATCGAGGTCTGGCACATCGCCCGGCTGCAGATGCCCTACTATCTCTTCTATGTTCGCCGGCTGCTCGCTGCTGACCGGCGATGACAACTCATCCTCGGGCAGCAAGGCATCTAGATTTAGCGTTTGAAAACGTAACTGAGGCACCTTCGCATCACTATCGGGCAGATTCACCTGCAGGTTAAGGTCGGCACCCGACACACCGATATTCCAACCATCGCTACCCCGCTCTAGTAATAGTCGAGCATTATTCATCTGTAGATCATCATAACCGAGTGAAGCCACGTTAATATCTGCTTGGACTGGCACCGTTGACTGACTCATACTAACGTCAGTCGCGGCTGACGTCGATGCAGCAGACAAAATACTCGCTCGCGTTAACATGTCTATCAGTGACTCATAATTCAACTGCGGTAACTGACCACTCACACTCAAGCCGGGATAAGCGCTCGGTCGAGCATCCGCCGCCCCTAACATCAAATGCCCCCGGCTGAGCCGATCACCATCCAGCTGCAACCACGCACTCAATTGATCACCGACTCGAATATTTAATGTTTGTGGCGAGTTAAAGTCGGTATGCAGCAATAAAGGCATCTCCTGCCCGATAGACTTACTATAAGGAGGAATCAGTGCCAAGGCGGTCTGTTGCAGATCTGATTTTACCGTCAATCCAGAACAATCCGCCCTTAAGCAGATATCCAGATCGGCTTCATAGGCCTGCACCCCCTCCGCCAGGGCTAACAGCTGAATACCGCTCCAGTTTTGCAGTTCAGACAGGCGAATAGATGATCTGAGTCGCGCGGTAATTTTTTCAGATTTCCCCTGTCCACTGGAGATAATATCGGCTTTTAATGGCTGCCCAAACAACACGCCGTTAAGTGATTCAGCATTCAGGCCTTTATCCGTTTGATAACTCACCTGGCCCGCTAACTGACTGATTTTAAGCTGTCGTGATTGTGATGCTAGCTCCAGATTTTTAAACACACTGCTGACATCAACATCTGCATCGGCACCATTCAACGGGATTATTAATTTTAAACGGGTCTGTGCCGCCCCACTAAGACGCCAGTTTTCGAGTTCCGTATTAGCGCCATCTAAAATGGGACTTTGCAACAACGTCGAAACTATATCGTCGCTATCGCCATTAATGCTGGCAATAATATGCAGATCTTGAGAATGGGGCGGCAGATAAACCCAACCATGCTCGATATGACTGTCATACATCTGGCCACGACTGACATCAATCTCTAAGCCTTGATCACGCAAAAGCAACGATGCATCTGCGGCTTTTACCGCCGGCCAGCCTGACTGATATGCCACCTCTGCATCGGAAATGTCCATAAACATCTGGACGGTGGGCGCCTGTCGAGACGGAATACTGCGTGTGCCGGTATGCAGCAGAAAGCCGCCTTGATTGAGCACGCCCTGCTTAATTGATTGAGCCACCCAAGCCTTAATACCCGGATCGATTGCATGATCGGGTATTAACTCAGGCGCCAAACGGCCATCCGCGTCTTTCACACCAATCAATAGTGTCAGTTCACTCTGAATCTCTCTCTCCAACGGTAGATACAGACTCCAACGCCCACTCGCATTAATACCCGCTTTGTGTAGTTCAACATATTCACTGTGAAGGTGGAGCACATTCTGCGCCAAACTAAAATGCGTAACGCCTTGGGCTTCACTAAACAGCCAACCTTGATCGAATACCTCTGGGAAATGCAGCCCCAGCGCATCACTGGTCAGATCGATTCGCCCCTGCAACCCATCATCGTCATGCTGAAGCTGAAGTAATCCGGTGACACCAGACATCGCGGGCGCGCCATAAGCCGCCTCAAAGGCGATGCCTTCTAAATCGCCCTGTAACGATAACTGCGTCCAATCTTGAGCCTGATCGAGGGATACAGAATTAACGCCATGCGCTACCATCGTTGTCTTGGCGGTTGCTGAAACCGCAACAGCATGACTCGCAGCCGAGCTGACCATGTGCCGATTAACGCGAGCGTTTGTCGTCACACTAGCATCCGCTACAGCGGTATTTGCCGCCGCTACTGTAGGCTCAGCTAACGGCCACTGTAACAACAGATGACGGATCATCCCGGTCGGTTTAATCGTTGTCAGCACCCGCTTAAGATCGTCCGGTACAAAGGCTTGTTGCTCAAGAAAACTGGCGATTTCAGTGACATTAAACTCAGTCAACGCCACCGATTCGATTCTCTGTCGTTGTCGGTTAATCACTAGCTGCGGAAAACTTAGGGGCTGTTGATTGATCTGAGCAGAAAAATCACTTACCTGCAGTTGAAACTGACCCGGTTGAGGCTGAAGTAGAGCAAAGCCGGAGTCTAACTGTTGTATTGAAAGCTCAGTTAATCCGGCCTGCTGAGTCGCTAACTGTAATCGACCGCCATCAACCTCACCAAACAACCGCGTTAACCGTCCCTCTGACCAGTTACCCCAAATTTCACTATTCAGTTCCAGTTGTTCTAGGGCCGTCGGAATAGGAAGCAACTCCCGCGCTGCATCCATGAGCGGAGTATCAATTCCTGCTAACTTAAGATAAAAATCGAAGTTTTTGGTATCTGAAGCAAAAGCATAACTATCAGATTCGATTCTCAGCGTTGCTGTCGCTTCACGCTGTTCATGCGTGACACGTAATTCGCCAGCAAAATGATGCTGATGTGGACTATTCTCGAGATTTAAGTGATCACTCTGCAACAGCACCTGCTTACCAGAGGGCAGTGTCAGATCAATTTGCGTATCATAGAAAAAGATATGTGGCTGCAACCATAACGCCGCCAAGGGATCCGATGTAGAGGAAAGATCCTCCGTTTTGGTCGACTCATCCACCTGAGCGGTATGAGGCCAGTTCACCAGCTTAACCTGTGTGTGCAGTGACCATAACTCAACCTTACTCAGCACCGGTTGCCATTGCAGCAAACTACTGACGGGGTTAAATCCCAAGATGAGCTGACGCAGTTCTATCCGGCCAATATTACGCGACCGATGATTCGCAATCACCACATCCTGCAGCAGCAAGCGAGGAAACTGACTCTCCCAACTCGCGCTAATTTCACCAATACTCACCTCTGTGCGTAATCGTTCGCTCAGATAGTCTTCTATTTCAGCTCGGTAATCCCAGACCCCAGGCAGTAATAATCGAACCACGACGGTGAGTAAAGCGATGGCGAGTATTGAAATAACCAACACCCACCCCAGCCACCGATTCAGTGCCTTCAAAAGTCCAACAAGAGATATCACCGTTACCTCAGCACCACATCATATTGTTCCGGACCGTACATCGGCTCAACCTGAAAGCGAATAGTTTTTGCAATAAAGGCTTCCAATTCAGCCACATGATCTGACGCTTCATCCAGCAGCATCGCCACCACTCGATCCGATGCCAGTACCAAATAAGAATCCGTATCGTAGGCGCGATGTTGCCGCAGTATCTCACGGAAAATCTCATAACAAACCGTCTCTGAGGTTTTCACCGAGCCGCGTCCCTGACAGTGACCACAAGGCTCGCATAGAATATGTTCGAGACTTTCACGCGTGCGCTTACGTGTCATTTCAACCAAGCCTAGCTCAGAAACCCCCGTCAGCTTACATTTAACATGATCCTTTTCGAGCACCCGCTCCAACGTCCGCAATACCTGACGCTGATGATCTTCATCCAACATATCGATAAAATCGATAATGATGATACCGCCCAAGTTTCGCAGTCGTAGCTGACGCCCAATAGCGGTGGCGGCTTCTAAATTAGTTTTAAAAATCGTCTCTTCTAGATTACGATGTCCAACATAAGCGCCGGTGTTAATATCCACCGTCGTCATCGCTTCAGTCTGATCAAATATCAGATAACCACCCGACTTTAACTCGACTTTTCTTCCCAGTGCTTTCTGAATCTCTTCTTCAATATTATAGAGATCAAAAATAGGCCGTTCGCCGGGATAATATTCAAGAATATTGCTGATTTCAGGCACCAGAGCCTCAGCAAACTGTTGCGAGCGTTGAAATGTCTCTCTTGAATCGACTCGAATCCGCTCGATCCCCCCATGAGCCATATCTCGCAGGGCACGCATATTCAGCGGCAGATCTTCATAGATACAGGTGGGCGCGCCAAACTTTTCAATTTTACGGGCAATTGACTCCCATAAACGACACAAAAACAGAATATCCTGCTTAAGCTCAAGCTCAGACACCCCTTCCGAGACCGTTCGTAGGATAAAGCCACCCACCTTGGTGCTCTGATCTTCCATGCCCGCGACGACTTCTTCTACAGCCTTGCGTAAACGTTCTCGCTCTTCATTGTCTTCGATTCGCTGTGAAATGCCGATATGTTCATTACCCGGCATATAGACAAGATAACGGGAAGGGATCGATAAATTAGTGGTCAGTCGAGCACCTTTAGTGCCCAGAGGGTCTTTAGTCACTTGCACGGTAAGCGATTGACCCTCGCGCAATAAACGATTGATCGCTAATTGAGCCTTCCCAGGCACTCCGGCGCTGTCGTCGTCAGGATGCTGTAGCTCATCCACATGAATAAAGGCCGCGCGTTCTAGGCCGATGTCGACAAAGGCCGCCTGCATACCCGGCAAGACACGCACCACTTTACCCTTATATATATTACCCACAATACCGCGTCGCTCGGCTCTTTCGACGTAGATTTCCTGTGGCATACCGTTCTCGATAACCGCGACCCGCGTCTCAATCGGGGTAAAGTTAATCAGAATCTCTTCGCTCATAATCCATCCCTAGGAAACCTAACAACAGGCTCCATCAGTATTCTCTGGCACTGCACTTCAAACCATCGAGTTTCGAAGCAGTAGGCCTTTCAGCGTTGTAAGCACCCAATATCTCGATGCCATCATATCAATGCTCATGACTAGCATCAGTAAAGTGGTTAATCACTTAAACCACAACACCTCAAAGATAACCTAAGAGGCGCTCGTATCATCATCTTCTGCCGTCAGCACCAAAGTCTGCCACACAGGAATATCAAATGCCGCTAACAAGTTTGCGGTTTCCGTCAGCGGTAATCCCACGACTGCAGAATAGCTACCTTTGATCGCCGCAACGAACACCGCGCCTAAGCCTTGAATACCATACGCACCGGCTTTATCGCAGGGTTCACCCGTCTCCCAGTATTGCTCGCATTGCGCCGTGGTTAATGTTTTAAAACGCACATCAGTAGTGACTACCAGACAGCGAATTCGTTCCTTATTTGTAACCGCAACCGCCGTCATGACCTGATGCTCTGAGCCTGACAACTGCTGTAGCATGCTGATTGCATCTTCACGGTCAGTCGGTTTACCGAGGATATCGCCATGACACACCACCACCGTATCGGCACCCAAAACGACGGCATCGCTATCGGCAACGGCCAAACCGGCACAGGCTTTTTCCCGCGCCAGACGCTCAACAAACATCGCCGGCGACTCTCCAGGCTGATGCACTTCAGCGATATCAACCGGTTTCACGCGACAAGCGACACCTATTTGCTGCAACAGTTCGCGTCGCCGAGGAGACGCTGAAGCCAGAATCAATTCAGGATTTTTATTCGATAATTCAGACACTTAAGCACCCAACAGTATAACGTGATAGAGATAGGACTTAGCTCAGCGCAGGCCAACCGATCTTGCCCCGTCAGGACACTCTAAAAGCTCTACGCAAGCCTCGCAGCACAATAAACAACCAGGGCCATAGAATCGCGCTCATCATCGCGGGTAGGAGAAAGATCAGGCTATCACTGCGTGTACCCATGAAGCTGTGAACCCAGTTAAAAATTAACTGATTAATGCCCACCAGCACCATCACCATGACCGCTTGTTGAATCAGCGGAAACATTCTCAAACGTTTGTATAACAGCAACGTCAGATAGGCAATAATAAGTAGCGATAACATATTCAGCCCCATCGGGCTGCCTTTAATCAAATCAAGTCCCAAGCCAACGACGGCTGCGGTACCCAAGCCAACGCGTTCCGGCAAGGCCATGACCCAATAGATCAGAATCATAGCCACCCACTCGGGCCGAAACCAGTCGGCAAACTGCGGCAACGGCAGTTGACTGAGCATATAGCCCAACAGAAAAGTCCCTAAAATAATGGAACCACCGCCACTCCGCTGATTATTCACCGCTGCTCTCCAGCGCCTCAGCCTCAACGGGCTGTGGTTTAATTTTCTCACCGTGTACAGGCGCAGGCATAACCGGCAACTCTTCCGCTTTTGGTGGCATATCGACGAGCAAAATATGTCGACTTTTATTCAGCATCGCTGCGGGTTCAGCCTTCACTAACGCAAAAGGCTCTCCCGGATCGCGCTGTACACTGACGACTTTAGCCACTGGATAGCCGCGAGGAAAACGTCCGCCTAAAGCAGACGATACCAGTAAATCGCCTTCACGAATATCGGCCGTATCCGGCACATGCACCAGTTCAAGTTGATTCACCGAACCGTTGCCCAACGCGATAGAGCGGAAGCCGTTACGGTTGACCTCAACCGGAATCGCATGACGCGAATCCGTAATTAACATGGCCCGACTAGTATAGTGACTGACTTCAACCACCTGCCCCATGATGCCACCGGAATCCAATACCGCTTGCCCCACATAGGCATGATCTTCTGATCCGCGATTCAGAATAATCTGATGCTGGAAGGGATCAGGGTTAACGCCAATCAGCTCCGTCAAGAAGACATCTTGCTCGAGTCGCTGTCGACCGTTAAGCAATTCACGTAAACGAACATTTTCAGCAGTGAGTGCCGACACCTGCAGTACTCGCTGCTTTAACAGCAAAGCTTCCTGACGTAATCGGCGGTTTTCATCCGTGAGTTGACTGCGATCCACGAGGACATCACTGAGTTCATCAGCAACCTGAGCAGGCGTATCAACCAGCCACTGAAGTGGCGTAATCAACAAGGAAAGGTAGGAGCGAGTTTGATGCATATTGGACCATTTGAGATCCAATGTAATCAGCACCAGTGACAGCACCACAAGAATGAAAAAGCGGGCCCGTAAGGACCCGCTAAGAAAGATACTAGCGATGGAACACCTCCTGTGGGAACTGTTCCGTTAGATTGGGTAACTCAAGCATTCAGATCAATCAGTCTTATTCAAAGGTGAGTAATTCAAATGCATGCTTGTCCAGTAGTTCCAGCGCACGACCACCACCACGAGCAACACACGTCAATGGATCATCAGCAACAATCACCGGTAACCCGGTCTCTTCGCTGATCAGTTTATCCAAATTACGTAACAACGCGCCACCACCCGTTAGCACAATACCACGCTCAGCAATATCCGAAGCCAGTTCTGGAGGGCATTGTTCCAGCGCGCTCTTAACCGACTGAACAATCGCCGATAGAGGTTCCTGTAGCGCTTCCATGATCTCGTTACTGTTGAGCGTAAAGCTACGCGGGATACCTTCCGCCAGATTACGACCACGAACATCAATCTCTAGGGTTTCCGAGGTTGGATAGGCGGTGCCAATTTCTTGCTTGATCCGTTCAGCCGTGGCATCACCAATCAAACTACCATAGTTACGACGAATATAGGTGACAATGCCTTCATCAAAACGATCACCGCCCACTCGAACAGATTCTGCATAGACGATACCGTTGAGTGAGATAATCGCGATCTCCGTGGTACCACCACCGATATCAACCACCATCGAACCGTTGGCTTCATCAACCGGCAAACCGGCACCGATAGCCGCCGCCATCGGCTCTTCAATGAGATAGACTTCTCGGGCACCTGCGCCCATCGCTGATTCTTTTATTGCCCGACGTTCAACCTGTGTCGACTGACAAGGAACGCATACCAATACCCGAGGGCTCGGCGTCAGGAAACTATTGCCATGCACTTTACTAATAAAGTGTTGCAACATCTTCTCGGTTACATGGAAATCAGCGATAACACCATCTTTCATCGGCCGGATAGCGGTAATATTACCCGGCGTCCGGCCTAACATCCGCTTCGCATCCGTACCAACGGCGGCCACGGTTTTCTGTGCTCCGTTACTGCTTTGACGTATAGCAACAACGGAAGGCTCGTTCAGTACAATGTCTTTATCGCGAACATAAATAAGGGTATTGGCAGTGCCCAAATCAATTGAAATGTCACTGGAAAAAATCCCTCGAATCTTCTTAAACATCGATTGTCCGCCTTAGATTGTGCGACTGCACATTCACTTGATCAAAAAAACAGGCCCACTGTAGCAATGGCGGGGATTTTGGGCAAGCTGCAAATGTGTTAACGTAGCGCTTTATTTAGTTATTAGAACAAATTTCACAGCAATGAGAATCCAATAATGTCGTTAGACCGCACAGACGTCGAAAAGATCGCTCATCTGGCAAGATTAAATATCGCCGAGCAAGATATTCAAGAATACGCCGATAACCTTAGCAGTATTCTTGACCTGGTCGACCAGATGCAGGCCGTCGATACTCAAGATATTACCCCCATGGCTCATCCAATGGATGCTATTCAGCGTTTACGTCTGGATGAGGTAACCGAAGCAGATCAACGCGATCGGCTTCAAACCGTTGCTCCGTCCGTTGAAGCAGGCCTATTTCAGGTGCCTAAAGTAATCGAGTAATGCCGGACCAGACATCCGCTTGAAGGATTTAAAAACGTTATGTTAGACAAAACACTCGCCGAACTGGCGCAGGGGTTAGCAACGGGTGAATTCAGTAGTGTTGAACTGACCCAAAACTACCTTGACCGCATCAACGCCGAAGATGGCAAGCTGAACAGCTTTATCACCGTCACCCCAGAGCAAGCGCTAGCGCAAGCCAGTGCCGCCGATCAACGTCGCGCAGCCGGCAATGCTGACGCATTTACGGGCTTGCCCATTGCTCACAAAGATATTTTCTGCACCCAAGGTGTCCGCACGAGTTGCGGCTCCAAAATGCTGGATAACTTTGTTTCCCCCTACAACGCCACCATCGTTGAACATTTTAATCAAGCGGGCGCCGTTAGCTTGGGTAAAACCAATATGGATGAGTTCGCGATGGGCTCCTCCAATGAATCGAGCTTCTACGGCCCGGCTCGCAACCCGTGGAATACCGATTGCGTCCCCGGCGGTTCATCGGGCGGCTCGGCGGCCTCTATTGCCGGCGGTTTAACCCCCGCAGCAACCGGCTCTGATACCGGCGGTTCGATTCGTCAACCGGCGGCGCTGTGTGGCATCACCGGATTAAAGCCAACTTATGGTCGCGTATCCCGTTATGGCATGATCGCTTACGCTTCATCATTGGATCAAGCCGGCCCCATGACTCGCACTGCCGAAGATAGCGCGATGATGTTAAATGTCATGGCCGGTTTCGATCCAAAGGATTCCACCAGCCTCGATCGCCCTGTGCCAGATTACACGCTGACACTGAATGATTCTCTTAAAGGGTTAAAAATCGGCTTACCGAAGGAGTTCTTCTCTGACGATATCGATCCGCAGATCACCATTCAGGTGCAAAATGCGATCCGTGAATTTGAAGCGCTGGGCGCGACAGTTAAACAGATTAGCCTCCCCAATACGCATTTAGCGATTCCGGCGTACTATATTATTGCCCCCGCAGAAGCCTCCTCCAATCTGTCACGCTTTGACGGTGTGCGTTATGGCTATCGTTGCGAAGATCCGACAGATCTGGAAGACATGTATAAACGCAGTCGCGGCGAAGGCTTTGGTGAGGAAGTTAAGCGACGTATTATGGTCGGTACTTATGCACTATCTGAAGGCTTTTATGATGCCTACTATAAAAAAGCACTGCAGATTCGCCGCCTGATTCAGCAAGATTATGTTACCGCGCTCTCTGAAGTCGATATTATTATGGGGCCAACCACCCCTCACCCAGCCTTTAAGCTGGGCGAGAAGACCGCCGATCCGGTTACCATGTATATGGAAGACATTTTCACCCTATCCTTGAATCTCGCGGGCATGCCCGGTATCTCGGTGCCCTGCGGCTTTGCTAATGGATTACCTGTTGGCCTGCAAATGATCGGTAACTACTTTGCTGAAGAACGGCTGTTAAATGCCGCACATCAGTTCCAGCAAGCCACCGACTGGCACACACAAACGCCCGGTCAATAAGCTGCTGACCGAGAGCATATAGAATTTAACGCAGCAGCACGACATTCAAACATGTCGGCTGACTGCTATAAGAGGTTTACATAATGGAATGGGAAGCAGTCATCGGGCTTGAGATTCACGCCCAACTGGCGACTAAGTCCAAAATATTTTCCGGTGCCAGCACCGCCTTTGGAGCCGAGCCAAACACTCAAGCCTGCGCTGTCGATTTAGCGTTACCCGGGACGCTGCCAGTATTTAATGCTGAAGCACTCCGTATGGCGGTTTTATTTGGCTTAGCAATTGACGCTGAAATCGGTTACACCTCGGTGTTTGACCGTAAAAACTACTTTTATCCCGATCTACCCAAAGGCTATCAAACCAGCCAGCTCTTTCATCCAATTGTCGGCACCGGTTATGTCGATCTCGAACTGGAGGACGGTACGGTTAAACGCGTTGGCGTGACTCGAGCACATCTGGAAGAGGATGCTGGTAAGTCGCTGCATGAGGAATTCCCCAGCATGACCGGAATCGATCTTAACCGTGCGGGTACCCCACTGTTAGAGATCGTCTCCGAACCGGATATGCGCAGTGCCGAAGAAGCCGTCGCCTATGTGAAGAAAATTCACTCCATCGTCACCAATCTCGGTATCTGTGACGGCAATATGGCGGAAGGTTCTTTCCGCTGTGACTGTAACGTCTCCGTGCGCTATAAGGGTGAAGAGGCATTCGGTAACCGTACCGAAACCAAGAACATCAACTCGTTCCGTTTTATTGAGAAAGCGATTAAGGGCGAGATTATCCGTCAAATCGATATACTCGAAGACGGTGGTTATATCACTCAGGAAACCCGCCTGTATGATGCCAATAAAGATGAAACTCGCTCGATGCGCAGTAAAGAAGAAGCTAACGATTACCGTTACTTCCCGTGCCCCGATCTGCTGCCGATCGTCATTGATGACGACTATGTCAATCAGCTACGCGATACCTTGCCAGAATTACCCGACGCCCGTAAAGCGCGGTTTATTGAGCAGTATCAGCTGAGTGACTACGACGCCATGGTGCTATCCGCCTACCGCGATCTAAGCCACTATTTTGAAACCGTTGCCAACACCGCAGGCGATGCCAAATTGGCGGCTAACTGGGTGATGGGCGAACTGTCCAAGCTACTGAATCAGAATGATACCGAGATTAACGCTTCACCGGTTTCAGCTGAACAACTCGGCGGCCTATTATTGCGCATTAAAGACAACACCATTACCGGCAAAATAGCCAAGCAGGTGTTTGAAGCGATGTGGGCGGGTGAAGGCTCTGCGGATGAGGTTATCGAATCTAAAGGCCTGAAACAGGTCACCGATAGCGGTGCGATTGAAGCGATGGTCGATGATGTCATCGCGGCCAATCAACCACAGGTTGATCAGTATGTGAATGCTGAACCGGATAAACGTGGCAAGATGATCGGCTTCTTTATGGGTAAGGTGATGCAAGCATCACAGGGCAAAGCCAACCCTGGCCAAGTGCAGGGGCTGCTAAAGCAGAAGCTTGATGCGCTAGCCAACGGCTAAACTACCGTTAAAGTATGACTCAAACCAGTCGGCACTAGCGGTGCCGACTGGTTTTTTACCTTTAAGCCTGCTTTAACCTCTTGACCTAGACTCACTCTCCTCTCAGTGATAAACCCCGTTATTCAGCGCTTGTTGATAACGCGCTTCAAATTGATTTTTTAACCACTCCGTCAACACTCTTACCCGCTGCAACTGATGCCGCAACGGTGGGCATAACAAGGTTAACTGAGTGACTTCAGACCAATCCGGCAACACCTCGACTAATCGACCCCGCTGGAGATCCGCTTGCACATACACATCGGCAAGCCGCGTAACGCCTAACCCTGCAAGTGCCGCTTGCCGCATCACTCGACCACTACTCACCTTAATCCCCTGCTCAACATGCACTGTTCTGCGCTCATTTCCCCGACTCAATGTCCAATGATCCACACTGCCACAGATTAATGATAATGTTTTCAAATCTTCAGGATTTTCAATCGGATGATGGCTCTGCAAAAAAGCCGGACTGGCAACATAACGCGTGGTCACTTGGTGCAGCTTACGCGCTATCAAACTCGAATCCGCCAGCTCTCCCATACGCATCACCAGATCATAATGATTGGCGATCAGATCCACCTGACCACTGGAAAAATCTAGATCCACACAGATACCGGGATGCTGTCGTTGGAAATCAATCACCAGGGGGGCTAACAGCTCTTCACCGATCAACCCGCCCACCGCATTCATGCGAATCACACCTTTTAGTTCATCCGTCGATTGACTCGCCCATTCCGCCGCGGCATCCAACTGCTGCATCGCCAATTTACAGCGTTCGTAATAGCCCTGACCGATCTCCGTCAACCGTAACTTTCGGGTGGTGCGATACAACAACTGTACACTCAATACCGCTTCCAACTCTGAGACTAACTGACTCAGATGCGCCTTAGAAAAGCCAGACACCTCAGCCGCCGCCGTAAAGCCGCCTGACTCCGCTACATAGATAAAGGCACGAATACCGCGCCAAGACACATTGTTCATATATACCAAACAATTATTTCAGATTAAGGGTATTTATCACACTAATACAGCGATCTATTATCTGCAACATCGATTCACTTCCGTGCCTTGTGGCATTTAACACCCGAGATAAAATGATGACTCAACCACTTATCGTAATCACCGGCGCTAGTTCAGGTATTGGCGCAGCCATAGCACAACAATTTTCAGCGGCAGGACACCCCTTATTACTCCTCGCCCGCCGCGTGGACAAACTAGAGGCTCTAGCCCTCCCGAACACATTATGTCGTCAAGTCGATGTAACCGACGCTACAGCTTTACGGGTAGCGATCAAAGAAGCAGAAGCGATTCATGGCCCGGTAGACTGTCTAATTAACAATGCTGGTTTAATGCTATTAGGACAGATCGACACTCAAGACCCTATGGAGTGGCAGCGTATGTATGATCTTAACGTACTCGCACTGCTGAACAGCATGCAGGCCGTACTGGGTGACATGAAAGCTCGCAAGGGCGGCACGATTATTAATATCAGTTCGATTGCCGGCAAAAAATCATTCCCAAATCATGCCGCTTATGTGGGCAGTAAATTTGCCGTTTCCGCCATCAGCGAAAATGTCCGTGAAGAGGTAGCCGATGATAATGTCCGTATCATGACGATCTGTCCGGGCGCGGTAGAGACTGAATTATTGAGTCACACCACCTCGCAGGAGATTATTGATAACTATGAGGATTGGAAAGCATCGATGGGAGGGATATTAGCCCCTGATGATATTGCTCGCACCGCTGTGTTTATGTATTCACAACCGCAAAACATCAATATTCGCGACGTACTCATCACGGCCACCCGTCAACAAGCCTAATTTGAATCAACCTCAGCCTATCCTGTTACACGGATTAAAAGCCCCGGCAGCCAATGCAGGGGCCGTCACTCAAATCATTCAATGATTAACAAACGCCAATAGATAAAAGTGCAACAGGGATATCAGAGTATACCTCCGTTAAGCGCGATTCTTGTTTCACCTATTGGCATAATGATTATCAGAAAAGACCGCAACAACAGATACATACCGCTCTTCATAGATCAAACCATCATCGGCATTACTGCAGGCGCCGTCTTCGTCCGCCTCATCAGGCAACGATGATAGCAAGACATCAAACCTTCACTAAACAGCCATCTCAGCGAAACATCGAAAAATATATGTAAAAAATGATCCAAAACGATGAAAAAAACGTCTAACATTGAGGTTATTAAGTGGTTTTAAAAAGGAGTAACGTATGCCAACCGCAACATTTGCTGCAGGATGCTTTTGGGGTATTGAAGCACGATTTTCGAACACTCCCGGGGTCACCTCAACCGCTGTAGGCTATATGGGTGGGCATACACAAAACCCAACCTACCAAGAGGTTTGCAATAAAACCACCGGTCACGCCGAAGTGGTACAACTCGAGTTTGATGAGCAAATCATTAGCTATGACACACTGCTGGACCTTTTCTGGCAGATGCATGATCCCACCACGCTCAACCGTCAAGGGCCAGATATCGGTGACCAATATCGCTCAGAGATTTTTTATCATGACGACCATCAGCGGATTATGGCGGAGCAAAGCAAAGTCGTCCTAGATAAGAGCGGCATCTTCGGCAACCCCATTGTGACGCAGATCACTCCAGCCACCGAATTTTGGCGCGCGGAGGAATATCATCAACAATATAATGCCAAGCATGGTCATGGCGGTTGCTCCATTTAAGCAATCCTTATGCAAACAGGAAAGCCATCGATAGTGATATCGATGGCTTTTCAGTGATTCGCTGAGCAGCCCCCAGATAATCTAAAGACAGCAGACCTTACAACTCCAGAGCTAAACGTGTGCCTTGATCTATGGCGCGCTTAGCATCCAGCTCGGCCGCTAAATCGGCGCCACCTATCAGATGATACGGCTTAGTTAATCCCTCCGTCAGCTCTCTTAACGGTTCCTGCCCAGCACAGAGGATAATATTATCTACCGTCAACAGGCGCTCTTCACCATTCACTCTCAGATGCAGGCCCGCATCATCGATACGCTGATATTCACACCCAGCAAGCATCTCCACGTGACGTTTCTGCAAACCTAAACGATGCGCCCAACCAGTTGTTTTACCCAAACCGCCGCCGACTTTCGAGGCTTTACGTTGTAACAGATAAACCTGCCGAGCGGCTGGCACAGGAGCGGGTATCACCCCTTCAACCCCCCCTCGAGCGGTCATCGTCATATCAATCCCCCAGTCATGCATAAACGCATTAATATCCTGACTGGTTGACGGCCCTTGATGGGTTAGATACTCGCTGATATCAAAGCCGATACCACCGGCCCCAATAACGGCGACAGATTGTCCCACTGTCGCACCGCGAATAAGATCCAGATAGCCCAGCACTTTCGGGTGATCAATTCCCTCAATCACCGGGACTCGAGGGACAATACCGGTGGCGATAATCACCTCATCAAAATCACTCTGCTGCAGCTCAGCGACACTCACTCGATGCGACAACTTTAAGTTAACCCCATCCAGCACGATGCGGCGGCGATAGTAGCGTAACGTCTCATTAAACTCCTCTTTACCTGGAATCTTTCGGGCAATATTAAACTGTCCACCGATCTCATCGGCCGCATCAAACAGCGTAACCTCATGACCTCGTTGTGCTGCCGTCGTCGCAAACGCTAAACCCGCAGGCCCCGCCCCAATCACCGCCAGTTTTTTCGCTTGCTCGGTTGGCGTTATAAGCAACTCCGTTTCATGACAAGCCCGAGGGTTTACCAAGCAGCTAGTCAACTTGCCAACAAAGATATGATCTAAACACGCCTGATTACAGCCAATACAGGTATTAATCTCATCACTGCGCCCTTCCGCCGCTTTACGTACAAACTCCGGGTCCGCCAAAAAGGGCCGCGCCATCGACACCATGTCGGCATCTCCGCGCGCCAATACCTGCTCCGCGACTTCCGGCATATTGATTCGGTTAGAAGCGATTACCGGCACCGACAATGCCTGCCGCACTTTTGCGGTCGCCCAAGTAAAGGCTGCCCGCGGCACCTTCGTGGCGATGGTTGGGATGCGCGCTTCATGCCAACCAATACCCGAGTTGATAATGGTTGCACCCGCTTGTTCGATCGCCTTACCTAAAGTAACAACCTCGTCGAAGCTACTACCGCCTTCCACCAGATCTAACATCGACAAACGATAAATAATAATAAAATTCGTACCGACCCGTTCTCGCACGCGCTTAACGACTGCGATGGCAAAGCGGATACGGTTATCATATTCACCACCCCAGTCATCCTCTCGTTGATTCGTGCGACGGGCGATAAACTGATTAATAAAATAACCTTCAGAGCCCATCACCTCAACGCCATCGTAACCCGCCTGTTGAGCCAGCCCAGCGCAGCGAACAAAATCCTCTATCTGTTGCTCTATCTCGTCAACGGTGACTTCATGGGGCGGAAAGGGGTTAATCGGCGCCTTGATCGCCGACGGCGCAATCAATTTTGGGTTATAGGCATAACGTCCCGTATGTAAAATTTGCATACAAATTTTGCCACCATCGGCATGTACCGCATCTGTCACTATACGATGATTTTCAACATCCTGTTCAGTCACCATAGCAGCGCCGCCGGCCACCACACCACCTTCTTGGTTAGGCGCAATGCCGCCCGTCACAATCAGACCCACACCGCCGCGCACTCGCTCGGCATAGAATGCAGCCATTCGTTCAAATCCATTCGGCTGCTCTTCTAGGCCGATATGCATAGAGCCCATCAATACCCGGTTTTTCAGGGTGGTAAAGCCCAAATCTAACGGGGCGAGCAGATGTGGAAAATGCGGGCTGATATGGCTCATTTTACGGGCTCCTCAATATTATTATTTTGTCATCATACAGCAAACTAGACAGCGTCAAGATAAAGCGATATTTTGACACTGTCAAGATTGATTGATAAATTGTCCAGATGACCTCAACCATGCCAACCACATCCCGCCATTACCATCACGGTGATTTACATCAGACGCTGTTGCAAGCCGCGACTGACATCATCTCAGAAGGCGGCAGTGCAAGCTTATCCATGCGTAAACTGGCCGACCGTGTTGGCGTCTCCCGTACCGCGCCCTATCATCATTTCAAAGATAAAAATGCCTTATTATGCGCCATTGCCGAACAAGGGTTTAAACAGGTTGAAAAGTTCCTCGAAGAGGCCAGAAACAGGGAACAAACAGAACCCTTAACAACCATATTCACCGGGTATGTACACCACTACATTAAACGCGCCTATCAGAATAGAGAACAGTATGACCTCATGTTTGGCCGAGAGGTCTGGCGTCACGGCTCACCCACCGCGTCACTGCAAAACATCTCTCGGCGTCATTTTAAAAGCTGGTTAAATTGGATTGATCAACTCTGCCAACAAGGCGTTATTCGCTCCGGAGACTCCACATTAAGAACCGCGCAGGTCTGTTGGGCCACATTGCACGGCCTCTGCCGTTTACTGAATGACGGTATCTACACAGAGCAAAGCAACCTAGATGAGATGATCGATACCGCCGTAGAGATGATGCTAACGCAATCTTAGTAGCACAACGCCGAGCAGCATCATATCAGCCCTCTTAAACTGATTTAGCTTCCATCATTCGAACAAAGTCTGCCATAGCCTCCTCGAAGGTGAGAAACATGGGGCTATCCAATATATCCTCCCTAACCCATAGGTAAAGATAACGCTTCACTTTGATTGTCAGATCCAGTTCTGGTGGATTTTATTAACCGACGCGCAACAGATACCGAGCAAAAGCCGTTCTTCTTGAGCGTCCATTACACGGCGCCTCACTGGACTTGGGAAAGCCGAGATGATGAAGCATTATCAAAAGAGATCTCCACGCTTTATCATCTAGAAGGCGGTAATATTCATACCTATCGCAAGATGATTCATCACATGGATGAAGGCATCGGCAAGATCATGGACACCTTAGAGCAACAGGGTCTGACGGAAGATACCCTGATTGTCTTTACTAGTGATAATAGCGGCGAGCGTTTCTCCGATAACTGGCCCTTAGTCGGCGGTAAGATGGATCTAACCGAAGGCGGTATTCGTGTGCCGTGGATCGCACGCTGGCCAAAAGGCATCGAGGCAGGCAGCACCAGTATGCAACACTGTATGACGATGGACTGGTCACGCACGATGCTGGAAATCGGCCAAGGTGAATTTGATCCTAACTATCCTGTTGACGGTGTATCGCTATTACCGGTTATCACCGGCAAGGTCGATAAATTTGAAAGACCACTCTACTGGCGCATGAATCATCGTGATCAACGCGCCCTGCGCGTCGGTGAATTTAAATACCTAAAAGTCGATGAACATGAATATCTTTTCAACATCACTAATGATGCACGCGAGCGGGCCAATCTGAAAAAAGTTTATCCTGATAAACTAGAAGATATGCGTAAGCAATGGCTAAGCTGGAATGAATCGATGCCTCAAATCCCAGAAGATGCAACAGTGAGCTTAGTGTATAACATCGCCGATATGCCGCAACGCTAATTTTCAAAACGCAACAAACTTTTGGCAGATCAAAATAAATACCGGTCTGCTAAATTTATTTTCCTGGCAAAACCTTCTGCCCCGATTAACATTCATGTGAGCGTAATTGGGGTAGCTTTTTAATACCGGCCAGTAAAAACCTTACCTCATCGATATAATAATAAAAATACAGGTTAATACATGAGTAAATCTATCGGTGCACTTGCCCGCGGTATATTTTTTCTTGAAGAGATCATCAGGAACAGTCCAATCACATTGGCGGAGCTTCATCGCGCCACCAACATCAGTAAAGCCACCTTACTCAGAATACTCAAAACGCTTATTGAGGCTGGCTGGGTGGTGCGCTCTGATGAAATGGGTGGATATTTACTATCAGAAACGATGAGCAAAAAACCAAGCCATTTTGATCTCACGATAACACTCAAAAAAATTGCCATACCGGCCATCCATCAATTAAGCGACAAGTGCCAAGCGCTGATTGAGCTATGGGTGCCACAAGGCCATGAAATGAAGCTTCTCGGCTCAACCCTTCAGCAGACTCCTGATGCTAGCGATACGTCGTCAACCCACCTGCCAACGTTAACCTCAACGGTCGGGTTAGCCTACCAATCATTTTTAGCGACAACCGAGCGGGCCGAACTATTTCAGAGTATAAAAGCTCAAGAGGGTCGTGAGGCCCGTCTACTTGAGCGAGAGTATCGCTGGCTGCAACAGTCAATGACGACGACCAAAAACCGAGGCTTCGCCTATCATAAGCCCGTCTCATTTGATAACCCTTTACGACGATCAAACAGAGACGTTATTGCCTTTCCCATCACACAAGAAAACCGCATCATCAGTATTCTGTCTTTATCATCAAAGCAATTTTTACACGGCCAGCTCGATGCCGACACCCCTATAATAATGAGAGCCACAACCGTCATTACCGATATAGAAACGGCATTAAACAACGTCAAAATATAACCGACAACTGTTGTTTCATCCCCGCCTATATAACTATCTTTAAAGCTAACCACCCCTAATAAAAATACATTAAATCCAATCTAATTCAGATCAACCTTTTCAAACAAAAAATCATAAAAAAACCATCTCTTCGTTTCACTCAATAAAACTCTCAAAGAAATAAAAATAAAATATACTTAATATATTAACTCTAGTAAAAATATTATTGATTTTGAGTATCCTAATAATGAAATCTTGCTTTACTATCTCCTTGGCTACACTTTCTCTGGCGGTCATCGTTGCAAATACAGCCCACGCCAGCGAACCTGAATTCCCCATGCCCAAGCTCACCATGTTCTCCAGTTTAGGCGCTGCATCCGTTGAGGGTAAAGACTTCGACCCAGAAGCATTCGAACTCGAGCTTGGCATCAAAGGGCTAGTCAAATTAGATACGTTTAAACTGGTTTACATCCTCAACGCAGATGTATCTGATGCGATCAATAGTAAAGACACGGGCGGCGCAGACGGTGAAGCCGATATCCATGTAAAAGATGCCAAGGTTGTCCTGCCGACTAAATATGGCACCTTTGTTATTGCACCTCGCACCGCTAGCGGTCAACTGAGGGATCTCTACAGCAATATCAATATCTTTGAATATAACGAAACCCATTCTGGCAGCGTAACACCGTCAGGCATGGCGATATTCAATCAGAGCTCGGAAGCTCAAGATACGCTTGTTTATATAACACCGGCTTTCAACCACACTAAAGTCACGTTTGCCTCGATCTCTATCCCAGAGGACAATGGCGTCGACTCAGATGTTTTCGCCGTGCGGGCACTTTACGATGATAAAACATTCAATATCGGCATCGGTGCCGTCCAAGCAGATAAAACCTTGGCGGGCACGGCAACCGAAAACTATAGCCGCTATGCAATGACCGCTGGGTATCAATTTGAGCAGTTTAGTCTCGGTGCCACCTATGAGATCAATCAAGAGACCTTTGGCACCAATGGTGACTTTGATGCCTACGGTGTTGCTGGCCGTTATCAGTTAGGAAAAGGCTTATCCCTCGCGGCAGGTTATTACGATAAAGATTCAGATGTCGACGCTAACGATAACAATGGTGTCGTTGTGCAACTGAAAAAAGACTTCAGCAAAAACGTCGCAGCCTGGGTAGAAGCGGCCGACTATGACAACACGGCAGATAATGTCGCTGCGGGTATCAATATTACCTTCTGATATTCAACGTTAACGCTCACTCAGGCCAGGAGCCCCTTCACTTCTAGCATGAGTGAGTATTGCCCATCGATAATAGATGACGGTTTAGGCAACGAATAAGCCCCCGTCAGATTAACGACATCAAGCAATACCATCAATTTTGATTGCCAAGCCTCTCAATCACTTTGGGAAAAAAATACACCGCGCCAGCGACCCGCTTGCTGTTCTTGTTGCACAACCTCATAAATCAAAGGAATAACCGCGCGCATTAACGCGCTGCGAGGCCGATTCGCAGAGGTGGCAATATAAACATCACGCGTCATGCAAGGCTCAATAACTTCAAGCACATGGATTTGGCCGGTTTCTTCCAAATGATAAAAAGAGGATGACGGGCTCAACAGCATGCCATAGCCATCAGACACATAACGCAGAGTGGTCATTAATTGACCAAAACCAGGCCGATGCCTAACCTTCACGCCCATCTGCTGCTCATACTGACGTAAGATATAGCCCAAGGAATCTTGTCGCCCCGTCACAATCACTTCATGCTCAGCCAGCTCAGTAAAGGGAATGTTAGCGCGCTGCCGTAAAGGCTTCTGCGAGCTAAGTTGCGGGGTATCGCCCATGGCTAAATAGAGTTTTTCTTGGAATAGTTTTTCACGCGTCAGTTGCTTTGTATCGCTGCCATCCGGTGATGAGATCGCCACATCAATCTCGCCACTGAGCAATTGCGCAGACAGGATATATGATAACCCAGCAAAGAGGTCTAATTCGATTTTGGGAAAGCGTTGCTCGACTAATTTAAGCAAAGGCACCGACACCACGTTACCAATCGGTTGCGTCATGCCCAATACCAAGCGACCGGCGGGCTCCTGTTCCGCCTGTCTGATATCCAACTTCGCTTGATCAACCTGACGCATGATCGATTCTGCATGCGCCTTAAATAGCTGACCACTTTCAGTTAACCGGACGCCACGATAATCTCGATCAAACAACGCGCTGCTCAGTTCATGCTCTAGGTTTTCGAGCTGCAGACTGATACTTGGCTGAGCGATATCCAACTCACGGGCAGCCGCAGCAATACTGCATAACTCAGCGGTTTTAAGGAAATAAAGTAACTGTTTCGTATTCATCATCGCAGCATATAAGAAAAATATTGAGCCGACCAATATTTATTATTCTTTTTATTGCGCTAAATTTGATTAATATATTAATAACAATAATGATACTAACCCGTGAGAAAAACTAATGTCTTTATCCAATAATTACTATGAACGCCCATCAAGATTCAGCGAAGCCGAATGGAATGCTCGTATCGATTTGGCGGCGATGTATCGTATTTTTGCCTATATGAAGTGGGATGAATCAATCTACAACCATATTTCATTACGTGTTCCCGGTGAGGAAGGGCACTTTCTCATCAACCCGTTTGGCCTTCATTATAGCGAAGTCACCGCATCCAACTTAGTTAAAGTCGATCTGGACGGCAACATCGTTGGTCATTCGGACTGGCCAATCAATCCGGCAGGCTTTACATTTCACGGCCAGATTCATGATAAGGTTGAAAATGGTCACTGTGTGATGCATGTACACACCACATCAACACTGGCGGTTTGCTGTTTGGAAGATGGTTTGTCCTACAGCAACTTCTACTCAGCTCAACTGTACAACAAAGTGGCGTACCATGAATTTGAAGGTATCACAGTACATATGGATGAAGGTGCACGCATCCTTGAAAGCGCTGGCGATAAACCCATACTGATGTTACGTAACCATGGCCCCGTTATTATCGGTGCCAACCTAGCTCAAGCATTCGCACTCATGTGGTTAGTCAACCGTGCGTGTGAAGTACAATGTGCCTCGATGGCGATGGGTAAGGTGCGAGAAATCCCCGAAGCTATCGTTAAAAAATGTACCGCCGATTCGCTCAACTTTAATCCTAAATACGGTGCGGGTGCTGATGTTTTCGCTGCTATGAAACGACTCGTTGAAAAACAAGACCCATCATACAAACGTTAATCGACTATAGGCTTCTTTATGAAGGTATGTGTATACGGTGCAGGTGCAATCGGTGGATTAATTGCAGCCCGCCTCAGCGCCGCTGGCGCAACAGTTTCGGTCATTGCCAGAGGGCAAAAACTGTTGGCTTTACAGCAAAGCGGAGTCGGCCTTACTGAGGAGGGTGAAACCCGTTTTTATCCTGTGTCAGCGGTATCTCAAGCGAATGAACTCGATGTTCAAGACCTAATCATCATTGCCGTCAAACAACCCGCTGTCAGCCCTATCATCAAAGACATAAAACCCTTGATCGGTGAGCAAACCCGCGTTCTGCTAGCAATGAATGGCGTGCCATGGTGGTTTTTTGATGGCTTACCAAAGGTAACCTCTGACCCTATACTCAAAACAGTTGACCCTCAAGGAGACCTACGAGATCACCTTCCTAGTCATCAGGTGATCGGCTGTGTTGTTCACTTAGCCGCCGCCTCGACCTCTCCCGGTGTGATTAAGCTCAGCACAGGCAATCACCTCATTATTGGTGAGCCTAATGGCGAGCCTTCAGCGCCAACACTGCAGGTCGGAGAACTTCTTAAAAAAAGCGGCTTTAGTGTCGACATATCCGCGACTATTCAGCGAAACATTTGGTTCAAACTACTCGGCAATATGACCATCAATCCGATTTCGGCACTCACTCGTGCAACCGCTGATCGCATACTCGATGACCCACTGCTTAACCAGTTCTGCTGCAAAGCAATGACTGAAGCACTGGCCATCGGTCACGAGATTGGCTGTCCTATCGATCAAACACCCGAGGAAAGAAACGCACAAACCCAAACGCTGGGGGCCTTTAAAACCTCTATGTTGCAAGATGTCGAAGCAGGCAATCCCCTCGAATATATAGCACTTGTTGGTGGGGTATATGAAATAGCAGAAAAGCTAGGAAAAGAGGTTCCTTATACTGCCGCGATCTATGGCTTAATTAGGCAGTTGGACAAAAGCCTGCAAGCCAATCAATAATAAATCAGCCCATTACTGCCGCCTTAAAAACCAAGCAGCCTCAATATAAGCCATCATTTCGTTTATATTGAGGTCAGTCGTACGACTAATGCTAAGACATCAGTTTCCGCTATCCCTCACAATCGAAGCTTTAAGAACAAAGCCGCAGGTGATAACTGAACCGGTCCTCTTCGATATGAAGAATAGATAAACTCGAAAAAAATCGGCCGTTTTCAGTGAATATTCTCATCAGCCCAAAAGAAGAAGGGCTTGTAGCCAGCCTCATCAAAGAAACTAACTCACAAGCCCTTTAAAGACCCTAAATGTCTTTATATCATCTTACTTAGCCAGTGAACGGAACATATCCAGTGCAGCCTGACCGTCAACATTTTTCGCATCCGCCTGCTCAACCCACTCAGCAGACATACTCGCGGTTTCCGCTTTAAACTCAGTTACCATTGGGTCTGTCGCACTCAGCTTATTGATCTTAATGCCGTTTTCTTCAGCTGCAGCATAACCGTCAAGGTCAGCATCCCCCCAGCTTTTACCGGCCAAACGGGAAAGTTTTTCACCTGAAACACTCATGAGTGCTTGCTGATCTTTTTCGCTCAACGCGTCAAAAGAATCCGGATTCATAAAGATACTAAAGGTCGTGGTATACATTCCTTCAGGAAAAACGGTCAGATATTTTGAAACTTCCGCCACGCGCAGGTATTTCAAATCAAGCACTGGCAGAAAAACACCTTCAACGACACCCTGCTGCATCATTTCATATATTTTTGGTGCAGGTGCGCCAACCGGCGTAACACCTAAAATCTGCCCCATTTCGTTGACGACACCGCCGCCGATACGTATTTTCTTATCCTTCAAGTCTGCCAGCGAGCTAACAGGGAAGGTTGTATGTAACTGACCCGACCCATGCACAAACAAACCCAGCAGCTTCAACCCTTCATACTCATCAGCCGTATTAAAATATTTTTCCTGAACATTCCATAGCGCAACCGAGGCTTTCTCAGCATTCGGGCTCTCTCCTGGAAGTTCAGCAATTTTTCCCAGAGAAAAACGACCCGGCACATACCCATTAACCGTAAAGCTCGCATCAATCACCTGATCTTCAACCAGATCAAACATCGATTTAGGGTGTCCTAAACCATATTCCAACTCAACTTTTACACGGCCTTCAGTCGCTTCCTCCACCCACTTTGCCCAAGTAGGCCAAACAATAGCGTTCTGAGGTGCGGTTGGGGGCAACCAAGTGCCGACTTTAAGCGTCGTAACAGCCGATGCATTGAAAGACATAAACATGCCGGCACAAACACCGGCAGTCGCTAGTAATTTTGTTATTTTTTTCATTTTCAGTTTCCTGATTGATTACACGTTGAGCAAACCCCGCGGCCAAAAAGCTCACATCGGGGCCTTTCCATAAATGTAGCTATTTAGACTTCTGCTTGATAACAACCAGAATCGACTCTCATATTTTTCGGGCTAAGTATCATTATCATCACAATGAATGCGATACATTCTATGATTCATTGACATTCTAAACAATGTATACTAATTAACATGTTAACAAAAAAGCTATGCATAAGAATACAAAGGAATGTAGACCCCCTCAATATTTTTCCTATAGGAAAAACATGACCATTATTACTTTCAAAAGTTATCGAGATACGAAACACTCAACATCATCAACCGGCCAAGGAAATCGATAGTATGTATACAGCACCGACACTAAAACATTTTGCCGAATTAAAGGTGAAAGTCGATACTCCTCAAGAAATTGGCCACGCCCAACATGGGCAACGGCGGGTTATTCCTATTACTGGGGGCACGGTGGAAGGTCATGGATGGTCCGGTAAAGTACTCTCAGGCGGGGCCGACTATCAACTCATCCTCACCCCTCGCATGGCGAACCTCGATGCTCATTATGTCTTAGAATTAGACAGCGGTGAGCGTATCTATGTGCACAACCGCGCGATTCGCGTAGCAGAACCGGAAATAACGGCGCGCTTGATCAAAGGGGAGCCGGTTGACCCCTCAGAAATCTATTTTAGATGCAACCCTACCTTTGAAACCGACTCACTCTCCTTAAAATGGATCTGTGAACGGATGTTTATCGGGACGGGCATTCGCAGGCCTGATCTTGTCGAAATGCACTTCTTTGAAGTGTTATAAAAACCACAAAAAAGGCTCGTATATGCGAGCCTTTTTCAGAGGGAAGTAAAAAGCATTAAGCTTTCTAAAACAATATTTTACAAACGGCTAGAGCCGGGTTCAAATTTATCCGTCACCGATGCCTGCGGCCCAGGAACAGACGATCCGTCCTGCTCCGTCACTGGGAAGACACAGTTAATCTGTCCCGTACCTGAGCTACCGAAATACGGCGTCAACACTTCAGCTTGACCATCATAGCCAGACCAACCCAGCGCGCCGAGCATCATCGCCGTATCATGCATAAAGCCTTCACCATGACCTTTTGCCGCATATTCAGGCAACATTTCACAGAAGGTTTTCCAATCGCCCTGCTGCCACATCTCGACGACTTTATGATCTAATGTCTCGAGGAAGGGACTCCAAACCTTATTCGCAAACTCAGGAGCCTGACCGTTCTGAGCGAAGCGATGTGACAGTGAGCCACTCGCCAAAATGGCCACCGTGCCATCATAGTGTTTTTCAATCGCTTCACGCATTGCCCAGCCTAAGCGAGCTGAATCATTCAAGTAGTGAACGGTACACAGCGCAGAAACTGAAATCACCTTAAAGTGACGATCTTCGTTCATATAACGCATCGGCACCAAGGTGCCATATTCAGGCCCTAGGGACGTCTTATCATGGGCTAACGTTTCAACGCCTTGTAGATTACATTCCTTTGCTAGAATCTTACCTAACTCAGGATTGCCATCGTATTCATACTCCATGTTGGAGATAAAATGTGGCAGCTCACCACTGGTGTAGTTACCTTTAAAATGTGGCCCACAATTGATGTGGTAATTAGCATTCACCAACCAATGCGTATCGAATACCACGATGGTATCCACACCGAGCTCCCGACAGCGCTTACCAATCTCTATATGGCCATCAATAGCCGACTGACGACAACCTTTTTGTGGCCCATCCAGTTCAGACAGATACATACTTGGAACATGTGTAATCTTAGCTACGAGCGCCAGCTTGCCCATCTCACTACCCTCTTATTTTATTACTGCAGGCGATTCCTGACTCCATCAAACCCTAATCGATTCGACCTATCAGTATAGGCTGCTTTCATTTAAGCGATTTCAACGGCCATTAACGGCAAGTGAAAATCCAGCTCAACTATAATTAACATATTAACTAATATTCCCTATACATCACAAGCACAATATTCTAATTATCTATTTTTACTCACGTCCACCGCTATCTCACCAACATCAGACGAAGCATTATTGGCGCCCATGTCAACAGTAAGCTATGTTTCAAGCAACATCTGCACATCGAAGTCAGGCATTACACTCACTCAGCTAAGCATCAAAAGTAACGGACGGTGGAATGAAGTACCGATGTACTGGGAATGGGGCTCATGCTATTGCTGGCAACCAATCTATTGATGTAACCCTGATATGATCATTTTTTAAGTGAGTTCTTGGCTGCTTTTCGACAAGACAGTGTCTATTCATTCAGATTGTTGAATAAATTTACCTAAAACATTTGCCAAGGGGGTGGGTGCTCTGTATTATACGCCCCACGTTGATGCGGGGTGGAGCAGCCTGGTAGCTCGTCGGGCTCATAACCCGAAGGTCGTCAGTTCAAA
>NZ_JAUOQE010000021.1 GCF_030547545.1 Amphritea sp. 1_MG-2023
TGCCTGTAACGGTTGCCTTGATCTCCAGCTTCTCTGTCAGCCAGAGGCGTAATTGACTTATTCGCACCTTCCCTAATGATCGGTTGTCGTGCTGGTTCGCGGATTAAGCGTTGAGATAAGTTCATATGCGCCACTATCTTGCTTGCGACGTTGGCCGGGATTTCAGCTGTAACGATGGTTGTGACTTCAGTCGTAACAGCAGCCGTAACAACAACTGTAACTACAGTGAGAAATAAAGTGGGGTTTTACTTCTTTTTGTAGACAAGCATGTCCATAAAAATCGAAACAGAGGCGATGACTGGGTAGGACAAGATTATCCCTCCTCAGTTAAGCGCTTCTTTGAAGAACGTCTTGTGTGTTGCAAAGGAGGTTTCTTTTGGCAAAAAAATGGCCGGATAGTGTAATATCGATAAATATCAACTGAATATTGGTTTTATAGAGAGTCTTGCATGCGTGATCAGGATAGAGATCTAGAGCTTCCGAATTTTGGTCCGGCGGAACGAGAGCCGATGATGAGTCCTTCGAATGGTCAGCCTTCGATAGCATCGACGCAACAACCTGGGGTTAAAAGCTCGGGTAGTAATCTGCTCAGCTATCTGATTATTTTACTATTGGCGACGGCGGTGGGCGGTTTGGCTTACTGGGGTTATTTGCAGCATCAGCAGTTGCAAGCCTTGCAAGCGGATCGTATCAATATCGATAAGAAAATCGTGGAGTTGCAGCAGTTGTTTTTGGTGGCGGGCAATAGTGCGGCACAAACCGGTGAAACATTACAGAGTCAAGTAGAGAAGCAGGCGGCAACAACGCAGCAACAATTTACGCAGTTAAATGATGACGTCGCTAAGACTGCGTCTGAAATTGCTAAGCTATGGGTGATCGCTCATCAACGTAATACGCCTAAAATTGCTGAATTAGACACACAACTCAAGGGGGCGTTATCGCAACTTGAGACACAGACGAAGTCGTTGAGTGATCTTAATCGTCATCTGCTGAAGCTCGATAAACAGTTGAGCGTTGCGGCAGATAAAGACAGCGATAAGCAACAGCAGATTGTGGCGATTCGACAGAGCAGCGCAGCATTGAGTACCGAGTTTCAGATATTAGCGGAGTCGCTTGAGCGTCAGCAGGCAGAGCAGGGTAAAAGCTTAGCCGCGCTGGCTAAGCAGGTGAGTACTCTAAAAAGTGGACAGGGCAGTGCTGCCGCGCTTGAACGACGGGTTCGAGTGAATGAGCAAGCGGTGAAAGCGATTGATGGTTCTCGCTTACAGGTCAATAAAGAATTACTGCACATACGTCAGAAGCTGAATAATTTACAATTGAAGATTGAGCGGCTATAAGTTGAATGACGTTAAAAGTTATGAAAAGCCGATGATTAAGGCTGAGGGCGGCGTTGATGCTCGCGGCAATACAGGGATTACCCTTACGCAGCAGGTGTTGCAACACGCTTGAATAAAAAATGTTGCTTTTTTATACAGGTTAGTGATTGCGATCCCTCGGCGGGACGGGCAAAATAGTCAGTCATTTTTTGACGAGGAAGACAGCGCTTTAATGGAAATTCGTGCATTTTTTGCGCTGGCCCTGCCGGGTTCTGTGGCCCGATGGTTGGCAGATTACGCTGATACGTTGTGTCAGTATGACAAGCAGATTGAGGTTAACTGGGTCGATGCTGAATTCTATCATCTGACGTTGTGCTTTCTGGGTGATATCTCTCTCGAACAGATTGATCAATTAGAAGGTATCGCGCGCCATAAACTGTCAGATGTGAGCTCGTTTCAAGTACACATCAATACGGTTGGGTATTACCCTGTGAGTCAGCAGCTATCGGTGATTGCGGCCATGGGGCAGGAAGATGAAGAGCTGAATAGTCTTAATCGAGGGATGATGGAGATTGCGTTAGAGGCCGGTATCGAGTTTAAAGAAGAAGACTTTGAACCTCATATTACGTTGGGTCGTCTGCCCGCCAAAAATAAGTTTGTACCGCCACCCGAGTGGCCGTCACTGGATCTCTTCAGCTTGGCCGATTCAGTGATTCTGTTTCAAAGTAAACCGGGTGAGCGTGGTTCGATATACACACCGCTGTTTGAAATTCCCTTGCAGGATATGGCTTGAGCCAACTGTAAAATCTAAATTATCAATGTAGTGAATCATGTTTAAACCAGAACTCCTTTCGCCAGCAGGCACGCTGCGCAATATGAAATACGCTTTTGCTTACGGTGCCGATGCGGTATATGCCGGACAGCCTCGTTATAGCTTGCGTGTACGTAATAATGATTTCAATTTGGATAACCTGCGTGAGGGCATTCAAATTGCTCATGGGCAGGGGAAAAAGCTGTATGTGGCCAGTAATATCATGCCACATAATAGTAAGTTGAAAACTTACATTGATGATCTGAGACCGGTCATCGAGATGGGCCCTGATGCCCTGATTATGTCTGATCCGGGATTGATTTTGATGGTAAAAGAGCAATGGCCAGATGTACCTATTCATCTGTCTGTGCAGAGCAATACCATGAACTGGGCGAGTGTTAAATTTTGGCATCAGGCGGGGATCGAGCGGATCATTATGTCTCGTGAACTCTCCCTCGATGAAATTGCCGAGATTCGTGAGAAATGCCCCGAGATCGAGCTAGAAGTGTTTGTCCACGGTTCACTCTGTATCGCTTATTCGGGTCGCTGTTTGTTATCCGGTTATATTAATCATCGTGATCCTAATCAGGGCACCTGCACCAACTCTTGTCGTTGGAAATATGATGCCCATGAAGCGACTCAGAGTGATAACGGCGATCTAATTCCGGTACAGACATTTGATCCTAATGAGGCGGCAAAGCCGGCCTTGGGAGAAGGTGAGCCCACCAATAAAATGTACTTGCTGCAAGAAGAAACCCGTCCGGGTGAGTATATGCCGGCGTTTGAAGATGAACACGGTACCTATATTATGAATTCGAAAGACCTGCGGGCGATTCAGCATGTTCATCGGCTGACAGAGATGGGGGTTCATTCACTCAAAATCGAAGGGCGGACCAAATCACACTACTATGTGGCGCGGACGGCTCAGGCCTATCGTAAAGCGATTGATGATGCGGTCGCGGGGCGTCCGTTTGATATGGGATTAATGGATACCTTAGAAAATCTAGCGAACCGAGGTTATACCGAAGGTTTCTATCGTCGTCACGTACATGATGAATATCAAAATTATGAAACCGGCAACTCCGTCGGCGTGCATCAGCAGTTTGTTGGTGAAGTAATCGGTCAGGACAAGCAAAAAGGTACTTTGGATATCGAAGTGAAGAATCGCTTTATGGTGGGAGATACACTGGAATTGATGACGCCATCGGGTAATCGTAAATTCAAGCTCGAACATCTCGAAAACTTAAAGGGTGAAGTCAAAGATTGTGCGCCGGGTTCTGGCCATAAAGTACGCTTGCCTCTAGATATCGATGTGGATCTAGATTATGCCTTACTGATGCGCGATCTCCCCAATGCGCCTAAGTTTGAAAGCGGCAACTAAAGGCTAAACGAGCTAAGGAAGGTGTGAATAAGTCCGTTATGTTCTCTGCGGACATGAGAATGGTTAGATACGCGAAAGCCAGTGCAGCGAAATGTCTGGACCTTTTCAAGCCGGCTGACAAAGTAGATGACCATTCTAATATCCGCCCTTCGAGGCTTTCAGAGAAGCAGGATCTCAGCGTTAACATTTTTCGACAACCAGTATGCCTGTAACGGTTGCCTTGATCTCCAGCTTCTCTGTAAGCCAGAGGCGTAATTGTCTTATTCGCACCTTCCCTAACAAAAGGTATCCGAAGATGCCTTTTTTTATGACTTTTTTAGATATGATATGAGTACTTTTGAAACAGGAATGTGGTTGAAGTTGATGCAACAGGATAAGTACTCACTGGGCCGTGCGTTGCGGCCTTTTTCATTTTCGGTGGCCTTGATTACCTGTTTAGTGGGTATCGTCAGTGCGGCATCACAGACCGACTTCAGTTATGTAGCAGCGGTTCTTATTCTATTGGGAGCGTTGTTGTTACAGGCGGGGGTTAATCTGATTAATGATCATGCCGATCTACAACACCTTAAGAGCAGCATTGCCCGAGCGCGGGTGGTGCGTAATTTCCGTATTGGCTTAACCTGTGTATTGCTGGCCGCGGTGGTTGGCATCTATCTGATCAGTTATGCGGGGCTAGGGCTGTTAGCGCTATTATTAGTCGGCTTGGCGGGTGCGCTAGGTTATACCGTCGAACCGGTTAACTTTAAGCGTCGCGGGCTGGCAGTGGTGTTAGTGTTTTGGCTGATGGGCGTGCTGATGGTGTGTGGCAGTTATTATATTTTAGCGGGCGAGATCAATTGGCTGATCTTTTGGCGCTCGGTGCCGGTGAGTCTAATCAGTTCATTGTTGTTATTGGCCAATGAGATCCGCGATATCGATAGTGATCGCGACGAGGGGATTCGTACTCTAAGCGTTAGATTAGGGCTGCGTCGTGCGCGCATGTTGTATGTATTGTTGCTGTTGAGTGTGATTGCCATCGCTACAACGCTCTGGAGTTTGGGGTTAATCGCTAATTTTTGGTGGTTGGCGAGTGCGCCAATCATCTGGCTATTATATAAGCAGCAGCTGGATGCGGCTGGTAGGGCTGCGTTGCCGCCGGCCAGTGGTCGCTTTTTTATGCTGTTTGGGCTGTTATACTGCCTTAGTTTGTAAATGAGATGCTGTGAGTGGTTTGGCCCTGTGCATGAGTGCGTCTCGGTTCGATCGACGTGAGGTACGCAAGGGGCATGTTAGCAGGCTACCTAAAGTACACACACTGACCGTCACAATGGTTATTTTTGCTAGCGAGGTATGCCCTCGTGACGAGAACCCTCAGCGCTATCCTTCACCTATTTTATACTAAGGCCGGACACCGCCAGTCGGTTAAATTAGTGTATAATTTCGCAGCACTATATCGAACGGCGTATAGAATTTACCAAGCGGCGTACAGAACAAGGTATAACGAGCTTGTGATTAGCGTGACACACAAGCTTTACTCAACATTGTTAAGGGTTACGCAGATAGCCCTCAACCTCGACCAGAGCCTGAAATTGCGGAGTCAATAATGAGCGTAATTCGCCAAGACGATTTCATCAGTAGCATTGCAGATTCACTGCAGTTTATCTCCTACTACCACCCGATTGATTTTATTCAGGGCGTGCATGAAGCCTATCTGAAGGAACAGAACCCCGCGGCGAAAGACGCGATGGCGCAGATCCTGATCAATTCGCGCATGTGTGCGGAAGGTAAGCGACCTATCTGTCAGGATACCGGTATTGTCACCGTGTTCGTGAAAGTGGGTATGAACGTCACCTGGGATGCACAGATGAACGTGACCGATATGATTAACGAAGGTGTTCGTCGCGCTTATACTCATCCTGATAACGTGCTGCGTGCATCTATTCTGGCTGATCCTGCCGGTAAGCGTCAGAACACTAAAGATAATACTCCAGCCGTTATTCACTACGAGATCGTCGAAGGTGACGAAGTTGAAGTGCATGTGGCAGCCAAGGGTGGCGGTTCGGAAAACAAATCGAAGATGGTGATGCTGAACCCATCGGACAGTATCGTTGACTGGGTCGTGAAAACAGTACCCACCATGGGGGCGGGTTGGTGTCCACCGGGTATGCTGGGTATCGGTATTGGTGGTACCGCAGAAAAAGCGGCGGTGATGGCGAAAGAATCCCTGATGGATCCTATCGATATTCACGAACTGCGTGAACGTGGGCCGCAAAACCGAGTTGAAGAACTGCGTCTGGAAATCATGGATGCGGTGAATGGCCTCGGTATTGGTGCACAGGGGCTGGGTGGTCTAACAACCGTATTGGATGTGAAGATCATGGATTACCCAACCCACGCGGCATCATTACCGGTGTGTATGATTCCGAACTGTGCCGCGACTCGCCACACGCATTTCAAGCTGAATGGTAATGGTCCAGCGGTACTGACACCGCCAAGCTTGGATCAGTGGCCTGAAGTGACCTTTGAGGTCGGCTCTAATACGCGCCGTGTTGATCTGGATACTCTCACGCCAGAGGATGTCTTGAGCTGGGAACCCGGTGAAACAGTGCTGCTGAACGGTAAAATGCTGACCGGTCGTGATGCGGCGCATAAACGTATGGTTGAGATGCTTAACAAGGGTGAAACTCTGCCGGTTGATCTGAAAGGGCGCTTTATCTATTACGTGGGTCCTGTTGATCCCGTACGTGATGAAATTGTAGGGCCTGCAGGCCCTACCACAGCCACACGGATGGATAAATTTACCCGTCAGATCATCGAAAGCACCGGTCTGTTGGGAATGATTGGTAAATCCGAACGTGGCCCTATTGCGATCGATGCTATTCGTGATAATAAAGCGGTTTATCTGATGGCTGTTGGCGGCGCGGCTTACCTCGTTTCTAAAGCGATCACTGATGCGAAAGTATTGGCCTTCCCAGAGATGGGCATGGAAGCGATCTATGAGTTTGAAGTGAAAGATATGCCGGTCACAGTGGCGGTGGATAGTAATGGTGTATCTGTGCATAACACCGGTCCAGCCAAATGGAAGAAGATTATTGCTGAACAGGTCTGATCGTTAATCTGCTTGACTAAACGCGGCTTCGGTCGCGTTTTTTGTGTCCATCAGACGCGAGAGTCGATTGTTAGTCGGTGGACTAAAATCAGCTTACCTGATGTTGAGAGTCATCTCAGAGTTTGCCGCCTTCGCCGACTGATTAGTAGGCGGTTGATGTAATCACGTTGATGTCAGACACTCGGCAGCCAATCAGTATTCTTATCCGATTCACTGAACAATCTTGTCAGATAGAACGTAGCTGAAGATGTTGCAGTCAGCGGGCATCATACCCGCTGTTGCTTTGTCGGGCGTCACGACTGGACGCGAATACACAATGGTAGTCCTGATCAGGCACATTTAGTGGCTTGGTTGAGGCGGTTTTTAATTGCCATATAGCGGGGCATCGGACCAATATCCTCGTAAACGGGATCGCCTTCTTCAACGCGGATGATTTTATTACCCGCTCGGTATGGCATCTTCTCTTCGATATCGAGTAAAACGGTATGCAGTAATTGTGCAACAAGTTCTTCATCAGAGAGATGAAACAGCTCAGCTAAGGCCTGAACCTTTAGTTTGTCCTCTTTTTTGATTGCAACATTACAATCAATCAACTGACTCTTTTCAATCGATTGCTCTTCCAGTGTGTTCAGAAGATGGGCCACATGGTTATTTGGCATGGTCTTGTTCCCCTTTTTATACTGTCCTATATAACATAGTTGACAGAAATAGTTGGGTAAATGCTGAATTCAAAAAATCAACGTATTACCGGCGGTTGGTTTTCATTACTATATAGCGGCAATATGACTTTAAACTGAATGTTTGAATTAACTGAGAGGGAAAAATGGCTGAAATTCGGGTGGTAGTAGGGTCAACCTATGGTAATGCGAGCCTAATAGCAGACGATTGCGTAGATCAACTGAAGCGGCTGGGCCATCAGGCAGTCTTATTGAATGAGCCGACCTATGATCAGGTTATCAGTAACCCCGATGTCATTCTTATTTGTACGGCGACGATTGGGCAGGGTGAAGTGCCGGTTAATTTACAGCCGCTTTATGAGGCATTAAGCGCACGAAGGCCGGATCTCTCTGCCGTTCGCTTCGGCCTTATCGCGTTGGGCGATAGTTCATATGAAACGTTTGCCGAAGGTGGCAAACAGATGAACGAACTGATGCATGATCTGGGTGCCAAACCCGTGGGACAGGCATTATTTATAGATAGCTGTGAAACGCCAGATCCAGATGAAGCGGCGGCGGAATGGATTGATCAGTGGTCCGTCAAACTGTAGTGCTTAGCTAGGCCATCGGCGGGCGCTAGTCCGCCTTTTTTAAAGGCGCATCACTTTTGATGACTTTATCGTAATTCCTTCCATAGACGATTCTCTCCCTTGGTTGATACTGATTTGAAAACAGGTTTTTACGTGCATTAATAATGTCGCTGTCTATCGACATTAAGCTAAGGGCGTAGTGGAAAAACTGGTCCAACATGGCGGGTTGTGAGCGGTTGTCTTTTAGGGTTTCTATCTTTTTCGTATTGGTTTGTAGATATTGGTCTGAAAACCAAGTGATAAAGGGAATTTCTACCATCGCGGGAGTGATGTTGTTGGGTCGATGTCCTTTAAAGTCAATGCTGTTGAAGACCTCTTCGCCATGATCCGATATATAGGTCAGGCTATAGAGCCCTGCGGACTCCTTAGCTTGATCTGACAATTTTTTAATCGCCGTGTTGATAATCGTATCACTGAATAGGATGGTATTGTCATAGCTGTTGAGAAAGTTTTTTTGTGTAGATGTCGGCGCTGAGGAATACGAATAATAAGGGCCATCACTAAATTGCTTAAATTCTTCAGGATAGCGTTTGTCATATTTCAGGTGGCTACCCATAAGGTGGATAAAAATAGCTTTCTTTTTGGCCGATGATTGTAATGCTAAGCTCAATTTGGGCAGAACTAGGTTATCAAATCGATGGGTTTCGTTACCGTAAAGGTCATTGCTAATGAATCCCCGTAACCGTGAGTAATGAATAGGATTTACTCAATTAACGATACATGGATAACGCAGCGATTTAACGGTGTGGTTGTTATGTTCCCTAAGCACGACTCAAATCATGTAAAGCCTGAGCTGCGGTAGAGGTCAACGCGGAGAAACGTTATAGGGTCAACAGCAAGCTGTTAGTTCACTATGGCGAGCCTGTAAATAAAATAGCGCGGGTTGAACGTCAATTTATTAATTAGTGTATTTGAGCGTATACGGGCCTGCCGCGAACTCGCGATCAGGCCCTATTAAATGCGGAAATTATCAGCCTAATTTATATTATTTAAGTAAAAAGCCTTTCTCTTTCAGAAAGTTGAGCATATGGGGGCGGGCTTCTTTCACCAGCATGCCGGACATCTGTTCACTCCAAGTCATCTCTTTGTTACCGCCGGTGCGAGTTTGATAGTATTCGCGTACGGATTTGTCATATTCGGCGATGCTGTCCTGATTACCCTTGTCATTATAGTTATCTTGTTTGAGTACGATATCGATGGGTAAGCGAGGTTTTACTTCGGGATTTTGATCTGGGTAGCCTAAGCATAGGCCGAAGACCGGGTAGACCAGTTCGGGAAGCTCCAATAGTTCGGATACTCGTGCGATCTGATTACGAATACCGCCGATGTAAGCGGCTCCCATACCGAGAGATTCTGCCGCCACAACGACGTTTTGTGCGAACAGAGCAACATCAACGGTGGCGGTAATGAATTGTTCAGTAAAGCCGGCTTTCATCTCGGCATCGTTCATCTCACAGGCCAGATTAAGGCGCTGCATATCGGCACAAAAGACTAGAAAAACAGGGGCTTCGCCGACATAGACTTGACCACCGGAACACTCAACGAGCTGACTACGGGTAGCTTGATCATTGACTTGAATCACCGTGCAGGCTTGAATAAAACTGGAGGTGGCAGCGGCTTGTCCAGCTTGAATTAATGCCTTCAGCGTTTCTTGTGGAATAGGTTGATCAGTGAATTTACGGATTGATCGGTGACTGTTCAATTGTTCAATAACGGCGTTCATCGGTTATTCCATCTGCATATCAGGGTTGAGGGTATGCCGGAAGGTCAAATTAATGCGTCCTTCTAGCGGCCGATTGGTTTTTGGCACACTGTGATGCCAGTAATGTTGTAACTGACTCGCCATTATCAACAGAGAACCATTATTGAGCAAGTGTTCTTGTCGAGTAATGGTGTTGTCGTAGCGATGACGCAGTAAAAAACGCCGCACTTGACCTAAGCTCACCGAGGCAATCACCGGATTTGTGCCTAGTTCCGCTTCATCATCACTATGCCAGCCCATGCTATCTTGACCGTTGCGATAATAATTAATCAGTACAGAATTAAACGGCTGCTGACTAAACGCTTCGATACGTTGCCTGATCTCGTTGATGCACGGATGCCAGGGCTCTGTTTGCAAGGTTAATCCAGAATAGCGATAGCGTATCCCAGGCTCGCCTTGAAAGCATTGTAACCGTGGAATACTCACTTGTTTACCAAACATACGGATGTTGGGTTGCTGCCAGTGAAGCTCGTTGACAAGGGTTTGATAGAGTTGTTGCGCACTCTGTGAATCGATAAAGTCGGGCTCTAGTATGAGCTCGCCTTGAGGCAGCAACACTCGACTCATCGGTCTAGCAGTGCTTGAGTAGCGATAGCTATCGCCGAGGCGATTTCAATCTGATTGCTAGGATGAGGAATACTGCGGCTAGTAATCACCTCGGCAACGTCTTTAAGTTGTGGATAAGCCTCTGCGGCAAAGATGCCGTGTACAGCAATGCAGGTGGTGCGAGGCATTCCAGCATTGTGTAAATGGGTGATGGTCTCCTGCATGGTACGGCCGCTAGAGATAATATCATCGACTAATACCGGGGTATGCTGACGCCAGCGCTCAACATCTGGTAGGGTGACTTCCACATCATAATCACCACGGCGGATTTTATTTAACACTTGAAAGGGAGCATCCGCGAGCTTGGCAACCTGGGAAACCCACTGCTCACTTTCACTATCCGGACCGATCAGTAAGGGCTTAGAAATATGCTCTTTAATCCAGTCGGCAATCAGCGGGGCGGCATGTACCACCTGTGAAGGAATACTGTATATCTCATCGAGTGAATTATAGCGGTGTAGATGAGGATCGACGGTCACCAAAAAATCGACGCTTGCCGAGATCAGTTTGGCAAATGGCCGAGAACTCACACACTCACCGGCATGAAACTGTTTATCTTGACGCATATAGGCAAGATACGGTGTGATTAAACCGATTTGGCGCACCCCCATTTGGCGTAACGCATCGCAGAGGAGAATTAAGCGCAGGATTTTATTGTCCGGCTGATAGAGGTTACAAAAAATAACCACATCACGTCCTTGGCAATCCGTCAGCACCCGCAGATAGCTTTCATCATCAGGAAAGCGACGCAGCTCGATATCGCCGAGTTGGGCATTGAGTGCTTGACACAACTGAGTGGCTAGCGCCGGATCGGATTCTAGGTTTAGTAGAATAGTGTTCATCAATACTTCTCCTGAAGGGCTGCCTTAAGCGTTCTTTTCGGTGCTCAGATGGATAATGTCGGGATGGTTTTCCAAGTATTCGACGGCATAGTTGAGCTCGCCGGAACTTTCAGCATGAATGGTGAGTAAGGGATCGTGGATATTAACCTGCTGACCGACTTTTACATGAATCTCTAAGCCGGCGGACAAATCGATGGGGGCTCCGGCGAGCTTTGCGATCTGTGCTAAGCGTCGGTTATCGACTCGAGCAACAATGCCGTTTCTATCGGCCATCAACTTATATAAATAGTGAGCTTCGTCCGGTTGCTTCATACCGCCTTGCGCCACACAGATGGCGATAAACTTTTTCCACGCTTGGCCGCTTTCCAGCACCTGAGTCGCTTTATCGATACCACAGCCGGCCTCGACAGCGCCGGCCATTTCTAGCATGGTGGCGGCCATGGTTAAGGCTCGTTGTTTGAGGTCTTGAGGTGCATGAGCATTATTTTGCAGCACTGCGATCACATCTTTAGCCTCAAGCGCTGGCCCAATGCCGTTACCAACGGGTTGCGTACCATCGGTGTACAGGATTTGAATTTTAATGCCGAGTTGTTCGCCGACGGTGGTAAAAGAGGCGGCGAGTTTATCGGCTGCTTTTTGCGTCCGTACTTTGGCGGTAGGGCCGACAGGAATATCGATCAAGACATGGGTTGCGCCAGCGGCAATTTTTTTCGATAGTACCGAGGCAATCAACTGTCCTTCACTATCGATATCCAAAGCTCTTTCGACCTGAATCAAGATATCATCGGAAGGACTTAGGCGCACCGAACCACCCCAGGCGAGACAGGCTCCTTCCTGTTTGACCACTTGTTTCATCTGCTCCAAGGATAGGCTGACATCGGTCATGGTTTCCATCGTGTCAGCGGTGCCGGCAGGGGAGGTGATCGCGCGCGAGGAGGTTTTTGGCATGGTTAAGCCGCTGGCGGCTAAAATCGAGACCACAATGGGTGTCGTTCGGTTGCCCGGTAAGCCGCCGACACAGTGTTTATCGATCACCATTGGCTGGCCCCAATCGATACGGCTGCCAGAATCAATCATCGCTCGAGTCAGGGCTATAATTTCAGTATCACTGAGTTTGTCATCGCCACAGGCGGTGATGAATGAGGCAATATGTACATCGGCATAACGCCCATCAACAATATCGTTAATGATCTCTTGGAACTGCTGCTTATTAAGCGTATGACCGTAAACCTTGGCCCGCACATGGGATAGGGATTGCACGGGGCGAGGGTGAGATAGCCAGACATTATCATCATTATTTAACTGTAGCCTGAGCCAAGCGGATTCGGAAAAACCAATTTGTCCTCTGCGTAGCATTTCGCCGGTAATGATATTAAGCGTGGCAATAATCTTGCCGTGTTCAGTGTGCACGAGTACCCGTGATAGGGCTGAGAAACCTTCAGAGCGACACACAGGGCTATCCGCTCTGAGATAAATAATAGGTTCTTGACGGGTATCGATACCCAATCTGCGTGCCTGTAATGTGGTGGCTCGTTCTGGGGTGGAAATCATCTTTGCTTTGCTCCCCGTTCTGATGACAGAGACTTGCTTAGCTGCCAAGAAGAATGGTGTTTTTAGTGTGTTTATAACAGAGAAACGGATGATCTGTACATCGCCTCGTCATTTTTTGTTATCAACGCGAGGCGTCTCAATCGTAGGCTTGGCTGATGCTATTATTCATCAAGAGGTGTTGTGAGTGCGTTATTGTGATCAGTGATCCTCATCGATGCGGTAACGCGTGATGCAGCTACGCGATGTTAATCCTACAGTGAGCGTGAAGATAGGCATCGAGTCATTATTTTTATTTGCAGCATTATGTATCGTTACGGACTACTTTTACTGATGAGGTTGATATACGTCTAATGGACAGGACTAGAATGATGTGTGTTTCGCTGCCCTGAGCTAGACTAAAATGACAGCCGGAATGCCGGCTTGTATGATGATCTTATATCCGCTTGGAGGATTTTTAATGTTGCGATCTGTTAAAGCTAGCGATTATATGGCTGAACAACTCATTACTTTTACTCCTGAAACCGACCTGTTCGATGCGATAAATCAGTTGTTAAAGTACCGTATTAGCGGCGCGCCGGTACTCAATCAAGAGGGGCGATTGGTGGGTTTACTGTCTGAAGCCGATTGTTTAAAAGCGATTTTAACACTGACCTATCATGAAGAAGAGATGGGCGGTAGGGTTGGCGATTACATGTCCACTGACGTAGTGACGATTGCTCATGATGCCGACATTATTTCAGTGGCGGCGGAGTTTATTGGCAATAAAACACGTCGCTTGCCGGTATTAAACAATGGTAAACTCATCGGCCAGATCAGTCGCTGCGATGTATTACGTGCGGTTGGGCAATTTGCTCAGGATGGCTGATCCGGTTTGTATCGGGGCTGTTGAATTGTGTTTTTTATACGCGGTAACGGTTGCTGTATGATAGCAACGATCGTGTTTTATTCATATGAGCATTGACGCAAGCGTTGACGCATTCGCTTTAGTTGACGGCCCTGTTGTTATTCTTTGCGTAAGTTTATTGGAATCATTATGAGTTTCCGCTTTCCGGAAAAACCCGTACTGTTTTATCCATCGTTGGCCCGTACGGTAGGCTCTGATGAAGCGATTCTTCTGGCTATATATCACGACTATATTCAATTACACGGTTTGCCCGATAAGTCAGGAGTGCCTGCAGCGGTATTGAGTCGTTCAGAATGGCTATCACTCGTTAGTTTTTGGGATGAAGATAAACTGGCGATGGTGACGAGCAGTTTAGTGTCTCAAGGCTATATTCAGGCCTCTTTCGGGCATGGGCGCGCTATTAAGTTAGCACTGGTGATGGATAGTGATCAGCTTGATGGGGGTAGTGAGACACCCAGTTTTTCAGCCAGACATGCTGATGAGTCAGCCGAGCCTGCAGTGCCTGACACGGTGACTGTTCAAGCGTTGCCGGTGGTGGAACAACCGCCCGAACGTAATGAAATCAGTCGTCGTGTTCAGCAAGCACAGCCACGTCGTTTGGGGCCTGCGCCAACATTTGGTGGTAGTATTGGTTGGTCGAAAAGCCGTCAGGTGACACCGAGCCGTCAAACCACGCCTGAAAATGATTTTGCGAGTCGCTTGAATGAGATTGAAGAGAAAAATCAAAAGCTGCATGCGATGTTTTTAGGCTGGAAGCCATCACGAACATTACTGGATATGTTACCGCGTCACAGCATTCCTGAACCCTTTGCGGAACAGTTGCTAGATGAGTTCATACTCTACTGGCTAGATAAAGATCGTAAAGAGTCTAATTGGGATCAGAAGTTCCTCGCTTGGGTTAAGCGAGAATGGATTAATAAACAAACACGCGATGCCCGCAAACAGCGTGCAGACGAAGCAAATAAAGGCGTCAACCATGAAAACACCCGCCCAGATAATCGGGAAAAGCGCAAGCGGGTTACCGCAGCCATCATGGACATCAAGGACACCGACTGGTGATCCCGGTGCTGCTGAAACCACGGTAATCAATAACGAAACCAAGACTCTCATTAATATGCTGTTCGCTCGTTTTATGGCGATTTACGGACACAAGTTTAAAAGCTGTTTTGAAACCCAAGATGAGATCCGTATCGCTAAGCGTGAGTGGGCGTTGAGTATGCAGGGCTACAGCGAGGCGGAGCTGGTATCGGCCATCAATCGCTGTAAGGAAACCCTCGCTTGGATGCCTACTATTTCAGAATTTATCACTATTCTGAATGAGCAGAGTGGCGACTTTGGTTTGCCGCCTGCAAAAATAGCTTATGAAGAAGTCTGTCGTTATGCCGACCATCCCACTCAGCATGAGTGGACGCATATAGCACTCTATCATGCGGGCAAAGCCACCGGTTGGTTTCGATTGCGCAGTGAGACCGAAGATCGAGTGTTTCCCGATTTTCGGTATAACTATCAAGTGATCTGTCGTCGAGTACGTGCCGGTGAAGACCTCAGTGTCGACGTGCCAGTGGCGCTGGAAGATAAAAGCGATAACACCTTGGTGGCGTTCATACAGAGCTGGGGTGAAGAACAAAATATTACGCCAGAACAGGCGAGCACCTTACTGTTTTATCTCACCAAACCGGCGGGTACCGAGGTACGTGAACGGTTTCGTCAGGCGAGTCAGCAGCGGGCCGAGAGTTGGGGCTTAAGTGTTCAGTTACCGGATGATTATCAGTAATTGATGTGCCTGTTGACGCTGCTAAACCTATCGATCGATATACGCGTTTATCCCTCAGAGCGATGATCAAAGAGGTTGATCATCGGGTTTGGCTGCAGAGTATAGGGCGAATAGTGGCGTCTGAAGAGTGGCGCCCATGGATTAAAAAGTGTTAATTTTAATGAAAACAATAAACGCAATGCAGCTGATGCTAGCGTGCTTCTAATAACAAAGGATTTTAGTGATGTTTAGTCATGTCATGCTGGGTGCCAATGATATTGAAAAATCGAGAATTTTTTATGATGCGATTCTCGGCGAGCTGGGCTACGAGGCCGGCGTTTTAGATTCTAAAGGACGTTATTTTTACTTCAGTGATACGGGCATTTTTGCCCTGACTCAGCCTATCAATGGTGAGCCGGCATGTCATGGCAATGGCGCGACGACGGGCTTCGCTGCTAGCACCCCCGAATTAGTTGATGCTTGGCATGCGGCGGGTATCGCCGCCGGTGGTGAGACTTGTGAAGAGCCGCCAGGAATACGCATGAACGGCAGCAGACAGTTATATTTGGCTTATTTGCGAGATCCGTCAGGTAATAAGATTTGTGCCGCGCATTTTATGCCTGAGTCTTGAGCGCGCTCATATCACTGGGGTAGCAAGCATCCATGGCCGAGATATCGGTTATTCCATGGATGCTGATGGTTAGAGACGGCGTTTAAGGTAGCAGCCTTCCTTAGATAAAGCCATCACCAAACATAGCACCGATGGCGCGGCTCAATGCCTCACTGCGGTCCAAAGCACGGAACTGTTGTAGGCTGAGAGCGCGTAAGGTGGGGATAAACATCAAATCCGCCATCACTCGATTAAAGCACGCTTGTCCGGCATTATTGTCTGCGAGCGTTTCTAAAAAAAGCTTGAGCAGTTGCGGGTATTGTAGGCTTGCCCAACAGCGGCTGGCGAGTGCCGCAATCACTTCTGCTTCTCGTCCATAGTGGCTTGCCAATACTTGACTTAGTACGGCGACTTTTTGTTCATCTTCCGGTGTCTGAGAGATAGCGCGGACTAGCGCCCCAATCTGGTTGGCAGACACGGTCGCTTCGCTCACACTCAGTGCTAAGCGTTGACGAATTGCGTTGCTCAAGGCTTCGCCGGGTTGAATATGTTCGAGAAAGGTACAGGCTGCTTCTAAGGGAGCATCCGGTAGCTGAGGGAAAATTTCAGCTAGTTTTGCCTCATTATTATCCTCTTGATGACGAATAACATAGTCGGCGATGCCTTGGTAACCCAGCTTATCCCAGTCTTGGAGGTTAGCTTTTCCCTGAAAATACTGTTTTGCCGCCGTATAAAATGATGATGCGGGTTGCCGTGTGATCAGGGTGGCAGTGGCGTGAAAGGCGGCCATTTTTTCCTGATCAGGGGTAAAGCTAAAGGGATTGTCTTTTAGCGCATCACGATACTCGGTTGCATCGGTGGGCTGATTCAGCGGCCCTTTGCCCATGCTGTTGCTGAGGTTCTGTAACAGGCGATGGAGAAAGTCATCCCGTGCCGCCTGTACGAGGTAACCTTGTTCATCTAATGGTAACTTTAGAAACCAGACTACATTTTCATTCGCTTGTTTGGGGTTCCACATAAGCACAGCGATCCAAGCTTGGTGCAGAAAGGGTTTGGGATAGGGAACCTGACCCATCTCGACTTTGCGGAAGTTATCGGGCGATAACTTGCTGATGCAGCGGCCCATATCGAGAATGCGGAACTGCGCGTCAGTTTGACGAATAAAATCTGTCAGTGTTTCAAAATGTGCCATTCTGCTGCCTGTGCCTGATGAGGTGAAAACGCCGGCTATTTTAACAGTGTGGGCTTGGCAGATACAGTAACCCTAACGATCAATATCGATAATTAATTGAGCTATGACAGGCTGAGTTTTTGTAGGCAGTTGGGATAAGGCGCCGTTTAGTCGATGAGTTTCTGAGGCGATGTTACATGGGTATAAGTATCGCTTCTATTTGATGTTTCAACGGGGCGCTGATACGTGAGTTGAGAGATCCGTTGGCTGAATGCACAGGCAATCAGCCGATTGATTAAGGGCGCGCTATGGGTGAGGTGTGGCAAGTAGTTGATCGAGTTCGCTAAAATATTCGATCAGTTTACTGCTTTTGATCGCATGACGAATAACCGCTTCACGAGCCATCGGCGCCATATGGCTATTGAGGGGTAGAGGTTGTTGTTGCTCGATTAACTGTTGAAAGCGCGGCACCATTATCCATTGCACCCACTGCCAGAAGCTTAGAGTATCAATGCAGAATGGTGTAACGCTTTGCAGAGCGTGTGTCGCTGGCGGAGTTGCGGTCCAGAGTGACCAGGCTCGCATCTCCGCTTCTATGTTTAAGAGTAGCTGCTGTAGCTCTGCATAAGGGGGCATCAGCGTTGCCGCGACTGCTTCAATGTATCAGCAATGAGGAACGCCAATTCCAGTGCTTGGTCTGCATTTAAGCGTGGATCACAGTGGGTGTGATAGCGATCAGCCAAGCCTTCTTCGGTGATTTGATAAGCACCACCGACACATTCAGTGACATTCTGACCGGTCATTTCAAAGTGAACGCCGCCGGCATAAGTGCCTTCTGCACGGTGTACTTCGAAGAAACCTTTTACTTCTTTAAGAATGCTGTTGACGCTGCGAGTTTTATAACCGCTGCTGGCTTTCATTGTGTTGCCGTGCATTGGGTCTGAGCTCCAGACAACGTGCCGACCTTCCTCTTTTACCTTACGTGCTAATGGTGGTAACAGTTCGGTGATATTCTCAGCGCCCATACGGCTAATCAATGTTAAACGACCAGGGAGATTATCTGGGTTTAACGCATCAATGAGTTGAATCAGTTCATCAGGCTTCATGGTTGGGCCAACCTTAACGCCGATGGGGTTTTCCACGCCGCGTAAGAACTCGATGTGTGCGCCATCCAGTTGTCGTGTCCGATCGCCAATCCAAAGCATATGAGCAGAACAGTCATACCAGCGATCTGTCAGGCTATCTTGACGAGTGAGAGCCTGTTCATAATTGAGCAGTAGGGCTTCGTGAGAAGTATAAACCGAGGTCTCTTTCAGTTGCGGGACGCTATTGCTATTGACGCCACAGGCTTGCATAAAGGCCAGAGTATCGTCGATCTGATTCGCTAAGTGCTGATATTTTTCCCGTAGTGGGCTTTTTTGCACAAAGCCAAGGTTCCACTGATGTACTTTATGGAGATCAGCAAAGCCACCCTGTGCAAACGCCCGCATCAGATTGAGCGTTGATGTAGATTGATGATAAGCGCGGATTAGGCGTTGTGGATCGGGCTGACGGGCGGCTGCATTAAACGCGATATCGTTAATAATATCGCCGCGATAGCTGGGTAGCTCAATACCGCCGATGGATTCCGTACCTGCCGAGCGGGGCTTAGCATATTGCCCCGCTATACGGGCAACCTTAACCACAGGGCAACTGCCTGCAAAGGTCATGACAACCGCCATTTGTAACAGTACCTGAAAGGTATTGCGGATATTGGTGGCGCTGAATTCAGCAAAACTTTCAGCGCAGTCGCCGCCCTGCAGGAGAAAGGCTTTACCTTCTGCGACATCAGCCAGTTGCTGATGGAGTGAGCGTACTTCACCGGCAAATACCAAGGGGGGTAATTGAGCGAGTTCAGTTTCTACCTGTGTGACCGCATCACTATCCTGATATTCAGGTTGTTGCAGAATGGGTTTGCTTTTCCAGCTTTCTGGAGACCAGTTATCCATCAAAAAATACCACGTTGAAAGGAGACTATTGAGAGGTTTTTAATACCCCTTAGTTTAGCGCTGTTCGTCTTTGTAGGTAAGGGTTGAAAGCTGAGAATGTGGTCTTTTAATCTATTCATCTGCCTCATTTACGGGAAAATCACCGGTGAGTGATCGGCGACTGATGAATGTTTTCTCTTCAGCTTTTTGAATGACCGTTTTTTCCATCGGCTAATGATGGTTTACTTGAGAACGTATTTTGTTGAGCCGAGTGTTAGGGAAGGTGCGAATAAGTCTGTTATGTTCTCTGCGGACATTAGAATGGCCAGATACGCGAAAGCCAGTGCAGCGAAATGTCTGGACCTTTTCAAGCTGGCTGACAAAGTAGATGACCATTCTAATATCCGCCCTTCGAGGCTTTCAGAGAAGCGGGATCTCAGCGTCTAATTAGCGATAAAAATCAGTATATTGAGTGAGGGGTTATGTCAGAACAAGATAAGCAGAATGGATTGAACGTGCGTACCGAGGTGATGGGCGAAGCGTTTGTCGTTAGGGCGCAGGCGAGTACCACTGAGTTGACCGCACCGTTGCAAGATTGGATCAATGAGCACGCTTGGGGATCAACTTGGCAACGAGAGGGCTTGTCCCGTGCTACTCGCAGCCTTGTCACTATTGCTATGCTGGCGGCCTTAAAAGCGCCGGCTGAATTGAAAGGTCATGTGCGGGGCGCGCTCAATAATGGTTGTACCCCTGCAGAAATTCAGGAAGTGCTATTACACTCCGTTGTCTATTGTGGTGCACCGGCGGCACAGGAGGCTTTCCGTGCCGCGCAAGAAGTACTGGATGAGTGGCAAGGCTAAGATCGGAATGCTTGAATAATAGGTCTGAGCTGTTCAATTAACTGATTCGGAAATTGCCGGTAATCAGGGTAAGGGGTGAGAATAATATTATCTCGCTGGAGTAATCGGTGGTTTTCATCCAGCGGGGTAAACTGCTGAGGGGTCAAGCCAAGCCGTTGCCAGCTCGCTTTGCCGGCAATAATATGTAGCGGCTGCGGGTTTTCTTTTGATAGTAAGTGCTGACTAAAACAGATGGCTTCATGCTGTTGTAATAGCTGTTGATCACGATAGTGTCGCCAATCGAGATTAGGGGCTTGTAGCTTGGCTAGGATAATGAGGATCTTACGCCAGTGATTACCGTTTAACTCACAGAGTCTGCGGTAGTCTAATGGCTGTTGCGGATCGATACTCGGTGCGGTGGGTAAGTAGAGCAAAGTGGTCGCCGTATTGACCGAGCCTAGCGTTAACTCGGCTGATTCGTTATCCAGTCTTACGGTCTCGAGTTGCCGAGCTTTACATTGATGGTTCATTAAGCGGACTTAATACCACTGAGGTTGCGGAAGGTGATCTCTTTAGCGGTGTTAAGGAAATCGATCATAAAATCAGCATCTTTCTGTTCATCTCGAATGGCCGCATAGAGCGTGCACCAGACACCTTTTTCGCCGAAGGGGCGGGAGGTAATGTAGTCCTGTTCGATATACTGATGAATGGCCCAGTTTGGCAATGCGGAAACACCACGACCACTGGCAACCAGTTGCATAATCATCACGGTGAGTTCAGAGGTGCGAACCTCAGCGGGCTCAACGCCGGCAGGATCGAGAAAATGTTTAAACACATCCAGTCGGTGTTGTTCAACAGGGTAGGTGATCAGCGTTTGATGCTCTAAATCCTGTGGTTGAATGACCTTGCGGGCAACCAGTTGATGTTGTTTGCTGATGGCTAATACGGATTCATAGCTGAATAACGGGATGTAGGTTATACCGCTGCGTTCTTCAGGGTCGGCAGTGACAACCAAATCGATATCACCTCGTGTCAGAGCCGGTAGCGGCTGAAAGCTAAATCCAGTGGTTAGATCCATCTCTACTTCAGGCCAGTTTTGGCGGAAATGATCGATCGTCGGCATTAACCAATCGAAGCAGCTGTGACATTCGATACAGATATTGAGGCGTCCGGTTTCTCCTCCGGCAAGGCGAGCGATATCTCTCTCTGCATTACGTATCATCGGCAGCACTTCTTCCGCTAAGCTGAGAATGCGTTGTCCGGCACTGGTGAAGCAGATAGGTTTGGTTTTACGAATGAATAGCGAGCAATCGAGTCGATCTTCAAGGTCTTTAATCTGATGCGAAAGAGCGGACTGTGTCAGGTGGATGCGTTCAGCTGCTTCAACCAAGCTGCCAGCGTCCCTCAAAGCAGAAAGGGTTTTCAGGTGTCGAAGTTCGATCATGCTGGCAACCTCAGAAATTATTGTTTGAACCAGAGTATAGTATGAATTCAGCTCATGCGGGATGTTTGTAGCGTATCAGGGCTGCACCTGAGGTGCGCCCTGATTGAAAAGAGGCAGTAATGCGCGGTCATAAGACCGGCTTAATGCTTACTTAGCGGGTTTGACCAGCAAAAATTCAAGTAATGCCTTTTGCGCATGCAGACGGTTTTCTGCTTCGTCAAACACCACTGAGCGAGGATCGTCCATCATCTCTCCACTGACTTCTTCACCGCGGTGAGCCGGCAGGCAGTGCATGAAAATAGCATCGGGATCGGCCTGATCCATCAACTCGGTGGTCACTTGAAACCCTTTGAACTCACGTTCGCGTTGTTTTTGTTCTTCTTCTTGACCCATTGAGGCCCAGACATCCGTGACTATTAGGTGGCTACCCTTAACCGCTTCTTCGGGGGTGCGGAAGATACTGACGCGATCACTGTTAGCGCTCACCAGTTCTGGATTAGGATCAAACCCTTCAGGACAAGCGATCTGTAGCTTGAAGTCGAACTGACGGGCGGCATTGATATATGAATGGCACATATTATTACCATCGCCGATCCAACTGACAGTTTTGCCTTTAATATCACCACGGTGCTCAAGGAAGGTCTGCATATCGGCGAGCAGTTGACAAGGATGGTAGTCATCCGTCAATGCATTAATGACAGGCACGCGAGAATGAGCAGCAAACTTGGTGACAATGTCATGTTCGAAGGTGCGAATCATTACCACATCACACATGCTAGAGATGACGCGTGCACTATCTTCAATCGGTTCGCCCCGGCCCAACTGAGTATCGCGTGAAGAGAGAAACAGGGCGTGTCCGCCGAGATGGGCCATGCCGGCTTCAAACGAAACGCGGGTACGGGTCGATGATTTTTCGAAGATCATCGCCATCACTTGATTGGACAAAGGTTCGTAAATCTCACCTTCGTTACGTATCTTTTTCAGTTCAACGGCGCGACGAATAAGCGTATTCAGTTCTTCGGTCGTCAAATCTAGTAGTGTCAGAAAATGTCTAGTCATAATATATCAGGCTGACAACAGCAGCCTTTGCTCAGAGTCAGTTATTCGTCAGCCATATAGACTTTGATGATGCGGGATACGGTGTTTACCAGTAATTCCGCTTCGGTGTCGCTCATAATTAATGGCGGCAACATGCGTACTACTTTACCACCACCGGTAACATTGAGTAGGACACCTTTAACTTTACACAGTACCGCGAGTTCGGTGCCCGCTTCGGTCAGTTCGATGGCCAGTAAGAGTCCCTGATGACGTATCTCTTTGACATAGGGAGCATCACCTAGCTGCTCACGAAAGCCTGCCGCGATTTTATCACCCAGTTCAGCGGCACGTTGATCGAGCTTTTCGTTGCTGATGGTATCGACCACCGCTAACGCCGCAGCACAGCATAGCGGGTTGCCACCATACGTTGAGCCATGGTTACCAGGAACAAAGACTTCAGCGGCTTTTCCTCTTGCAAGACAAGCACCAATAGGTACGCCATTGCCCAAGCCTTTAGCGGTCGTCACCACGTCGGGTAAAATACCTTTTTGTTGGTAAGCGAAGTAGCTCCCGCTACGACCGTTACCGGTTTGTACTTCATCCAGCATCAGCAGCAGCTCGTTAGCATCGCAGATATCGCGCAGCTGATTTAGGTAATCATCGGCAGGGATCACAATACCGCCTTCGCCTTGAATTGGCTCAACCAGAATAGCCACGACACTGGTATTGTTAGCGATAATGTTTTTAACGGCCTCAACATCATTATAAGGCGCCCGCACAAAACCGCTGACCAGCGGTTCAAAACCCGCCTGAGCTGAACGATTGCCGGTGGCACTCAGGGTCGCCATCGTACGACCGTGGAATGAACCTTCGAAGACAATAATCGTCGGCACATCAATCGCTTTCGAGTGACCGTACTTACGTGCGATTTTAATCGCCGCTTCATTGGCTTCGGCACCGGAATTACCGAAGAATACATTATCCATGCCGGATATTTGCGTGAGGCGCTCTGCCAGTCGTTCTTGATTGGTAATGGTGTACAGGTTTGAGCTATGAATCAGTTGACTCGCTTGCTCACTGATGGCGGTCGTAACAGCCGGATGTGCATGACCCAAACCGCAGACAGCGATACCGCTGAGTGCATCGAGATATTTATTGCCATCTGTATCAAACAGCCAACAGCCTTGTCCGTGATCAAACGCAACGGAAAGGCGTGAGTAAGTATTCATAACGGGCTGTGTAGACATCTAAGTCCCTCTGCTGTGTACTTCAGATTAGCCCCTGTGTTGGGCTGCCGAACGGAAAACCAGCCATTCTATGTACTTGCTATAGAATAAGCAAGATGGGCGATTAAACTTGAGATTGAATGTCTGTGTCCCCATATAAGCTAGCATGTACTTTTACATATCAGTGTTTATGATGAAGACGAGTATTGTTGTTGATTATTTTTGCGCTATACCTGAGTAAATTAATCGGGTTTATGCTACGATTTATTCATCAAATATTGATTAATGCCAGAGATCTGGCAACAAGTTTAAGCATAGGTAAGTTTATGAGCGTTGTAGAGACTATTAAAGAGCAAATTGAATCCAACGATATCCTCTTGTATATGAAGGGGACTCCACGTTTTCCACAGTGCGGATTTTCTTCCCGTGCGTCTGAAGCAATCATGTCTTGTGATGCTCGTTTTGCATTTGTTAATATTCTGGAAAGTCCAGAAATACGTGCAGAATTGCCTAAATATGCAAACTGGCCTACCTTTCCGCAGTTGTGGATTAAAGGCGAGCTGATCGGTGGTTGTGACATTATTGCTGAGATGGCTGCTAGCGGCGAACTGAAAGAGTTGATTGATTCAGTTGCTGTCAACGCTGATTCAGCGGAAAGCTGAAATAGCAACATGCTGATTTAGTGTGTTTTTGATAGACAGAGTTTATCGTGGATATAGTTGTGTTTAATTAGTGTTCTTAAGCAACGAATACTAAGCTCTGTTAACTTGAATTTTTTACATGATGTTAATGTTGTATTTGCATCATGGTTTAACACTTTACTTAACAATGGAGATAGAAAATGGGCGTATTAGTAGGTAAGCAGGCTCCTGATTTTACGGCAGCAGCAGTACTGGGTAACGGTGATATTGTTGATTCATTTACCCTGTCTGAAGCGATTAAAGGTAAGAAGGCTGTTGTATTCTTCTACCCATTAGATTTTACCTTTGTTTGTCCATCTGAGCTGCTGGCTTTTGATCACCGTATCGAAGAGTTCAAGAAGCGTAACGTTGAAGTGATTGGTGTCTCTATCGATTCTCACTTCTCGCACAATGCATGGCGTAACACCCCTGTTGATCAGGGTGGTATCGGTCCCGTTAATTACACGCTGGTTGCTGATATGACTCACAGCATCTGTCAGGGTTATGATGTTGAATCTGAAGGCGGTATGGCTTTCCGTGGTTCTTTCCTGATTGATGAAGACGGTTTGGTTCGTCATCAAGTTGTTAACGATCTGCCACTGGGTCGTAACGTTGATGAGATGCTGCGTATGGTTGATGCTCTGGCATTCCATCAGAAAAACGGCGAAGTTTGCCCAGCCGGCTGGACTGAAGGTGAGAAAGGTATGGATGCATCACCTGCCGGTGTTGCTGCGTACCTGAGTGAAAACGCTGACAAACTATAATGGTTGGTTTTTAGCTTTAAAAAACGCGCCTTAAGGCGCGTTTTTTTATGTGTCAGTTTTACCTACCGGTACGGGTAGATAGAGCGAGGACGGCGGTTATTCGAAACGCGATTCCGCCATCTGCCAGCCGCCCAGGTCTTTCCAGCGATTGACGATGGTGCAGAACAGTTCGGCTGTTTTCATCGTATCGTATAGTGCCGAGTGCGCTTGTTTGCCATCAAAATCGATATCAGCGAGTTCGCATGATTTGGCTAACACGGTGTGGCCAAAAGCTAAGCCGGCCATGGTCGCTGTATCGAAGGTTGAGAACGGGTGAAATGGGTTGCGTTTAATATCGCAGCGTTCGGCGGCAGCGGTGACAAAGCCGTGATCGAATGAGGCGTTATGACCGACCAGAATGGCGCGTTTGCAGTGGTGCGACTTTAACGCTTTACGAATCGGTTTGAATATTTTTTCCATCGCTTCGGCTTCAGGAATAGCGCCGCGTAATGGGTTGTATGGGTCGATGCCGGTAAAATCGAGGGCGGCTTTTTCTAAGTTAGCGCCTTCGAATGGTGCGACATTATATTCATAACTTTCGTCGATCAGCAGATTGCCATCATCATCCATCGTCAATGTGACGGCTGCGATTTCCAGTAGGGCATCGGTCTGAGAATTAAATCCGGCTGTTTCCACGTCGATAACAACGGGTAGGTAGCCTCGAAAACGATTCGACATTGGGTGCTGGTACTGAGCGCTTCTGTTCAATGCATATCCTTAATGGCTGATTTCGACAGCCTAGGTTGGTAATTAGCTAGGCTTAGTGTAAAGACTTGCCTTAGTTTTCACAAATAACTCTGTAGTGCTTCGTTGCTTCCTCACTAGAGTGGTAGACTAAAGCTCTGTCGGCGCTTGCCGATATAGTGATGATATAAGGGGCTGATGAGTCTCTTAACCTTTATAGATGTTGGTTGTTTATGCGTGCTGCGGTGTTAACTCTTCTCTTAATGTTCTCCTTGCCGGGATTTGCGGCCGGCTATGCTGCATCTATCGAACAGTCTAAATGGGAACTAGTCGCTTCTAAATTTAGCTGTCGTTTATCTCAGCAGATTCCGCTGTTTGGTGATGGTGAGTTTAATCAAGAAGCGGGTGAGACGGTGCGCTTCACGCTCAAGCCTCTGCAGGGGCACGGTCTAAAGGGGCAGGTACAACTTATGGAGGGGGCTTCGCCTTGGCAACCGGGCATTGCCCCCCGTGAAATAGGAGAGGTTACCTTTACATCTAATGGCACAATCGCGGTACCGACGGGCTATTCTCAGCAGATGCTGGCCAGCTTGTTTCGTGGACGGATGCCAACTTTTTTAGCTCAAAACTGGGCTGATACCGGTGAATCGGTGCGTATTGCGCTGTCGGCGGCTAATTTCCCACCCGCGTATGCCGCCTATGCTGATTGTATTGCCGATCTGTTGCCGGTGAATTATCGACAGATAGCCCGTACCGCGGTGTTGTTTCCTTCGGCGCAATGGAAATTATCTGATTCGACCAAGGCGCGTTTAGATCTGATTGCTATCTATGTCAATAATGATGATTCAGTAAAGACTGTGTTTGTTGATGGACACTCGGATGCTCAAGGGCGTCGCTTAGCTAACCGAGATCTGTCGAAAAAGCGGGCCGAAGCGGTGACCTCATATCTGGAGAAAAAGGGGGTTAGTCCTGATCGCATTACGACTCGCTATCATGGAGAGCGCTATCCGGTGGCTCAGAAAAATGATCGTCAGACGCGAGACCGCAGTCGACGAGTCACTATTCGTTTAGATCGTAACTAATACCTACACGCTAAGGTTGCGAGTATCCTGCTGAGCCACTGTTTCTCTGACGTAATCGTGGTACAATTGCGCCCTTTCCTTTTTTTAGGTACCCGTTAGAGACGATGATGCTCTTGACGGGCTGATTTACGTTGGAGCCTCTCTATTATGTCCGATATCAAAAAGGTTGTGCTGGCCTATTCCGGCGGCCTTGATACTTCTGTAATTGTCCGTTGGTTACAAGAAACTTATAATTGTGAAGTCGTCACCTTTACGGCTGACTTAGGTCAGGGTGAAGAGGTTGAGCCTGCACGCGCCAAAGCTGAAGCGCTGGGCGTTAAAGAGATCTATATCGAAGATCTGCGTGAAGAGTTTGTCCGCGATTTTGTTTTCCCTATGTTCCGTGCTAACACGATTTACGAAGGTGAATACCTGCTAGGTACCTCGATTGCTCGGCCGTTGATTGCTAAACGTCTGATTGAAATCGCCAATGAAACGGGTGCCGATGCTATCTCTCACGGGGCGACAGGCAAAGGTAATGATCAGGTTCGTTTCGAATTGGGTGCCTACGCGTTGAAACCCGGTGTTGAAGTGATTGCACCTTGGCGTGAGTGGGATCTGACTTCCCGCGAAACGCTGATGAATTACTGTGAAGAACATAATATCCCAGTTGATTTCTCTAGCAATAAGAAGAAGTCGCCTTACTCGATGGATGCGAACCTGCTGCACATCTCTTATGAGGGTGACATTCTGGAAGATCCATGGGCTGAAGCCGAAGCGGATATGTGGCGTTGGTCTGTTTCACCTGAGGAAGCACCGGATGAGGCAACTTATCTTGAGCTGACTTATGAAAAAGGTGATATTGTGGCGATCGATGGTCAACCCATGAGCCCCGCGACGGTGCTTGAATATCTGAATAAAGTCGGTGGTGAAAACGGTATTGGCCGTTTGGATATCGTTGAAAACCGCTTTGTGGGTATGAAGTCTCGTGGTTGCTATGAAACTCCGGGAGGCACCATTATGTTACGTGCACACCGTGCGATTGAGTCCATCACCTTGGATCGTGAAGTCACTCACTTGAAAGATGAGTTGATGCCTCGTTATGCGAAGACGATTTACAATGGCTTCTGGTGGTCTGAAGAACGCAAGATGATGCAACAGATGATCGATTTCTCGCAGCGTAATGTGAATGGTGATGTTCGCCTTAAGCTTTATAAGGGTAACGTTATCGTGGTTGGTCGTCGTTCAGAAAACAGTCTGTTTGATGAGAGTATCGCTACCTTTGAAGATGATGCGGGCTCTTACGATCAGAAAGATGCGGCGGGCTTTATTAAGCTGAACGCATTGCGTATGCGTATTGCTGCCAGTAAAGGTCGAGATCTACTCAACGACTAATAACGATTCGGGCGTATGACGTCAATAAAAGCCTCGATATGGGTACATATCGAGGCTTTTTTGTAGCTGTCGTACTTTGATAATTATCTGATTTATATGATACTTTGATAAATTAGATTCTGATGTAAAGCCTATGGAAATCAGCTACTCGAAAAAAAAAGTACTGATTGTTGATAACCGCCTCGAAGATCTTGCCGAACTGAAGATGATTCTGGGCAGCATAGGTGTGTCTGATATTCAGGTCGCTTCATCGGTCAATATGGCGCTGGTGATGTTGCGCGAGAGTTCCTACGATCTTTGTTTTGTTGTTTTTGACTTGGGCAAAGAGCATAAAAACGGCTTGCAGTTGATTCAGGAGGCGACTGTCGAACGGACGCGTCAATTCTCGACTATTTTCACCCTTGTCGTTGAACCGGACCGCTCTAAATTGTTATTTGGTTCGCTTGATAGCTCCCCCGATACGTATATCTCCAAGCCTTACTCTGAACCTAAGGTGCGTTTTCGGTTAGAGAAAATTATGCGTGTAAAGGAGGCTGTCAGGTCTCTGGATTCTTTACTGGATCAGGAACAGCGTGAAGATGCGCTGCAAATGTGTTCTCAGTTGATTGAGCATTATCCGGCGTTACGGTTTTATATTAATCGCTTTCGAGGGATTATCCTGCTGCAGCAAGGCTTATTTAGTGAAGCGGGTCAGCTATTCGAGACAATTATTGAGCAGCGAGATCAACCCTGGGCGAGAGTGGGTTTAGGGGCTGCGCTGTGTCATCAGGGGGATTACCTCAATGCCCGTCAGGTGTTGCAACAGGTTATTGATGAATCACATTTTTGTGTCGAAGCCTATACCTGGTTAGCGCGCACCTATCGCGCTTTAGGTGAGCGCGGCGAAGCGATTAGTTTATTGCGTAAAGCGGTGATGCTGCAACCAACGGTGCCCGACTTGCTAGGTATCTTGGGAAGCTTGGCGGCGCAGAATCAGGAATGGAATGTGGCAGTGGAAGCCTATGGTAAGGCGATTCACTATGCTCGGCAAAGTTGTTTTCAGTCTGAGGATTATTATTTTAGTCTGGTGGCTGCTTACTTGGCACGAGATCACTTCGATCGCGATATCGAAGAGAGTGCTATTCGAACCTTAGATGATGTCATGCAGGCTTTTCCTAATGAGGCGATTGTGCAGTTTAAATCACGCTTGATGGTGGCGCAGGTGTATCGTCGGGTGGGGGCTCAAGCACGCGCGGATCTGGCGGCAAGGAATGCGTTTGATCTGTTTTGTGAGCTTGAACTAACTGAAAAAGCCGAGTGGGTTGAGGTGTTTTTGGAAGGCATGGAGGGTACCGCTGTCGAGTCAGATGCGCAGATACTGAAACAAAGCGTTAACCGAGATAGTGCAGCGTTGGAATGGGGGAAGTTGAATATTCAGGGAATGCTATCGTATCGCCAGAAAAATTATGCCAAAGCGTTGGGCCTGTTTGTGCGTGCCGATGGTATCTTGCCTGGTAACCCCAGTTTAACCCTGAACCTTGTTCAGGCTGCGCTTGAACAGGCGCGCAAGCCGGGTGATGAACGTTTTGAACTCTTATTGCGCTGCGATAATGCGCTGTATGGTATTAACTATGGCGCATTGAGTCGGCGTCAACAAAAACGCTATCTTGCCTTAGCCGAGCGTTGTGCGGACATGGCGAGAGTGATGGCCGAAGGTAAGCGTGAAGCGAAAGAAACTATCAGAGCGTAGTGACAATCTATATTCGCCTAATTAAACGCCCTCAGAATAAAATAGAGTCATCATCACTCAAAATTGAATTGTCTGATGACGCGTTATGTTCATCGGACTGATAGACTGAGCGAGCGAGTTTACGAGACAGAAGCTTCTGCTGGGCAGGTTCGGGTAAATCGGTAAACAGAATTGTTTGTTTTGAGATCAGTAGATCGATTAAATCTTCTATAATCCGGCTGACTTCGGTATCTGATTTATCGAGTATTTCCTGCGGACTTTCGCTAGCGTTGTTATTGGAAAGAAAGCGGATAACGTCAGGGTCTGCAATATCGGCTAGGCTGGAGTTTTCCGTCGGATGGGCGGACAACGAGGTGACTTGTCCTTGTTCATTTCTGATTGCATATAACATAAGCCAAGCTTCCGCAGGGGTAAATTTTAATTGTGCTAAGTATGGCGGTGATGCTTTATATGGGTCAAGTCTATGCGAGCGGATTGGCTACAAATAAGCGTTAATCATGTGTCTGAGTCAAAGTAATGAGACGGCCCCTTTGATTGCATAATGCAGAGTGGCTAGATAAAATCCACACCCTAAATAAGCTTCCTAAAGGGGCGTAGCGCTGATCATGCTTCAGTGATCGCGGTAGCCCTTTTTTTATTGTGCCGAGAGATTATGAAATCCCATAAAATTCAGCAAGCACCGATTCCAATGCGTACCGTTGGGCCGATTAATATCAGCGGACACATACTGAATGAAAAAGTGTCAGTGCCACTGACAACCTATGAAACCCCGTTGTGGCCTTCGGTTGGTCGTGGCGCACGGGTATCGATGCTGGTCGAAGAGGGGATTAAAACGACGGTGATTGATGAACGGATGAGCCGTTCAGTACTGTTGGAAGCGGATGATGCCTATGAGGCCTTTAAGGCTTTGGAATCGATCAAAGCACGTCAAGATGACTTGAATCAGGTGGTAGCAACTACCAGTCGGTTTGCTAAGCTGATCGATATGCATAGTCAGATCGTGGCGAATCTGATCTATCTGCGACTAGAATTCACCACGGGAGATGCCTCGGGTCATAATATGGTGACTAACGCGGCGGATAAATTAATCCCGTGGATTCTGCATGAATATCCTCAGCTACGTTATTCGTCGATCTCTGCTAATTACTGTTCGGATAAGAAAGCCACCGCCGTTAACGGTATTTTAGGGCGCGGTAAATATGTTATCAGTGAAATTCTTATTCCTCGGGCGTTATGCGAGCGACGTCTTAAAACGACGCCTGAAAAAGTCGTTGATCTGAATATTAAAAAAAATCTGATCGGTACCATGATCGCGGGTGGCTTGCGCAGTGCGAATGCACATTATGCTAATATGTTGTTAGCCTTTTATCTGGCGACGGGACAAGATGCAGCCAACATTATTGAAGGCTCTCAAGGTATCGTGCATGCGGAAGTGCGAGATGGTGATCTGTATTTCTCCTGTACGTTGCCTAATCTTATTGTCGGCAGCGTGGGCAATGGTAAAGGTATCGATTTTGTCGAGCAGAATTTGCAAGCCCTCGGCTGTAAAGACAGCCGAGAACCTGGAGCTAATGCGCGTCGACTGGCGGCCATCTGTGCCGCGACCGTTTTGTGTGGTGAGTTGTCCTTAATGGCGGCGCAGACCAATCCTGGCGAGTTGATGGAATCTCATCTTAAAATGGAACGTTGATGGTGGATCAGACAAATGATCGAAAGATTGAGCATATTCGGGCCATTGAACAGGACCCCTTAACCGATCGTGATGGGCGTTTTTTTGATCAAATTCAACTCTGTCATCGAGCTTTACCCGAGCGGGCCTTAGCTCAGATTGATACCTCAGTTGAGTTTCTCGGTAAAAAGCTCAGTTTCCCTCTGCTCATTTCATCGATGACAGGGGGCGACCATCACCTCATTAAGACGATTAATCGTAATCTGGCAGAAGCCGCCGAACGCACTGGCGTGGCACTCGCGGTGGGCTCGCAGCGGGTTATGTTTACTCAGCCCGCAGCGCGGGAAAGTTTCGATCTGCGTGCCTACGCACCGAACACGGTATTGCTGGGTAATATTGGTGCAGTGCAATTGAATTATGGTTTCTCACAGGAACGGTGTCAGCAAGCCGTGGATGTCTTAGCCGCCGATGGCTTATACCTTCATTTGAATCCACTGCAGGAAGCCGTTCAGCCAGAGGGTGATACTGACTTTTCTGGATTACAGGCTAAAATTAAGATGCTTGCGGCACAGTTGAAACAGCCAGTGCTTCTTAAAGAGGTGGGGGCGGGTTTGTCGCCGCCGGATATTGAGGCCGGTATTGCGGCGGGTATAAAGTGGTTTGATATCGCCGGTAGCGGTGGAACATCATGGAGTCGAATCGAGCATCATCGCAGTAAAAACAGCGATGACGATCTTGGAATATGTTTTCAAGATTGGGGTATTCCGACGCCGCAGGCACTAAAATTAACACAGCCGTATCAAAATAGTGCAGCTTTCATTGCCAGTGGGGGGCTCAGGGATGGGATTGATATGGTTAAATCTGTTATACTCGGCGCCTCGCTCTGCGGCATGGCCGCACCGTTTCTGAAACCGGCCATGGAATCTGCCGATTCAGTTATTAGGGTAATAGAGCAACGCCGGCGTGAATTCACTACAGCGATGTTTTTGCTGGGTATGCCGGATGTTAATAGTTTATTTATGAATCGGGCTCTCATTCTGGGCGAGCGTTGAGGATTTTAAGTACGTATGTCCGTCGGTATTGATGAAATCAGCTTTTACACCTCCAACTATTTTCTGGATCTGAAAAACCTGGCTATGGTCCAGGAGATCGATGTTGGTAAATATTATCAGGGTATCGGGCAGGAGAAGATGGGAATGCCTGCCCCAGACGAAGATATCGTGACGATGGCGGCAAATGCGGCCCTGCCTCTGATAGAGCGGGTTGGCACCGAGGCTATCAGCACGGTGATGTTTGCTACTGAAACGGGAATCGATCAATCCAAATCGGCGGGTGTCTATGTGCATCGTTTGCTTGGCTTGACGTCTAAGTGCCGTGTCGTCGAGCTAAAGCAAGCCTGTTATAGCGCAACGGCGGCGATTCAGATGGCCTGTGCGTTGGTGGCACGTCAACCCGAACAGAAAATCCTAGTGATCGCTTCCGATGTGGCTCGTTATGATCGAGGAACACCGGGTGAGGCGACACAGGGCTGTGGCGCGGTGGCTATGCTGATTGCGGCAAACCCTCGGTTGATCGAACTGGACCCTGAAGTAGGTAATCACACCGAAGATGTGATGGATTTTTGGCGTCCAAATTATCGTTCTACCGCGCTGGTGGATGGTAAGTATTCGACTAAAATCTATCTGCAATCGTTGAAACACGCTTGGGAACACTTTCGTGAAGTCAGCTCGCTGGCGTTCACTGATTTCCAACATTTTTGTTATCACCTGCCGTTTACCCGTATGGCGCAAAAAGCCCATAAGCATCTGGCGCGAGTGAATCAGAGTGTTTTAACCCCAGCGCTACTCGATCAGCAGGTTGAAGATACCCTACGTTATAATCGTATTATCGGTAATAGTTATACCGCATCGATGTATATCGGTTTAGCATCGTTACTGGAAAACTGTCAGGATAATCTGGCCGGAAAACGGGTGGGTTTTTTCAGTTATGGTTCCGGCTCTGTGGCCGAGTTTTTTTCCGGTAAAGTAGTTGCCGGTTATGAGAAATGCCTGCATGTGGATAAGCATCAAGCGATGCTGAATGCCCGCCGTGAAGTGTCTTATGATGAATATTTGGCACTGTATAACGATATCGATCCAACGGATGGTGGTGTTCATGTTAAAGCGCAAGGTACCACAGGGCGTTTTCGTCTGGCGGGCATCTCGCATCACAAGCGTGAATATATCGCCTGCTAAGGAACTCCTTTGATGAAGGCTTGTGCCCCCGGTAAGCTGATTCTCAGTGGAGAACACTCCGCGGTTTATGGGGCACCGGCAATCGCGCTTGCGGTTAATCGTTATATCCGTTGTGAAGCTGAGTATTCCAGTTTTGCTGGTCTAACACTCAACCTGCCCGATGCCGATTGGCAGGCGCAGATGAGTTGGTCGGATCTGCGCTATCTTAATGAACATCTCGATCAGCGTTTTCAACTCTTTGAACAGGGCCATATTGGCGCTGCTCATATCCTCGAAGCACCCCATCAATTAGCTTTATATGCCGTGAGTCAGTGTTTGCCCGAGACGGAACCTGATACCGGTTTGAGTCTCGATATTCGTTCTGACTTACCGCTAGGTTCGGGTATGGGCTCGTCTGCCGCGCTTAGTGCTGCGGTGACTTGCTTGACTCAAAAACTCTTTGCTACATCGCTTGATACTGCCAATCTGTTTCAGCGGGTGCGTTATTGCGAGCGGCTCTGTCATGGCCGTGGTGGTTTAATTGATGGCGCGACGGTCACTCATGGTGGCTTGATTGAAGTCGACGCTGGACAGATCACACCGTTACCGGTGACGCTGGGTGATGGTTGGTATTATATTCATTCCGGAGTGCCCGCCGTGGGCACCGGTGAATGTGTTGATAATGTGCGACGTCGCTTTGCTGATAGCTCTATCTGGCAAGACTTTAGCGGCCTTACTGCGCAGCTTAAGGCAGCGATCGTCAGTGGCACTGATCCTCGAGTATTGATTCGCGAAAATCATCGTCTATTAACTAAGATTGGTGTCGTTCCCGAGCCGGTGCAGCGATTTATACAGCAGTTGGAAAATCTGGGTGGGGCGGCTAAAGTAAGTGGAGCAGGTGCTGTTGCTGGCGAGTTTGGTGGTGCGTTGATCGCTTATCTACCGAACATCGAGTTGAGCGAATGGTGTCGGCAAGCGGGTTACCGCTATATGGCGATCGAAGAAGATAAACAAGGAGCCCGGCTTGAGGATTAAGGTGACAGCCCCCGGTAGTTTGATGTTAATGGGTGAACATGCGGTGCTGTTTGGCCAGCGAGCATTGGCCTGTGCCGTGGATAAGCGCATCAGCGTGACGTTGACGCCACGTACTGATCGGCGCGTGAATATCGATTCGGCACTGGCTCAGTATCATGCTGATCTTGATCATCTGACAGCGGAACCGGCGTTAAGCTTTGTCTTAGCGGCTATTGCGCGGCAGCGGTGTCGCTTAGTCAGTGGCTTCGATCTGCAGATTTGTGCAGAATTTTCCCATACCGTTGGCTTGGGGTCTTCGGCGGCCGTTACGGCGGCCGTGGTGACGGCGTTGCAGGTGTTCATCGGCGAGGTTGAGCACGACGAACAGGCTCTATCACGGTTATTTGCTGAAGCCTTGGCGGTGGTGCATCAGGTACAAGATGGCCGAGGCTCAGGTACCGATTTGGTGGCGGCTGTGTATGGTGGCGTGGTGGGTTATACCATCGCCACGGCCGAACGGCCGCCGCAGATCCGACGCCTACAGGGGCTACCAACGATTAGTTTGTATTATGTCGGCTACAAGATGAAAACCCCGGATGTCCTTAAACGTGTCGAGGGTTATGCGGCACAATCGCCCGAACTGTATACCGCTTTATATCAGTTAATGGGGCAGACGGCCGAGCAGGCTGAACGAGCGGTGGATAACTCGGATTGGTCACAGTTGGGGCGTTTGATGAATATTTATCAGGGATTAATGGATGCGTTAGGGGTTAATGACGCGCAGTTGTCCACAATGATCTATACCCTGCGCAGTGCGCCTGAAGTGCTGGGCGCGAAGATATCCGGCTCGGGTTTGGGTGATTGCGTACTCGCGCTGGGCTGTCCGGATGCCAATATATTGGCGTATGAACAAATACCTGTGTCTGTCTCTGCGGAGGGAATAACCGTTGAATATGTCTGATAGCCTGACAAAGCAAAGCGTTATTAGCCAATACTTACCTGAAACAGTGACCCCGCTAGGGGATACTATCGAGGCGGTATTTGCACCGAGCAATATTGCCCTGTGTAAGTATTGGGGCAAGCGGAATAGCGAATTAAACTTGCCGATTAATAGTAGCTTGTCGATCTCGTTGGCGCATTTGGGGACTCAAACGCGGCTGTCTGTCAGCAATGAGGATCAGGTCTGGCTTAATGGTCAGCGGGTGGCGGTCGAGGATAGCTTTGCTCGCAAGGTGATCGCCTTTATCGATCTGTTTCGCGGTGCGCAGGGGCTGCCGGTCAGAGTGGACACCGATAATAATATTCCGACGGCGGCAGGGTTGGCTTCTTCCGCCTCCGGCTTTGCTGCGTTAATGCTGGCTATTGATCGTTTTTATGGGCTTAAACTCGAGCCATCACAGCTGTCGGCTTTTGCGCGGATGGGCAGTGGTAGCGCTAGTCGTTCGCTTTATCATGGTTTTGTCGAGTGGCAGATGGGCGTTCGAGATGACGGTATGGATAGTATTGCCTTGCCGTTGGTTACTCGCTGGAATGACTTGCGCGTCGGCTTATTGAAGGTGAGTAGTGATGCCAAAGCGGTGGATTCTCGTTCGGGCATGAATCGCACTGTCGCCACCGCTCATCTATATCAAAGCTGGCCGTTACAGGCTGCGGCTGATCTTGCTCGGTTACATCAGGCGATCGCTGAAAATAACTTTACTCAGTTAGGTGAAACTGCTGAACAGAATGCTCTGTCGATGCACGCGACCATGATTGCATCTTGGCCACCGCTGCTGTACTGGCAGCCAGATTCGGTGGCCGCTATGCATAACATTTGGCAAGCGCGGGCAGAAGGGATTGAAGTCTACTTGACGATGGATGCTGGGCCAAATATCAAACTGCTGTTTATGGCGGATGCTGAAGCCGCGATTCAACAACGTTTCCCCGATATGGACGTTATCGCTCCTTTTGCTTGAGCCGCGCCACATTCCACCGCCATCGCTGAACGTGCCGGCCGATGCGAGCGGTTTCCTACTGACTCGGCAGCAATTTGATCGCGCCGATGGCATCTGTTTTCAATTTTGGCTGAAAGCGGCTGACGGGGCTTTTCCGGTGACGGTAACAGCGCAGGAGGCGGTATTTTTTGTCCTAGAGGAGGATATCCCAAGGATAGAATCCTTACTGCAAACGCAGTTTAACAAATCGTCGGAAAACCTTATTGCTTGGCGTTTACAGTCATTACCACTGAAAGACCTTCAGCAACGCCCCGTTTATGGTCTATACAGTCAATCACTGGCAACTTATCGTCAGCTTATCGATCTGTTACACACCTATGCTATCCCCATGATCGAAGAGGACATCCGTCCGGTTGATCGGTTCCTGATGGAACGCTTTATTCAGGACAGTGCCCGGGTGCGCTTTAGTGAACAATCGGCCCAGTTGCAGCCACTGGCCTACGAGCCCAAACTGACCATGTTGTCGGTGGATATCGAAACCACCATGCAGGCGAATCGTATCTTTTCTATCGGTCTCTATTCCGATTCGATGCACAAAGTGCTGATTGTGGGCGAGGGGCCAAATGAGCCTTGGCTGGAATATGTGAATGATGAACGAGCCCTGCTACAGGCGTTTATCCGTGAAGTGGAACGCTGTGATCCCGATATTTTTATCGGTTGGAATGTGGTCGGTTTTGATTTTCGTGTATTACAAGAACGTGCCAAGCGGTTGCAGGTGCCACTCAATCTAGGGCGTGACGGTAGCCGGATACAGGTGATTCAATCAGCCAATGGTAAATGGTTTTGCCGCATGGCGGGTAGGATTGTATTAGATGGCATCGATACGCTCAAAGGTGCAACTTATCAGTTTGAGAGCTTCTCGCTGGAATATGTCTCTAATCAAATGCTTAATCGCGGTAAGTTATTAGGCCATCAGATGGATGAGGGCCTTAACAAAGGCGAGGAAATTCAGCAGGTCTATCGAGAAAATCCACGTCAACTCGCCGAATACAACTTAGAAGACTGTAAGTTGGTATGGGATATTTTTGCACAGGCTCAGCTATTGCACTATTTGATAGAACGCAGTCGCTTGACCGGTTTGCCGCTAGATAAAGTCGGCGGCTCGGCGGCCTCGTTTGATAATCAATACCTGCCGCGTTTGCATCGTAAGGCCTATGTGGCACCGGTGTACGCCTCGGGTGAATCGCAGATGGGGGCGCCGGGGGGCTATGTGATGGACTCTCGCCCTGGTTTATATCATCAAGTGCTGGTACTGGATTTCAAAAGTCTATACCCGAGTATTATTCGTACCTTCATGGTTGACCCTTATGCGCTAGCCGAGGGCACCGGAAGTGAATGCCCAGAGGATGACTTAGTACCAGGCTTTAACCATGCTATTTTCACTCGGCAAGGCGCGATTTTACCGGATATTATCGAGCGTCTATGGCAGGCGAGGGATCGCGCTAAGGCGGAAAAAAACGCACCGCTGTCTCAAGCCATTAAGATCATTATGAATAGCTTCTACGGCGTGCTGGGCTCGGATGTGTGTCGCTTTTTTGATCAGCGATTATCGGGTTCCATCACCCTGCGGGGGCATGAGATTCTGACCCGTACCAAAGCAAAAATTGAAGCGCAGTTTGGCTATCAAGTCATTTACGGCGATACGGACTCGGTGTTTGTCTGGTTGGGGGATGAGTTCCCCATGGAAAACGCAGCAACCGAGGGGCGCAAGCTAGAGCAGTTTCTCAATCAGTGGTGGCAGGATGAAGTGCAACAGCGCTTTGGCTTACGTTGTCATCTAGAGTTGGAATATGAAACCCATTATCGGCGTTTCTTGATGCCGACCATGCGTCACTCAGAGAAAGGCACTAAGAAACGCTATGCTGGGATACGCCATTTTGCCGATGGTGCTGAAGAGTTGATATTTAAAGGGCTTGAATCGGTGCGCTCCGACTGGACACCGCTAGCGCGCCGCGTGCAGCGAGAGCTTTATCGGCTGATCTTTAGTGATGCGCCTTATGAAGAGTATCTGAAACAGATCGTGATGCAGATGCAAGCGGGCGAGCTAGATGACGAACTGCTGTATCGTAAACGCTTACGTCGACCGTTGGATGAATATAGTAAGAATCGTCCACCGCATGTGCAAGCAGCATTAAAAGCACGGCAGCAGTTTAGTCGTGAGGGCAAAACCCGAGCCTTCTCAGCAGGGATGTTTATCGAATATCTGATTACCGTCAATGGCCCCGAGCCACGACTGTTTGCCCGCTCTCCAATTGATTATCAGCACTATCTCGACCGGCAGTTAGCGCCGGTGGTCGATAGTATTCTCATGTTTCTGGATAATAGCTTCGAAGCCCTTCATGCCCCGCAAATCGATCTGTTTTAACCTCACGCTGCGGTGTTATCGATAGCCTGCCTGCTTGAGTAATACCACGGCTTGCGCTTGATAACGACCGCTGGCCGAGAGATTGTGTTGATCTTCGCTATACTTGCCGCGTCGACCGACCTCTCGGACTGGGTAGACTTTTTTGTTGACCGGATATTCGTGACTGAGTTTTGCATATTGCGCTTGAGCTTCTTTGAGAACGAGCCATTCCAGCAGATCGGTTGCGCCCGCCTTATTGTCGCTATGTGCCGTCACGGCAGCACCGGTGATATCAACATGTACGCCACTGCTGTCTTGATCGGCCCAGAAAAGCTTCAACGGCGTGTCGGGATTGTCATGTTTATAACGGGCGAAGTAGTAACTATTGACGATGCTGACATCACAGATATTTTGTTCCATGGCAGGAAATATATGTGAATCTTCGGCAAATGGACGCACCGCTTGGTTATAAACCCAGCCCTGCAAGGTGGCGAGTGTCTTTTGTTCGCCGTCGCGATTGATCAGCATCGCCACGAGCGATTGAGTATAGGCTTGTTGCGCGGTACGCAGGCATAAATTGCCTTCCCATTTTGGATCGGCGAGATCCTCATAGCCTTTGAGTTGTTGTTTATCCAACACTGCGCTGTTGTATATCAGTGTTTGTGTGCGCTTGGAAAAACCAAACCAGTGATTGTCGGGCGAGCGCAGATGGGCGGGGATAATGTCTGTTAATGTGTTGGAATCGACCGCCGTTGTTAGGCCTTTCTGTGTCGCTTGCCAAAGCGAAGCGGCACTACTGGTGAGCAATATATCCGCTTTGCTTTGTGTGCCTTCTGTTTCTAAACGAGCGATGAGGGCGCTAGCCGGCTCGATTAGATAGCTGACTGGCGTGCCTGTTTCAGCGGAATAACGATCCAGCAGCGGGGTTAAATAACTGGCATTTTTAGTCGAATAGATCATTAATTCTTGCGCCGCCTGCAACGGAGTGACAAGAGTGGTCGCTAGTATGATCGCTAGCGTCTGCGGTAGATATTTCATTGTTTTGCCTATACAGCGAAAGGGTTGATTAGGAAGGCGTGGCCCACTGACGTAACAGGTTGTGATAGAGACCGCTTAAATGAACGACTTCGAGATGGTTAGGCCCAAGCTCAGCGGTGAGTTTTTGGATTGAGTTATCCAGCTCAAACAGCAATTCTCGTTGCTGAATGTCTTTGACCATGCTCTGTATCCAGAAAAATGCAGCCACCCGCACCCCCCGAGTGATCGGTGACACCGAGTGCAGGCTGGTGGAGGGATACAGCACCATATCGCCGGCGGCTAATTTAACGGTTTGTGTTCCATGTTGAGTGTTAATGCACAGCTCGCCGCCATCGTATTCATCAGGGTCGGCTAAAAATAGGCTGGCGGAGAGATCGGTTCGCAAGGTTAAATGGCTACCCGGAATCTGCATCAATGCTGCATCGATATGCGCGCCATAGGTTTCACTTTCACGGTAACGATTAAATTTGGGCGGATAGATGCGATCCGGCAGTGCTGCGGATACAAAGGCTGGTGTACAAGCCAGTGCTTTAAGAATGTGGTTAGCCAAACTGATGGCCGGTTCTTGACTATCATCTAGCTGTTGGTTGTTTTTCACATGGCGGGCGAGAGAGCCGGCTGTTGATAGACCATCTTGCCACTCGGCGTTGTGCAGATGTTCTCTGAACTGGCGAACCTCAGCGATGCTTAACACCTTGGGCAGTGTGATGAGCATAACAATCTCCTAGTTAGTTTTATGCAATACGGTTGCTTTGATATCGGCCACGGTTGCGCAACCACTCATGGCCATACATAAGGTCAGTTCTTCACGCAGTAGTTTCATCATATGGGCAACACCTAGAGCACCGGCGACACTGAGACTGTACAGTTGTAGGCGACCGATCAGCACCGCATCGGCCCCGAGGGCGATCGCTTTAAAAATGTCACTGCCACTACGGATGCCGCTATCCAACAGTAGTGGGAAATCGTCACCGACGGCGGCTCGAATACTGGGCAACATCGCGAGGCTGGCGGGTGCGCCATCGAGTGTCCGGCCGCCATGATTAGAAACGATAATTGCGGCAGCACCCAACGTTTTAAGTTGTCGTGCATCGTCGGGGTGAAGTACGCCCTTGATAATGACCGGCAGTGAGCTTTCATCAATGAGTTTTTTTAACGCGGCTAAACTGGGCGCATGCTGTTGATAACGGCGAAAAATATCGTTTTGTTCCGATGCCTGTTGAGCCGTAGGTTGTGGCTGTTGTTGCACTAGGTTGGCCGCCATGATGCTGTCGGGGCGTTGAAAACCGGCACGGATCGCTCGAATACTGGGCGCTTGAACGGCGGCGTCCATGGTGACCACAATGGCCTGATAGCCTGCCGCGATAGCGCGCTTGATCAGGGCATCGGTGTCATCGGGGTTGGGTTGAAAATAGAGTTGGAACCAGCGATCGAGGTGACTGCGTGTAGCAATTTGTTCCAATGTAACCGATGACAGGGTGCTGGCTAGCATAGCACTGTCAGTGGCTTCTGCCGCATAAGCGGTTGCCATCTCTCCTTGCGGATGCACCAACGTCTGGTAAGCCACGGGTGCGAATAATATGGGGTGTTGAAATGTTTTACCTAATAATTGGGTGCGAGTGTTAGCTGCGTCGAGATTGCGTAATAGTCTGGGAATAATGGACCAGTGTTGAAACGCGGCTGCATTGCTGCGTAGCGTTATATCATGACCGCTACCGCCGGCGATATAAGTCAGTATATCGGCACGAATAAACGCCTGAGCCAGTGTTTCATAATCGGCGGCGCAGGTGATATCCGCTGGAATATAATCCAATGGTGGCAGGGGTTTTTGTGGCTTAGTCATAGCGTTGATAAGATTTCTAAACGTCAATCAGGGCAGCGAGGCTGCCCTGTCACGGGTTAGCGTGCGTATGTTAGAAACTGTACTCCATGGTCAGTTGAGCGTTACGTTTGTCGCCGAGGTAAACAAAGGAGCCAGAGCGATAAGCGGCTAGGTAGTAATCTTTGTTAAATACGTTACCGACATTAAGACGGAACTTCAGATCACGGTTGACTTTATACGTAGCAAAGGCATCGAAGACGGTGTATTCAGGTACCCCCAAGTCTTCATTGGCGGCAGTATCCGGCTGTCCGACATAGCGAGCGCTTTCATAGGTAGCGGTACCACCGAAGGCGAAGGCTGGCGTGGCTTGGTATCGCAGCTGTAAAGACGCCGATTTATCGGCAAAGTTAGCCAGCGTTTTGCCTTCGTTAGAGGCGGTGACTGAATCCAGTACCTCGGCATTCATAATCGCAAGGCCCGCTTGCACACTGAGTCGATCGGTTAGGTTGCCGGCCAGTCCTAGTTCAATACCTTCAACGCGGTTTTTACCGGTGTTTAGGCTGCCTTCGGTGCTGTATGAGTCACCGCTTGGGCTTTCCATAACATCATGCTTAGTGATCTGGAACAGTGCTGCGGTGGCGAGCAATCGGTCATCTTGTAAACGCCATTTGGTACCTAGTTCCCAGCTTTCTGTGCGTTCTGGATCACCTAGAACTGGGTCGCTGTCATCGACACAGATACCGCCATAACCACAGCTGGTGCCGACATCGGATTCACCGCCGTTGAGGTTAGTTGCCGTGGAGAAACTGAGATAGACGTTCGCCCGAGGGGTAATATCGTAACTAGCGCCGACATGCCCGTTCCAGTAACCGCCATTGTCTTTGAACTCGTACGGCACCCGTCCGTTACCGTCGCCAGCATCGAAGTTAGCCGTGTTGCTGTAGTCGTAGTAATCATGACGAATACCCCCGAAGACTGTCCATTTATCCGTCAGATCAACAGTATCCATCAGTGATAGGGAGATGGTTTCAACATTCCAATCAGAATCTTGATCGCCCTTACTGATATCCCGTTGCATCAGGTTATTAATGTCACCCACGCTGTTGCCGCTAGCATCGGTTAGACAGTAAGCACCGCCGACTCCGCTTCGACCGTTGGTGGTACAGTTGGTGGCACCGGTTGAGCTATTGTTATACACACCATTGAGCACGCTCTGGTTGCTATATTCTGCGCCGATGACCAGCTCATGATCGAGACCGCCAATCTCTTGCGTGGTTAGCAAGTTTAATTGGTTAGCGAAGTATTCGACTTCTTGCCAGCCCTGATGGGTGCTCAAACTAGTCGTCGAATAACCGTTGGTGTCATTATTGGCATCGGTTTCGGATGGGTAAGCCGTCGTGCCGCTGGCACCGGTGGTGACATAGCCGTTATCAGTGGTGCCATAACGAGTCAGGTTAACGAGACGGGTTTTAGGGTCGATCTCATAACCCATCCGTACCGTGAAGGTGTCGACGGTCGATTCGAGGAAGTCTTCATCCTGTACATAGGAAGGGGTATCTTTCACCACCTTACCGGTATCGCGGTCGATATAGGTACCCAAATCCGGGCTATCGGTACCTTCGAAGTGATAGTAATCGGCGGTGATTTCTAATCTATCGGTTGCCTGATGGGATAGCGACAGTGCCGCACCGATACGCTCTTTGTCAGCGGGATCACGATCAGGTACATCTTCTGCTGCATGCAGGATGTTGGCACGGAAAGCGGTGTCGTAGTTAATTACCTGGTTGGTGTCGATGGCAACACGGTGATAGTTGTCAGTTCCGACGCCGGCAGACAGTTTCGTGAAGTCATATTCGGTGCTGGCACGTTTGGTGGCGGAGTTGACGGCGCCACCGGTGGTGCCACGACCGGCAAAGGTTGAGCTCGGTCCTTTACTGATCTCGATCTGTTCTACGGCGAAACTTTCACGGGTGGTCATGCCGGGATCACTCAAACCATCGACGAAGATATCACTCCGTGCTTCATGTCCGCGGATAATATAGCGATCACCGAAGGCGTTACCATTTTCACCAGTACCAAGGGTAATACCCGGTTGGCCATCGAGAATATCGCGTAGATCAGTCCGGCCAGAATCAGTAATCTCAGACGCGGTCAATACGGTAATGGTTTGCGGTGTTTCAGCCAAAGAACGGGTTCGGCGAGGGTCGGATACCCGTTCCGCCAGATAAGGTGCACCGGGTACAGCATAGGGGTTGGTATCGGGCGTCACCGATTCTTCAATTTTGAGTTTATCCAACGCAATACTGTTTTCATCTGCGGTCGCTACGTTCGCCATGAGCGCGCCGGAAATAGCCAGTGCGAGAGTACTCGGTGCAAAACCTGAGGTTATATTTTTTTTTATCGACGGTGCGGGTGTTGCAGCGATAGCTTCATTCGCTATGGCTAGGTTCATCATGGTGACGTTGTTCATCTGTGTTCCTTAAAACAATTTGCGGGTTGGATTTAATGAAAATTCCACGGGAAGCGTTAGCTCTAAATGACTGCTGCTTAACTCATCAGGTATCGATGCAAAAGGGCTGGAACGTACCAGCATATCAATCGCTTCCTGATCAAGGCGGGAGTCACCAGAACTGTTGATGATGGCGGATGATTCTACTTTGCCGCTCTTCCTGATAATGAATTTCACGACAACTACTCCGGTGACGCCGTCTTTTCGGGCGCTACGGGGGTAGCGTTTGAAACGTGCAATTCTGGCCATTACTCGGGTCAGATAACTCTGTCGAGCGGCAGGGTTGCCACCCGTTTCTACACGTTCGCCCACACCGGTTGCTCTTGTTTGGGATTGCGAGGGGGTCGGTTCCTGGTCTGACTCAGGGGTTGTTTCAGACTGGGTCGATACCGTCTCAGATTTCGTTTTTTGTTGTTTATCAGGCGTCGGCTCTGTTTTTGGCACAGGCGTCGGCTCTGGTTTTGCTGGCTGCACGGGTTTTGGTTTTGGTTTTGGTTTAGGCAGCGGCACGGGTTGCACTTTGTTTTTTGGTGTTTGTTGTTGCTCCTTTTCGGGTTGCTTTTTAGGTTCCGGTTCCGGCTCCTGTTCAGGTTCTGCTTGAGGTTCTTCTCGCGGAATTTCTTTGCTATCTTTATTCGGTTGATTCGGGGTTTCCATAAAGCTACCCGCTAAGCCAACACTAATTTGTAATCCATCTTGGCCTTCAGCGATCGCCCCTTCGGTATCTATCGGTTTCATCCAGATCATCAAGGTCGCTAGGTGTACGGCAACAGCGGCGACAATACTGAGGGTGACTTTTTGAGGGGTGATCATCAGTGCTGCTCCGTCGCGATCGACAGTGTCTTGATACCGAACTGCTGTACCGCTTGCAGTACCGGATCGAGCGCAGAAGAGGGCAGGTCTCGATGTATACGGCAGATCACCACGGTATCAGGTGTTAGCACTAGACCGTTCATATAGTCTGCTAGACTTTGCTGACTGGCTTGACCATTGATGGTGTAACCGCCTGACGCCGCAATATGAATCTCCAGCTCTGCACTGTTGAGTTCAGTTTCACTACTGGAGGCTGGAATCTGGAGCTGTGCGTCTTGTGCTTCAATATGGCCGGCTAGCATGAAAAATATCAGCAGCAAGAAAACGATATTGATCGCCGGAATCATGCTGTCATCGAGGTTGTTCCGCGATGCATTATGTTGTTGGGTCGTAACAATATTCATGGGGCCACCGACGGGCTTAGATCTAACTTGGTAATACCGGCAGTGCGAAGCTTATCAATCAACTGTATCGTGTCCTGCACTTTAACGCTTGCCAAAGCGGCTAGCGTGACGGACTCATTGTTAGTCACGATGCGTTGCAGTTGTTGAGCAAAAGCTTCCGCCTGTAAGGCATAATGCTTGCCATTTAACTCGACTTGGTGATCGGCTAATAACAGCAGTTGATTGTGTTCGGTTGCGCTGCTCTGCGTGCTGCTAGGAGCTGCGGTTTGAAGTTCTAATTGCTTTGTTTTGCTGAACGTCGACGACAGCATGAAAAACAGCAACAGAATGAATACCACGTCAATCAGCGGGGTGAGGCTAATGGGCTGTGATTTACGTGGGTTAACTTCAAGCAGCACGCTGATGTTCCTTAACCGTCAGTGCAGACTTTTCCTGATATAAAGGGCAGGTGAATACCTGTGTCACATAGTCGTTGATCAGTATCGCGCTACGTTCGACCTTACGTTCTAGAATACTGTGAGCGGTGGCCACAGGAATTGCAACGGCGAGGCCAACGGCGGTGGTGAGTAGTGCTTGCCAGATACCACCGGATAGCACCGAGGGGTCAACATTATTGCCCGCCGCTTCCATCTGCTGAAACGCGACAATCATACCGAGTACTGTGCCCATCAAACCGAGTAGCGGGCTAATACTCGCAATGACTTCTAAGGGGCGTAGTAAGGCACGAAGTTGATTGATCAGTTGGTTCGCTTGACGGGATAACTCTTCTTGAAGCAGTGCAGGGGCCTGTTGTGACGTTACGCCTTGCATGGCATAAGCGATGATTTTAGAGACGGGACGATGATAGCGTAGTGAGGCGATAGCAGCGACGGGATCGTGGTTACGCCAGAGTGTCAAACTCTTATCGATATCGGTGGTGCTTTCCGGTTGAGTGACGGCAAACTGCCAGAGTTTGAGTAATATTATACTCAGAGAAAAAATCGATAGAGCGATCAATATCCACACAACGGGACCACCAATATCGAGCATCTTGATCACTTGATCTAGTTGATCACCGACTAGGTTTTGGCTCAGCTCTTGGCCTAGGTTATCGCTGGCCGTTGTGGCATTGGTGAGGCTATCCTCAGCACCGGAAACCGTCGCAAGCGGCACATTGGAGTCGCTGGTCATGTCAATGATTGGTTGCGTGAGCGCACCTGTCTGAGTCGATGATTCAGGGAGAGCCGAGTTATCGAATGTTACCGCCGTTTGCTCGAAGGGACTGTTGTCAGAAGGTGTGTTCAAAGCGAAACCTAAATATTAATCTTAATAAGAATGATTCGCATTATATTTATATGTGCTTTTGATTTTCAAGGTTTTTTTCAAAAAATTGAATTTTTTGCCAGATAAATTGTCATGGTTTGCATGTAAGAGCGGTCTATAGATCTAGGAAATAGTTAGGAAATAACTAGGAAAGAGTTAGGCTAATAGAACTACTTGAGAACTACTTGAGAACTGCTTGAGAACTGCTTGAGAACTGCTTGAGAGCTGCTTGAGAGTGACATAAGATGCTTTGAATAAAGTCACTTATGTTAAAGCCGCTTATATTAAAGCCACGTATGTTAAAACAACGGAAACGGCTGTTGGTGATTGAGTGTTATTTTGTTTTCTTTTAATGTCACTTAGGTGGATCTTAAAGATTTTTAGCGTTTTTTGCCGATGTTTATTGTTGTTTTTGACGATAGTAAGCGCGTTGGTTTGATGATGTTTAAGCCAAGCCATTTAACTACGGTTGTGCGGCTGTTAGGGCCCATGATGCAGCTCGTTGAATCTGCTGACTGTCGATTTTTAAAGGTCGGTTTTGTGTATCGATAAAGTGAGATGTATTTATTTAGTCTGCTTTAATCGCTGTGCAAAAGACTGACAATGAATAGACTAACGCTATCGATAAGTGATTTGAGCGAGGTGTGCTTTGTGGGCGCTTAATCAAACGATCTTACCGCAGGGTGGATACCTGCACCGTGCTAATCACGGTGCAGGGGTTATCGAAGTCTATAAATTTAAGCTTAGAGTAGATCAAAGCGATCCGCGTTCATCACTTTACTCCAGGCCGCCACGAAGTCATGGACAAACTTTTCCTTGTTATCATCTTGAGCATACACTTCAGCATAAGCGCGCAAGATTGAGTTAGAACCGAATAGCAGATCCACTCGTGTGGCGGTCCACTTAGTGGTATTTGTTTGACGATCACGAATCTCATAAAGGTTATTGCCAGCGGGTATCCAGGCATACTGCATATCCGTTAAATTAACGAAGAAGTCGTTGCTTAGCGCGCCTTGATGATCGGTTAAGACGCCGTGCTGAGTGCCACCATGATTGGTACCAATAACCCGCATACCGCCAATTAATACCGTCATCTCATGGGCGGTAAGGCCCATTAATTGACTACGATCAAGTAACAGTTCTTCGGCTGAAACGACATAATCTTGTTTTAGCCAGTTACGGAAACCGTCATGGAGCGGCTCTAACACGTCGAATGAATCGCTATCGGTCATCGCCTCACTGGCATCGCCTCGTCCCGGTGAAAATGGCACGCTGATATCGAACCCGGCAGCTTTAGCGGCTTGTTCGACAGCCAAATTCCCCGCCAGTACAATGACGTCGGCAAGACTGGCCTTGGTCGTTGTGGCGATTGTTCCCAATACCGATAATACTTTCGCTAAACGCTCGGGTTCGTTGCCCGGCCAATCTTTTTGTGGGCTTAGGCGGATACGCGCGCCGTTAGCGCCACCGCGTTTGTCTGAGCCACGAAACGTTCTAGCGCTATCCCATGCGGTGCACACCATCTCACTGATGCTTAAACCACTAGCGAGGAGCTGATCTTTGACGGCTTGGCTATCATAATTCGTGTTGCCCGTTGGCACTGGGTCTTGCCATAGAAGCGTTTCTGATGGCACATCTGGGCCAATGTAACGGGCTTTAGGCCCCATATCGCGGTGAGTGAGTTTGAACCAAGCGCGGGCGAAGACATCAGAAAAATAGGCGGGGTCATGGTAGAAGCGTTCAGATATCTTGCGATAAGCTGGATCCATTTTCATGGCCATATCCGCATCGGTCATGATGGGATTCGCCTGACGTGTCGGATCTTCAGCATCCGCGGGCTTATCTTCACTCTTAATATTTATGGGTTCCCACTGCCAAGCGCCTGCGGGGCTTTTCTTGAGTTCCCATTCATAGTTTAGTAGTAGCTCAAAATAACCGTTATCCCATTGAGTTGGATGCGTGGTCCACGCCCCTTCGATACCGCTGGAGACCGTATCTCGTCCGATGCCTCGCTGGGTTTTATTGAGCCAGCCAAACCCTTGATCTTCAATCTCTGCACCTTCAGGGTCGGCGCCAAGCTGCTCGGCGTCACCATTACCATGACATTTTCCTACTGTGTGTCCGCCGGCGGTCAAGGCAACGGTCTCTTCATCATTCATCGCCATTCGTTCAAAGGTAACGCGAATATCTTGGGCCGTTTTGAGTGGGTCGGGGTTACCGTCAACCCCTTCCGGGTTAACATAGATAAGCCCCATCATCACAGCGGCGAGTGGATTTTCTAGGTCGCGCTCACCGGAATAACGGCTCCCTTTACTGCCGCTAGGCGCTAACCATTGTTTCTCAGAGCCCCAATAAATATCTTTTTCGGGATGCCAGATATCTTCGCGTCCAAAGGCGAAACCGTAGGTCTTTAAGCCCATCGATTCATAGGCCATAGTGCCAGCATAGGCAATCAGATCAGCCCAGCTTAGTTGATTGCCGTATTTCTTTTTGATTGGCCAGAGGAGACGGCGGGCTTTGTCTAGATTGACGTTATCAGGCCAGGAGTTCAGCGGTGCAAAGCGTTGATTACCGGTGCCAGCACCACCACGACCATCAGCGATACGATAGGTGCCTGCCGCATGCCATGACATACGGATCATCAAGGCGCCATAATGACCCCAATCGCTGGGCCACCAAGCCTGACTGTCGGTCATTAGTGCGAGCATATCTTTTTTGAGTGCCGCCACGTCAAGCTTTTTGACCTCAGCGCGATAGTTAAAATTCGTTCCCATCGGATTGGTCTTAGTGTCCTGTTGATGCAGAATGTCGAGGTTAAGCGCCTTCGGCCACCATTCCATGTTTGACATATGGCTTTCTGTAGCACCACCGTGCATCACAGGACATTTATTGTTAGACATTATCGCTCTCCTAGGTGTGGGTTTTCTGTGGCACTGACAGCGTGAGTGATTAGTGCAATTTAGTCAGTACTCGCGTCGAGTATCAGCGGTTTAAGGTAGCTTGTGAAACGGTTATTTTTTATCTATGAGATAGGTTTTTACTATTCCATTGATCTGTAGCGTAGTGCATGACTGAGTAATTTGCTGCGCGTATGTGAACGTTGGGACTGTCGGTGCTGCTTTGCTGAGGTTGTCCTCAGAATTTCATACTGCTATTTAGGGAAGAGAAGTGTTCATTGGTAGCCGAAAGTCTATCGTGCTAATGACTGCAATATGACGGAAGTGCGCTCAGAACAGTGGCTTGTTCGCTTTTATAAGTAGATTAAGCTTGATAAATCTCCTGTTTTTTTAGCGTTTGCACAACAGATTTTTGTAAATAAATTTTATTTAAATACAGATAGTTAGTTAAGATTGTGTAATTATATTGAAAATATTTGTTGCAGTGCAGCAAGGCGAGGTTGTAGTATCTCTACATCAACCACAATTTTCAATGGGTACACATCATGTTTAAGACTATTCCTACGGCTGACTTCTCTGCTTTTAGCGCACCTATGCAGAAACTGATTGAACTGAACACGGCTACGTTCACTAAAGCTTTCGAGCTGCAAAAAGCGGCTATTGAAAAGCAGATTGCTCAATCACAAGCTGACTTTAAAGCTTTCGCTTCAATCAAAGATGTTGACGCTTTCACTGCTTTTGTTACGGCCAAGTCTGAAGAAGCTAAAGCTAAAATTGAAGCACTGCAAACAGAAGCTAAAGACGCGGCAGAAAGCTCTAAGGCCTACTTTGCTGAAGTTCAGGCGATCCTGACTGAAGCTAAAGATTCTGTTGCTGCTGCACCTGCCCCTAAAGCGCCTGCTAAAGACGCTGCATAATTTTACGCGCCCTATAAAAAGCCTCCATCAGCGATGATGGAGGCTTTTTTGCGTTTGTTGTATAGGTCATTACTATCTAAAAATAGCCCCTTAGCGAGTAAGCTCTGATGATGACATGCTCAGGGCCACTCAATGCACTAAAAATAAGGCCTTTAAAAAGTTGTTTCAATCAGTCGGCTAGGTTATCCGGCCGATTAGCTTCACGCTCAAAGTGAATCGGTAGAGCACGGCCGTAGAACTGTTTTGAATGTTCTGGGCGGTTGACCGTATCCGGATCCGTCATGTAGGTCGGCAGTGCGGTAATCCATGCCCCTGATCCTTTGACTTCTTGTACTCGGTGCAGTGCGTAACGGCCTTTAAACAGCTGAAGATAGCCGGGTTTCCATTCCAGTTCGTAAACGCCTTCTTTATCACCGTTGAGTACTCGGTTGATGCCTTCGATATTTTCGTTTTCCACGGAGCGGATGTTCGGAGCATATTCAAATGTGCCGCCTTCTTCCGGCTGCTCTACAGAGACGCTGACGGTGAATTCGTTACCATCGAAATGCCATGGGAAATAGTCACCATGTTCCAATACCCCGTATGGGCAGCGTGCCAATGGGTCTGCCCAGGTATAGATCGGCCAGATGCCAAGGCATGCGCCGATAAAGCGCGTCATGATGTCGTTGTCATACATGGCCAGCATATCGGATTCTGGTGGAATGATATCGGTATTGATAAAGCCAGCGGTACGGCGTTGTAAATAACGGTTAGGATGTGTGTCCGGCAGTCGCTCATCTTCTTTTGTCATATAAGGATTGTGTTTCTGCTCAGAACGAAACAGGCAAGGCATCAGGCGGCGCGCTTCAAGACGCATACGTTCTTGTGCTTCAGGCCTGACAAAATTGGCTATCACGCTACAGCCAACATCATCTAATTGCTGCTTGCAGCGAGCGATGAGTTCTTTGGTAACGGGATGTTCTAAGTCGTGAATAGGATAGCTTTCCAAGTCAACGATTTGTCCAAGGCGTTCTTGTTGTTGCGTGTATTGCTGTTGATCTGTGTTCATGCGTGTCATCGCTGTCATAAAACCCTCATTAGGTTTGTTTTTGTTGTCGCTGTATGTTGTGTTTTGAACGGGGAGACGGCAAACAAATAAAACAACAGTGAGTGATCGGAAATTCAAATAGTCCTGCAGTGCTGGGGGGTACGCTATCGCGGTGAGAGATCATTGTTTTTTTGAATATGAAGTAGTGAATTTTTGATTATGTGTTTTACAAGGTTAGCTGAATTAGGTTTGTTAACCGGTGGTGCCAGCAACGAATGAAGACCGATGCACCATGAGGGAGTCGAAGTCGTTTTTATAGTGAATGTTTTTTATGGTAAATGTGTCGCCGGGTGAAGGCTGCTAAGGCTGGGGCGCGACTAGACTAATAGGGTCTTTAAATCGGGTCTTTGAATAAGTGAAGTCGTGGCGATTGGGTGGTCGCCTCGGCCTAGACTGTGCTCGGTCAAAAGGGTGTTGGTCGCGCGAGGCGTTTAGCCGGGGGCCCCTTGAGTAAAGTCATTGAATGGGTTTGATCCGTCTTTCGGGCGTTCTGTCAGGTAAATATAAGCAGCCACGCCCAGCAACAATAAGGCGTCAGCGGCGATGATCCAGTAGACGCCTTCTAAACTACCGGTGAGTTCTCGAATAAATCCTGCCAACAGGTTGCCTAATGCACCGCCGAGACCAAAGGTAACCATGCCGATACCGTTGATCTGCATAGTCGCGGTGGATGAATAATGCTGTTTAACCCAACCCGCAATAATGCCCCACATGGGGAAGTACATCAGGCCATAACCAAACCCGGCAAATATTGCAAATGAGGCGGGATCGTAGATCAGGGCGAGCTGTCCTAAGGCAAAACCGCCAAAGATGATCAATAAGGCGGTGCCATGGCCTTTTTTATCGGCCAATTTACCGGATAGAAAGCCTGCTGCCATGCCCGTAATACCTGACATCGTCCAGGTATAGCCACCGAGCGCCGCAGGTAAGGATAGCTCAGCTAAATAGGTGTTTAGCCAGGTTGCGAACGGCATGGTGGCGAAGCCGACCATGAGGCAGATGAGGCAGGCGAAAAAGGCTGTACGTTCTGTCGCGATAATGTAAAACAGTTGTCGTGCAGGTAACGCGTGCTTGGTTTCGCTGGCGCTAGAAACATCACGCTGTTTAAGATGTTGTAAGAGAAAAAAGGTCAGTATTAGGGCCATGTAACCGAGTATACCGGCGAGCACCCAACCGCTGCGCCAGCCAAGCAGCGGCACAACTAACAAAATGAGTAAGCCATTGAGGCCATAGCCCCAAGCAGTCCCGCTTGAGGCGCTGGACAAGCTGGTGGAGCAAAATGATGGATGGGCATAGCGAGTAATCAGCTCGACAATGGCGCCCCAGCTAATCGCCGCACTCGCGGCGAGGCCGATGAGAGTCAGTAACACCAGCATAGGGTCGTTGAGAGTCGCCATGATCAGCAGCAATGCGCTGCTGATCGCACCGGTGATCAGGACTAAGCGGCCGGAATCGATACGATGGCCAATGAGTCCCAGCAGCATCGCGCCGCCCAGATAAGAGAGTTGAGTCAGTGCACCAATGGTGGCTAAATACCAATGGCTGATGGCAATTGATTCTTGCATCAGCGGCACCAGTGCGGCAAATAAAAACACGCCAAAACCATGACTGACAATCTGGTTTATGCCAAAGGTGGTGGTCATTCGCATCGCTCACGCTCCATACTCGTTGAGCCCGACCTCAACAGCCGATTCATATTGATTCAATAGCCGATGTCATAGGTTGAGCGATTGCTTTTATCGAGTGTCGTTCAGGGGCTATCTCATCTAATCGAACTGTGACAGAAATGCGATTTAATCATTGCCTCATTACGAACGGTTAATGTCGTTGTTGGTGTTATTTAATCTATGTTGCGGCAAATGATGATGTTTTAACGTGGATGAGGGTTAAGGTTACAGTTGATGAGGCGACGTCATGGCGCTGAATGGGGGCGGTGTCGCGATCACTGTTTACAGCGCTATTAATCTGCATTGATGATCGATGATGAGTGCAACTATCGTTGATAGCTGCTGGCGCTGGTCAGTAGGTCTGTTACCAAGGAATCGCTTGTTAGCACACCCGCCTTCCAAAGCGTTCATAAAAGAGCAAGCGTCTTGGCTAGCGAGTAAACCGCTGTGTTTGTGGCAGTCACGTCATCGTTTGAGTGATAGACGCCAATGAGTCAGCGGGGTAATGACCCTGTAGGTTTTAATCACTCAGTATAATCAAACCTAGGGTAATCGCGTAGATAGCGAAAATGAGTGCACTTTCAAAGCCGATTTTACCAATTCCATAGGTTTCGCGTCTCACCATGCCTAACAGTAAAATGGCGGTCATTAAAATACTCACTAAAGCCCATGTGACTTGAACCGGTGCGATATCATGATAGATCGATCCTTGGGTATAGCCTAGATCGGCGGCGGCAACTACCAGCATATTAAAGCAGTTGGTGCCCAAAATATTACTCACGGCGAGGGTTAAGGCGCCAATACGGATGGCTACAATGGTTGTGACTAACTCTGGTGTTGAGGTTGCCAGTGCAGTGAAAAAGCCACCCATTAAGGTTTCAGAAATATCCGTTTGATCGGCAATTAGCTTTGCGGATTCCATTAAAATCCAGCCTGCAGCGCCCGTTAAAGCGGCCATACCAATAAACGTTATCCACACCCACGTTAAGTTATCGTGATGCTGTGTATCGGGTTGGTCTGCGACTGTGTGACGTGTTTGTCGCGGAAACCACATAGGCTTGGTTTTAGTATGCACAACCAAATGGAAGCCAAACAGATAAGCGATAATAATCACCACCGTGATGGGGTGAATATTAAAAAGGGTCATCGCGGGGCTAAACACGGCCAGTAAGGGGAGGGTTAATAAAACAATGAGTAACCCCGCGAGCATGAGGTTAACCGTCGAGGCGGCCGCATGTTCCAAGTTAGCCTGACGATAAACACTATCCGCCACCGCAAGAAACACCAGATTGACGGCCATACTGCCCATCACATTACTCATCGCCAAATTAGGGCGGGCGTCCACGGCAGCTGTTAACGTTGCCGCAAAATCAGGTAGTGAAGTCACACCGGCTAAGAACAAAACGCCAAATAAGGCCTCCCCCAAGCCTGTTTGATCGGCTAATGAATCCGACAGTTTCGCTAACTTGCTACCCGCCATGATAATCACTAATGCGGCAGCACCAAAGGCAATAAAACTGAACGTTAAAGAAGTAAACATACAAACCCTGCAAGCAAAGAGTGAGTTTAATGCTGTCGTTTGATCACTTAGATAACTATAGCTGTAATTTAAACGGTGAAGGTCAAAACACATAACACGTGTGACGTGATCGTATTGGTTGGCAGTGCAGCGTTTGCCACAGCACTGTGCCACTGTTCGACCCTAAGGAAGGTGCGAATAAGTCAATGACGCCTCTGGCTTACAGAGAACATAACGGACTTATTCGCACCTTCCCTAACGTATCGCTAGGGTCGACAATCGGTGTGCTTAGATGAGTGTGATGGTTGTTGCTTAAAGCCGCCGTGAGCGGTTTTATGGTGATGTGTCTATCGTCTATCGTTAGATCTCATAGTCAACGGCAGAAAGCTGAGTAAAGGTGTGATTGATTTGCTGAATCGTGGTGGCTAGTTGATCGGCCTGAGTGGGTTTGCTGAATAAGTATCCCTGAATATTGTGACAATCTAATTGGTTTAAAAACGCTAGCTGTTCAGAGGTTTCGACGCCTTCGGCAATGAGTTCTAGACCGAGGCTTTTAGACATCGCAATGATCGCTTTTACTAGGGTGGCGTCTTCTTGATTGTCGGGCAGATCGCGAATAAAAGCCCGATCTATTTTTAACTTATCAATCGGGAACAATTTTAGATAGCTTAACGATGAGTAGCCGGTACCGAAGTCATCGATAGCCAGTTTAGAACCGAGCGCTTTAAATTGTTGCAGCCAGGTAATGGCTTCGGTTGAATTTTCCAGAAAGATGCTTTCCGTTATTTCAAAGATTATTTTGCTTGGGTCGACGCCTAGGCTATTCATAATATCCGCGGCAACGTTGGCATCGAAGCCGAGTAAGCGCTGATTACTGGAGATATTAACGGAGATAGAGAGATCGTTAAGCCCTTGCTGTTGCCATTTAATGAGTTGTTCACAGCTCTGTCTGAGCACCCATAAACCAATCGGCTGAATTAAGCCGGTTTCTTCGGCTAGGGGAATAAATTCTGTTGGGCTGATAAGGCCCTTGTCTGGATGATGCCAGCGAATGAGAGCTTCGACAGCAATGACTTTACGTTGCTGACAGTTGGTGATGGGCTGATAATATAGCTCAAATTCATGGTTATTAATGGCCTGACGCAATGATTGTTCTAATTCGGTACGGTTTTTAACCTCTTCGCGCATCTGAGCATTGAAGAACTGATATTGATTGCGGCCATTATCTTTAGCTAGATACATCGCCATATCGGCATGACGTAACATGACTTCGCTATTCTGACTATCGTTGGGATAACAGGAGATACCCACACTGGCACCAATGTAAAGTGTTCGGTCGGCGAGCTGAAACGGTGGCTGAAGGATATCAATCACCTGTTTCGCAATGATGGCAGCCTCTTCTGGATCGGTAAGATCCTGTAATACAATCACAAACTCATCACCGCCAAAGCGACTTAAGAGATCGGATTCACGAATCACGGAGGTGAGACGCAGACTAACCTGCTGTAACATCTGATCGCCGACCGAATGGCCGAGGGTATCGTTAACCGCTTTGAATCGATCTAGGTCGATAAACAGCAGGGCACAGATATGGCCTGATTGATCACAGCGGTGCTGTATCGATGTCAGTTCTCGTTTAAGCATGGTTCGGTTAGGCAGTGAGGTGAGGGCATCAAAATTAGCTTGCTGACGAATTTGTTCTTCATCATTTTTACGCTGTGTCATGTCCGAGAAGACGGCGACATACTGTTCCAGCAGGCCATCGCGGTTCTGTACTGCGGCGATGGAGAGCCACTGTGGGTAGATGATACCGTTTTGACGTTTGTTCCAGATTTCACCGGACCAACTGCCATTCTTTTTCAGTGTCTGCCACATGCATCGATAAAAGTCGCTGTTTTGTTTGCCCGATTGAAGTACCTGAGGCTTTTTGCCGACAACGTCTTGTGCTGCATAACCGGTAATCTCGGTAAAGGCTGGGTTGACCGAGATAATCGTCGAATCGGGGGCGGTAATCATGATGCCTTCATTGGTGGTTTCAAAGACGGTTGCCGTCATCCGTAATTGCTCTTCGGTGGCGCGGCGTTCGGTAATATCTTCTTTCACCGCGACAAAGTGAGTAATTTCACCGAGGGAATCCCTGACGGCAGAGATCGTGGCGGCTTCCCAGTATAATGAGCCATTTTTACGTTGATTGAGAAAGGTGCCATGCCAAGCATGACCGGCGAGCATTTGTTGCCACATCTGCTGATAGTTGACCGGCGATAGATCTCCAGAACTGAAGATGCTGGGGCGTTTACCGATAACTTCTTGAAGTGAGTAGCCACTAACGCTTTCGGCTTTCGGGTTAATATATTCGATGATGCCATCGGTATCGGTAATCACCACCGCCGCAGGGCTTTGCATGAGTGCCCTAGAGTATTTTCGCAGCTCCTGTTCGGTTCGCCGAGTGTCGCTGATATCCACACGCACCCAGACTTCGCCGCCTTCATTGGTTGGACTGTTACTGCAAAGATAGTAATGACCACTATCGATTTGCTGAATCGGTCGCAGATCGGCATCGCTATTTTTTTGATAGTGACAGCGACTATCGATGGCCGCTTGAATTGTTTCCATGGGGGTGCCAGGGGTTAATAATTGGCTTACCCAGGGGTAGTAACGCGAAAAATTACGATTGCTGAGAATCAGTTTTTTATCACTATCGAACAGTGCAAAGGCCTCTCTGATGTTGTCTACCCCATCTTTTAGACGTATTTGAGCCTGTTGTGTCTGCGTGTGAGATCGAACTAAGCGGAGATAAAGGAAGGTCAGCAATAAAATCAACACCGTTGTTAAACCGATCAGCACCGTGTTGACATAATCGGTCTGTTGCGTGGCTTGATTGCGGTGACTCAGATAAGCGCTATAGAGTTGATTGAAGGCGACCTTGTTCGGTACTTGTTTATATTTATTCAATAGTTGCGTCAATCGAGTTTCAGCGGTCAGATTCGAGCTGATATGAAGTTGCAGTGCCTGCATACTCTCCGATTGATCCATTGGGCGCTGAAGCTTGCCTTTTAGGGCCTTAGCATCCAGTTCACTTTTGAATATATGGTATTGGTAAAACTGAGTGGCGATCTCTCTGGCTGAGGCTAAATGAGCTTTATCCTGTGCAGCGATCGCGGCGATGAGCATCGGCAGATAGTTGAGGCCATTACGAACGGTGGCGGCATGCGTTTTAATCTGCTCGGCCAGTTTAATGCGCTGATGCAGTGTCGTACGATAGTGCTGTAGTTTTTCCTTTAATGCGCTAGGTAGATCATCAAACAGCTTGGCGGTATCGGGGTTGGTTTCTTGTTGTTGTAATTGTCGAGCAAGTTTGACGATTTCATCATAGTTTTGCTGTTGCATTGAACTAATCGTCAGAACTTCTAAATCGAGTGCATTATCAAAAGCTTGTAGTTGTAATAACACTTCAGAACGTTGCTGATTAGGCTGCGAGTATTGCGACTTGAGTAAATAAAATAAACACCCCAGCAGGCTGATAGCTAATAGGTAGATCAGGTAACGATGGGGTCTGAGCCAGATCATTCTGCTAACTCCGGGTGTTCACCGGCCAAGGAGCTGATAAAGGCGCTGATGGCAGAGACGTGCTCTTTGGGTATCTCCCTACCGAGTTGAAAGCGGCCCATGATGATAATCGCTGTATTTAAATCAGGCACGGCCCCGTCATGAAAATAGGGCGCGGTAAGCGAAGCCATTCGCAGACTTGGCACTTTAAATAGAAACCTATCGAGGGGATTTTTTGTCACGCTGTAACGGCCTAAGTCAGCTTCGCTTGGAGGCGTTGAGCGGAGCTCAAAATATTCCATAATATTGTGTACCGCACCGAAGTAAGCGTACATATTGCCGCCGACATTAGCGCCCTGATGACAACTGACACAGCCATAGGATTTAAACAAGCGGTAGCCTTGCTTCTGTTTATCAGTCAGTGCGGCTTCGTTGCCTAGCAGCCATTGATCGAAGGGCGCGTTGAGTGTTGCTAGAGAACGCTCAAACTCGACGATACTCGCGCGAATATTGTTGGCATTTAAGCCCTCAGGGTAGAGTGTTTCAAACTGCTGTTTAAGCGCCTGATCTCGATTAAGCTTATTGATAATCTCTGGCCAGTGGGTGTTCATTTCGAGTGGATTTTGCACCGGCCCATCGACCTGTTCGTGTAAGTCGGCCGCGCGTCCATCCCAGAACTGAGCAATGTTCAGCGCGCTGTTATAGACCGTGGGGGTGTTGGTTAAGCCTTTAGTACCGTTGACACCGAACGACAGTGAAACTTTATCGGCGCCGCCGCCACTTAAATCATGACAACTGGCACAGCTGATACTGTTGTTGCTCGACAGGCGAGGATCATGAAACAAGGCCTTTCCTAGCTGGACTTTGGCTTGGTTGAGGTTGCTGATTGAGGCGATTGGGGTGATCGGTTCTGAGCTAAGATCTGTTGCCGATACGAGAGCAGGAAGCAGTGTTGTCGCTAGGCTTATTATTAAAGTTAGACGGGTAACGCTGGCCCAATTGTACTGCAGTAATGCCTGCATGTTAGGCATCCTTTTGTCAGGTCGATAGTGAGAATATTAGGGGTGTATTTTAAACGTATTTTAAACGGATTAACCATGATCTGTGTGCCCAAATTGGTGTGATAATAGGCGTAAGGGCTAATTATTATGCTATCTGAGGGCGCAGCGCAGGGACGTGCCCGGTGGACGGCGATATTGCCGTCTATCGTGGCTAAAAGTTGACTGACCGAGTGACGATCAGTCAACTGCGTCTTAATCGTTAATAAGAAAGATAATCAGTGCTTTGGGGCCGTGGGCGCCCATCTGTAATGTCTGTTCGATATCGGCACTCCGAGAGGGGCCGGTAATCATATTCACGGTACGGGGCAACTGCTGATCGGGGTTGTCGCCGAAACACTGCTGTCTCAGCTTTTTCCAAGCTTCTTCATAGCTACCGACAATCGCCGAGCGATGCAGTACCACGAGATGATTGTCGGGCAGAAAATTTAGCGTAGTTGGGCTGTGAGCGTTGGAATGCAGCATTAACGTGCCGGTTTCGGCGATACCCGCAAAGCTGGTGGTGAGGCTGGCGATATCGCCGGCTTGAGCCACTCGTTCTGTGCGGTTTATCTGTTGCTGAGTCAGCGGTTCCCAGTCGAGATCGCGAAGCACCGGCGTGCTGGCGCTAATCAATTGTTTGCATTGATGTTGTGTCAGCCAATCGCAGCAGGCCTGAGGCAGCTGCTCGATATTATCCAGCTCGATCAATTCGGCCGCCGCTTCAATAGCCATGGTTTTAAACAGCGCTACCTGTTCGGCTACGGGGAGTTGAGAGCGGGCGGGAATCAGGTTGTCTGCTTTGGCGGAAAGTCGGTTGGTGACACGCTGCTGTCGCTGTGTATCGACGGAATCAGCCTTAAGACCGCGACGAATATTGTTAAAAATATCGCGGCGACTGGTCTGAGAGCGCTTATTTGAATGCATGGTTGGCTGTTGAGCGTTAATGGAATCGGTGCTCATGAGCGGTCTCCTGTTTTCTGCTGTTGTTTCCAGGCTTGCATAAAGGTTTGGCTTTGTGGTGCTGGCATATCACGCCAATCGGTCCAACCACTAGCCAAGGGAAGCTTGCTTAAGCGGCCTTTTTTTCCTGCCCAGGAGCGCATGAGCCAGTTGGATAGGCGAGTAAAACAACGGTACAAGGCTGGACGCTTGACTAAAAAAGCCCAACTGGCTAAACCATAACGAGCGGCTTTCGGTTGCAGGTGTTTTTGAAATTCATCTTCACGCCAATGACGCATCAATTTTGGCAGTGGGATTTTTACCGGACAAACCGATTCACATTTACCACAGAAGGTCGATGCATTGGGGAGCATGCCTCCTTGTTCGATACCGATCATCTGCGGCGTCAGCACTGAACCCATCGGACCGGGATAAACCCAACCATAGCTGTGTCCGCCGACAGCGCCATAGACTGGGCAGTGATTCATACAGGCTGAACAGCGAATGCAACGCAGCATCTCTTGAAATTCGGTGCCGATCATTTCACTGCGACCGTTATCTACCAGTACCACATGGAAGTTTTCTGGACCATCTTGATCTCCCTCTCGACGGGGGCCGGTGGATAACGTGTTGTAGACGGAAAACTCTTGTCCCGTGGCGGAACGGGCCAACAGACGAAGGAACAGCGTCATATCTTCGAGTGTTGGTACCACCTTTTCGATCGATGTCACGACGATATGGGTTTTTGGCAGGGTTTGGGTTAGATCACCGTTGCCTTCATTGGTGACAATGATGGTTGAACCCGTTTCGGCGACACAGAAATTCGCTCCGGTAATACCGACATCGGCGGCAACAAATTTTTCTCTGAGTACTTCACGGGCTTCCTGCATGAGTACCGCAGGATCACTGGATTTCGGGCGGTTATGGTGTGCATGAAAGGCTTCGGAGACATCTTCTAGGTTCAGGTGAATCGCGGGAGCGATGATATGGCTCGGGTGATCCTGACGCAGTTGCAGGATGTATTCTCCCAAGTCGGTCTCCACCGGCTGCACACCGTTTTGTTCGAGAAAATCGTTCAGGCCGATCTCTTCGGTGACCATCGATTTACCTTTGGTCACGGTTTTCGCATCAACCTGCTGACAGATATCCAGAATGATCTGATTAGCATCCTCGGCGGTTCTCGCCCAGTGCACATGGCCACCATTTTCGATTACCTTGGTTTCAAACTGTTCAAGGTAAAGATCGAGGTGTTCCATAATATGATTTTTAAGATCGCGTCCTTGATTCCGTAGCGCCTCAAATTCGGGCATCCGCTCTACGGCAATCGCGCGCTTTTCGGGAAAGCCGGTTTTGAGTTTTGCCAAGGCCGTTTGTAAGTTCTCATCGTGCAGTGCATCGTGCGCACGTTGTTTAAAGAACGGGGTATTAATTTGCATGGTGTCGCTCCTTAAAGTTGTTTGGCGCGATAGTAATCGGCTTCGCCAATGGCGGGTGTATCGGTCATACCCGCTAACACTTCGACAACATGACGGGCTTCTATCGGCTTGCCTTCTCGCTTGAGTTTACCGGCCATATTCAGTAGACAGCCTAAATCGCCGCCGAGTAACGTCTGTGCATCGGTGTTGCTGATATTGTGGCTCTTATTCGACACCATGCGATTGGAGACTTCAGGGTATTTAACGCAAAAAGTGCCACCGAAACCGCAACACGTTTCGGCTTCGTCCATCTCTTCGAGTTCGACCCCCTGAATGTGACTGAGCAGTTGTCGCGGTTGCTGTTTGATGCCGAGTTCGCGCAGACCGGCACAGGAATCGTGATAGGTCACTTTCTGTTCAAACCGCAGTTGCTTTAGTTGGGCTTCAAGGGCTGATGAGCCGAGCACATCGAATAGGAATGAGGTGATTTCGTGTGCCCGAGCGGCGAGTGATTTGGCTCGTTGAAAATAAGGGTCGCTGACATCAAATAGATCGGAGTATTGATGCAACATGCCAATGCAGGAGCCAGAAGGCGCCACCACATATTCATAGCCATCGAAGGCATCGAGAGTCTGTCGGGCGATGTCGGCGGTGGTTTGACGATCGCCGGAATTAAACGCCGGCTGACCACAGCAAGTTTGCCGTTCGGGCACTTCGACGCGACAGCCTGCTTGCTCTAACAGCTGTACGGTAGCGAAAGCAACGGACGGGCGAAACATGTCTGCTAAACAGGTGACAAATAGGCCGACACGCGGGCCAGATGATGTATGTGACATGAGGAGTTACCGTTTATTATTTATCGTTATAGGCTCGAGTCAGTGAGACAATTCACCGTTGTGATGGGCCTGATTGGTTACGTTACTGCTATGCAAGATAGTGAATGAACCGCCGGAAAGAAATGCTACACTGCAAACTGGTCTGACCAAGAAGTGAAAAGAATGCCGAATTTGAGTGATGAGCTGTTGCAGCAACTAAAAGAAAGCCTGTTCTCAGGCGCCTTGCTGCCTGGGGCTGAATTGCAATCACAGCGACGTATGTCAGAGGGCTTAGCGGTGTCGCGTTCGACGGTGCGCGAAGCGGTGGGGCAGCTCGAAGCTGAAGGCTATGTTGAGATTCGTCAAGGCGGTAAAACGCGAGTCAAGAATTTACTTGAGCCACACTTTAACCTGCCCTTAGGGGAAGGCAAGGCGCTGGGCGATAACCCTGAGTTTCAACGGCAGGTCTTGGAGGTTCGCGCCATGCTCGAAGGTGAGGCGGCTTATTATGCTTCGTTACGGGCCAGTGATGAGCAGTTAGCGGCGCTAGATAAAGAATATCGTCAGATGCTGCAGCGAGGTCAGCGAGAAACTACATTAGCCAAAGCCAAAGAAGACTTACGCTTTCATATGATGATCGCAGAGTCATCACATCATCTACTGATCATCTCGTTTAGTCAGTTGTTTTATACCCGTTTCTTTAATGCGATCTATGGCGTGTTAACGCGCACCCTGAAAACGTATGGTCGCTATCCGGAGGGGATTCGTGCGCAGCATAGTGCGATCCATCAGGCGATTATGAACCGTGATGCCGAGGCGGCTCGCCGCGCCGCCAGCGAGCACATTCTTTATACGCGGCGACATTTAGAGAAAGAATGCTGATTGTAGAATCAGGTTTTACTTCATGACGAATATTGAGCTTTGATTGAGCTTTGATTGAGCTTCGCTTGGCCTTAATCGCCCCGAGAAGGGGCAGCTATAGCGATCTATCTTTTGGTTAGACACGGCCTATGCAAATAGCTTTATACTTGAGTTTGCCGTAAAATACCTCGCCTGTATTACCGCTACTTGGTTTGTAACGGTAACTAAATTGTTAGGCTGGTCTGTGGTACTGATCAGTCTTATCGCTAACATATAGGAACGCACAATGCCTGTCATTACCCTCCCTGATGGTAGTAAACGCGAGTTTGCTAACGCCGTTACTGTTTTTGATGTTGCCGCCGATATCGGCGCTGGTTTGGCTAAGGTTGCCTTAGCCGGTAAAGTGAATGGTGAATTGGTGGATACCTCCCACACCATTACTGACGATGCTGAATTAGCCATTATTACGCCCCGCGATGAAGAGGGTCTTGAGGTGATTCGTCACTCCTGTGCTCATCTAATGGCGATGGCGGTGCAGCAATTGTTTCCAACCGCTCAGGTGACGATCGGTCCAGTCATCGATGACGGCTTTTATTATGACTTCGCTTACGAACGTCCGTTTACCCCGGATGATCTGCAGAAAATCGAAGCGAAGATGAAAGAGCTCGTCAAGGCCAACCATCCTATTTCCCGTTCGTTGATGAGCCGTGATGAAGCGGTACGTTTATTCGAAGAGAAGGGTGAGAAGTATAAGGTTGAATTGCTTGAAGCAATTCCGAGTGACGAAGATCTTTCATTCTACTCTCAGGGCGAGTTTATCGATCTCTGTCGTGGCCCTCACGTACCATCGACTGGACACATCAAAGTCTTCAAACTGATGAAATTGGCGGGTGCCTATTGGCGTGGCGATTCCAATAATGAGATGTTGCAGCGTATCTATGGTACTGCTTGGGGCGATAAAAAAGACCTTAAAGAGTATCTGCATCGTCTAGAAGAAGCGGAAAAGCGCGATCACCGTAAACTGGGCAAACAGTTAAATCTGTTCCATTTGCAAGAAGAAGCGCCGGGTATGGTGTTTTGGCATGCCGATGGCTGGAAGCTGTATCAAACAATCGAGCAATACATGCGGACGAAACAGCGTCAGCATAGTTATAATGAGATTAAAACTCCGCAGGTGGTTGAACGTACGCTGTGGGAAAAATCCGGTCATTGGGATAAATTCTCCGAGGAGATGTTTACCACTCATTCCGAGAACCGTGATTTCGCTATTAAGCCGATGAACTGCCCTTGTCATGTTCAGGTGTTTAATCAGGGATTGCGTTCATACCGCGATCTGCCGTTGCGTTTAGCTGAGTTTGGCTGCTGTCACCGTAACGAACCTTCGGGCGCGCTACACGGCATTATGCGGGTGCGTGGCTTTGTGCAAGATGATGCCCATATCTTCTGTGCCGAAGATGATATTCAGAGCGAAGTCGCGCGCTTTATCGACTTCTTGCACGAAGTCTATGCTGACTTTGGCTTTAGTGAAGTCATCTACAAGCTATCGACTCGTCCAGAAAAACGTGTGGGTTCGGATGAGGTTTGGGATAAAGCGGAAAAAGCTTTGGGCGATGCGCTCGATGCGGCTGGTTTAGACTGGGATGAACTGCCGGGCGAAGGTGCTTTCTATGGCCCTAAAGTTGAATTCTCGTTGAAAGACTGTCTAGGACGCGTTTGGCAGTGTGGTACGATTCAGGTCGACTTCTCCATGCCGGGCCGTTTGGGCGCGCAATTTGTCAATGAATCGGGCGATCGTGAAACACCGGTGATGTTGCATCGTGCGATTCTGGGTTCATTTGAACGCTTTATCGGTATTCTAATTGAAAACTTTGCTGGTGCTTTACCGACGTGGTTAGCTCCTCAGCAGGTCTCGATTCTGAATATTACCGATAAACAGGGTGAATATTGCCGTGAACTTGAAGAAAAACTCACAGAACTTGGATTCTTTGCCTCTGCGGACTTGAGAAATGAGAAGATCGGCTTTAAAATCCGCGAGCACACTATTCAGAAAGTTCCTTATTTGCTTGTTGTTGGCGATAAGGAAGTAGAAACTGGTACCGTGGCAGTACGTACCCGTACCGGTGAAGATCTCGGCACATTGTCGATTGAAGAGTTTTGCGAGCATCTGAAGCAGGACGTTGCTCAGAAAGGCCGCAAAGAATAATTAACAGATTGGAGATACAGCTATCAAGCGAGATAACAGAAGAGGGCGTAATGAGCGGAATAAGCCGCCTATAAATGAGAATATCAGCGCCCGCGAGTGTCGGTTGATTGGTCCAGATGGAACGCAGATAGGTGTTGTACCTATCAAAGACGCCCTAGAGGCGGCACAAGAAGTTGGCCTTGACCTGGTACAAATTTCTGATTCTGATCCTATCGTCTGTAAGGTGATGGATTACGGTAAGTTTTTGTACGAAAAGAAAAAAGAAGCGAATGCTGCGAAGAAGAAGCAGACGCAGATGCAGGTTAAGGAAGTCAAATTCCGTCCTAATACGGAAGTAGGGGATTATCAGGTAAAACTACGCAACCTGATACGTTTCCTTGAAGGTGGCGATAAGGTCAAGGTAACACTGCGTTACCGTGGCCGTGAAATGGCACACCAGGAGTTAGGCATGCAGCTATTAAACCGGATCGAAAAAGATCTGGAAGAGCTGGGTGTCGTTGAGCAGCGTCCAAAAATGGAAGGCCGCCAATTGATCATGGTCATAGCTCCGAAAAAGAAAAAGTAATCTGACTTCAGCGTAAAACCCGTGCTGTCTCCGCGTGAGTCAGAGACGGGTTTTGTTGTTTGTTCAGGTGAAAGATAATTAACGAATGCGTGGGGATTTAGTAATGCCTAAAATGAAATCTTGCAGCGGTGCTGCGAAACGTTTTAAAAAGACTGCTAAAGGCTTTAAGCACAAACAGTCTTACACAAGCCACATCCTGACTAAGAAAACGACTAAGCGTAAGCGTCAGCTTCGCCCAATGTTGCAAGTTGCAGCGGCAGATCAGAAATTGATCCGTCGTATGTTGCCTTACATCTAAGTCGTAGTAACCACAAATTCTCAGTTAGGAAGAAAGAAATATGGCACGTGTAAAACGTGGTGTCATCGCACACCGTCGTCACAAAAAGATCCTGAAAAAAGCTAAAGGTTACTACGGCGCTCGTAGCCGTGTATTCCGTGTAGCTAAACAGGCAGTAATTAAAGCTGGTCAGTATGCGTACCGCGACCGTCGTCAGCGTAAGCGTCAGTTCCGCGCGCTGTGGATTGCTCGTATCAACGCTGCAGCCCGCATTAATGGTTTGTCTTACAGCCGCTTTATTGCTGGCCTGAAGAAAGCATCAATCGAGATCGATCGTAAGGTGCTGGCTGATTTGGCTGTTCACGAAGCGCAAGTTTTTGCTGCTATCGTTGAAAAAGCAAAAGCTGCACTGTAAGACACCCTTACCTTCTGGTAAGTATTGATCGTTGTGATAGGGGAAGGGTGCAAACTCTTCCCCTATTTTTATCTGGAGCGGTAAATGGAAAACATTCAAATCCTGTTGGCTGAAGGCAAGCAGGCTGCAGAACAGGCAACAAGCGCACAAGATCTTGATCAGGTGCGGGTTCAGTATCTGGGTAAGAAAGGTCATCTTACCCAGCTATTGAAGGGTCTGGGCGCGCTGAGTGCGGAAGAACGTCCTCAGGCGGGTGCAAAAATTAATGAAGCGAAACAGGCATTACAGGATGTGCTGAACGCACGTCGTATTAGCCTAGAATCAGCCGCATTAGACGCGAAACTGGCGGCAGAGACGATTGATGTGACTCTGCCAGGGCGTGGTCAATCATTGGGTGGTCTGCATCCGGTAACGAAGACGTTGCAGCGGATTGAAGAGTTTTTTGCGCGGATCGGTTATTCCGTCGCCGAAGGGCCTGAAATCGAAGATGATTATCATAACTTTGAAGCGCTGAATATCCCTTCGCATCACCCCGCACGGGCGATGCACGATACCTTCTATTTCAACGCCAATACTTTGCTACGCACGCACACCTCGGGTGTTCAGGTGCGCACCATGGAAAGTCAGCAACCACCGATTCGGATCATCTGCCCAGGCCGTGTTTATCGTTGTGATTATGATCAGACGCACTCGCCGATGTTTCATCAGGTTGAAGGCTTGATCGTTGATAAAGATATCAGCTTTGCCGATTTGAAAGGCACGCTCGAGCAGTTCTTGCGGGAGTTCTTTGAGGAAAATGTCAAAGTCCGTTTCCGTCCCTCTTATTTCCCCTTCACTGAGCCGTCTATCGAAGTCGATATTGATCGGGGTGATGGTAAGTGGATGGAAGTTTTGGGTTGCGGCATCGTACACCCGAAAGTCTTTGAGTCTTCCAATATCGATCCGGAGCAGTACACCGGTTTTGCCTTCGGTATGGGGGTAGAGCGTCTGGCGATGCTACGGTATGGCGTTAATGACCTGCGCCTGTTCTTTGAAAACGATTTGCGCTTCTTGGGTCAGTTTAACTGAGTTATCAGTTGAGTTGAGCTAGGTAGCGAACGACATCGTTTAAAAGTAGATAAAGAATTTTCGGAAACAGAATTATGAAATTCAGTGAAAAGTGGTTACGTGAACTGGTCAATCCGGCGACGGATACGCAGGGTATTGCCGATCAGATTACGATGGCCGGTCTCGAAGTTGATGAGATTATTCCCGTTGCGGGTCAGTTTAGTGGCGTGGTGGTGGGCGAAATCCTGTCGGCTGAACCCCATCCTAATGCCGACAAGTTGCAGGTATGTCAGGTATCTGATGGCAATGAGACGTTTCAAATTGTTTGCGGTGCGCCAAATGCGCGTGGTGGACTGAAAACGGCCTTCGCCAAAGTCGGCGCGGTGCTGAGTTCTGCCGATGGTAGTGACTTTAAGATTAAGAAAGCCAAACTGCGTCAGGTTGAATCGTTCGGTATGCTTTGCGCCGATGATGAATTGGGTATTTCCGATGATCATGGCGGCATTATGGAGTTGGCCGCCGATGCGCCGGTCGGTACGGATCTGCGTGACTATTTAAGCCTCGATGATGTTGTTATCGATGTTGATCTGACGCCTAACCGTGGTGACTGTCTATCCATTGAAGGCTTAGCTCGCGAAGTCGGTGTGTTGAATAAAGCGCCGGTTAATTATGTCGAGATTGAATCAGTGGCGCCAAGTATCGATGATACCCTTGCGATCACGCTAGAAGATCCCGAAAGTTGTCCGCGTTATCAGGGCCGCGTGATTCGTAATATCGATGCGACCGCCACAACACCGTTGTGGATGGTTGAAAAGCTACGTCGTTGTGGTATTCGTTCGATTGATCCTGTGGTTGATGTGACCAACTATGTGTTGCTCGAGCTCGGTCAGCCGATGCATGCCTTTGATCTGTCTAAGCTCAATGGCGGTATTATCGTACGTAAAGCCAAGCCCGCTGAAAAGCTGACCTTGCTGGATGGTAATGACGTTGAGTTAGACGACAAGACGTTGGTGATTGCCGATCAGGATAAAGCGATCGCGATGGCGGGTATCTTTGGTGGCGAAGCCACCGGTGTGACGGCGGCATCAAGCGATATTTTCCTTGAGTGTGCCTACTTTAACCCGATCAATATTGCGGGACGTGCGCGCTCTTATGGGCTGCACACCGATGCCTCGCATCGCTATGAGCGTGGTGTTGATTGGCAGCTACAGCGTAAAGCGACTGAACGCGCAACGCAGCTGTTGCTGGATATTGTTGGTGGACAGGCCGGTCCGGTTGTAGAAGCGGTGGCCGATGAGCACTTGCCGACGGCCACCACGGTGACCTTGCGTCAAAGCAAAGTCAATCAGGTGTTGGCATTTGAAATGCCAGCGCTTGAAATCGAAGAGATTCTGACCCGTTTGGGTATGAGCGTTGAACGTAGCGCCGAAGGTGAGTGGTCGGTTGCGGTGCCTTCATATCGCTTCGATATCAGTATCGAGATTGATCTGATTGAAGAGCTGGCACGAGTCTATGGTTATAACAACCTGCCGGTTAAAGTACCAACCGCTGAACTGAATATGATCGCTAACGATGAGTCTAAAGTGACGCTCAATCGCGTTCGGGCTCAGTTAGTCGGACGTGGTTATCAAGAAGCGATTACCTATAGCTTTATTGAAAAAGGCTTGGCGGCGCAGTTTGATGATCAGCATGAGGCGAAAGCCTTGGCTAATCCGATTTCTGCCGAAATGGCGGTGATGCGTACGAGTATTTGGCCGGGTCTGGCAAAGGCGTTGCAATACAACCAGAATCGTCAACAAGCTCGCGTGCGATTATTTGAAACCGGACAGCGTTTCCTACCTGAAGGTGATCAACTAATTCAAGAAAACGTTGTGGCAGGCTTAATCTGCGGCCCGCGTCAGTCTGAAGGCTGGAATGCGGATAACACCAGCGTGGACTTCTATGACCTGAAAGGAGATGTTGAATCTTTGCTGGGCTTGGGTGGTTGTGCGGATCAATATAGCTTTGTCGCAGAGCGTCATGTTGCCCTGCACCCGGGTCAATCGGCGGCGATTAAGCGTAATGGTGAAACCGTCGGCTTTATGGGGGCGTTGCACCCTGAGTTGGTCAAGAGTCTTGGATTGACAGGCCCCGTGTTCCTGTTTGAGATCGTTCAGTCAGTGCTGTTGGACGGTGGCTTACCACGCTTTACAAGCTTGTCTAAATTTCCTGAGAGCCGTCGTGATTTGGCTTTACTGGTGAATGAGACGGTAGCCTTTGAAGATCTGCGGGCTGTTGCGCTGCAGCAGGGTGGTGAATACCTTAAAGCGGTGACCCTGTTCGATGTTTATCAGGGTAAAGGTGTTGAACCTGGTCAAAAAAGCATCGCTTTGGGCTTGACCTGGCAGCATCCTTCGCGCACTCTTAACGATGAAGAGATCAACGAAGTTATTGATTTTGTTGTGTCTGCACTGAAAAATGAGTTCGGTGCTACATTAAGAGTGTAATCGACAGGGGTATTCTGATGGGCTCTTTGACTAAAGCAGATATGGCTGAGCGCCTGTATGAAGATCTGGGGCTTAATAAACGCGAAGCAAAAGAGATGGTGGAAGCCTTCTTTGACGAAATTCGTATGAGCCTAGCTGAAAATGAACAGGTAAAGCTCTCTGGTTTCGGTAATTTCGACCTGCGTGATAAACGTGAACGTCCGGGGCGAAACCCGAAAACGGGTGAAGAGGTGCCTATTTCAGCACGCCGGGTGGTGACATTCCGCCCGGGCCAAAAGCTTAAGGAACGTGTGGAAGCCTATGAAGGAGACTGATTCAGTCTCGGAAGATTTGCCCAGTATCCCGACAAAGCGCTACTTCACTATTGGTGAAGTAGCGGGTTTGTGTGATGTTAAGGCGCATGTTTTGCGTTATTGGGAGCGGGAGTTTCCACAAATTCGTCCGGTTAAACGTAGTGGACGGCGTTATTATCAGCGTCAAGATGTGCTGATTATTCGTCAAATCCAAGGATTACTGCATGATCAAGGCTATACCATTAGCGGTGCCCGTCAATGGCTCAATGGCGAGCAAGCCGTGGATGATACTGCCCGTTATAAGCAATTGATTCGTCAGACCATCACTGAACTAGAGGATATTCGTAAGCTGCTGAAATCGGTGAAGTAAATCGATAAAAAGTGCTTTTCAGATGTTCATTGTTGGCGTAGTATAGCCACCTCAATTGGAACGCCAAAGCTTATTAGCTTTTCGTTCATCGTCGGGACATAGCGCAGCCTGGTAGCGCACTACTCTGGGGGAGTAGGGGTCGTGGGTTCGAATCCCGCTGTCCCGACCAATTTTTTTAGTAACAACCTTCCATTTTTTTTCATTCCAATCGACTCTAAGCCTGTAAAATAAGGCTTTCGCGTATTTTTTCTACATTTCTTTTGATTGCATAGTAAGCCTTGTACTTAGTGAGAAAATTGCACAGTAAAGGCTATATTTCATGATTTTCTCCCCAAATCTACCCTACAGAATGGGGCGGTGAGTTTTTTGCGATATCTGGCTCAGTACTTTAGTTATTGTTTTGTGATAGATACTGCCCAGGGGGATGTCTGCTTTGTGCCAAAAGCGGACATACTTACCAGTGATTAGTACGGCGGGGTAGGGCTTTTCTTAAACCTTCCAGAACTTTACTCCAACCTATACGTTCTTTCCATAATTTGCCATTTACCCATACCTTATAGCAATCAATGCGGTTACTACGGTATAGTTCAATTCGATGGGTAACTGGAGTACCCGTATCATAGTCTGTAATTTCAATTGATCTGCGTAAGTCAGGTAGTTCAGGCGGGTATTCAGGATGAACACCATTAATCCTTTTTTCCTCTCTGGCAGCCCTTGCCCTCGCAAATTGAGTCATAGATTCCTGATACTTTCTGCTTCTACGGTACATAGCTTTCCCATCCATGGATTGAAAATGTACCTTACAAGGTAGCAAAGCTTGCAAGTTTTTAAACCTTGTAAGGGCAGACTATTAAATTGTTATGCGCTTTGTAGGTATCACCGAAATATGAAGTTAAAAAAGTTATTGAGTCATGATTTCATAAAGAAGTTCAATGAATT